>JAVBSF010000190.1:0-2637 GCA_031556925.1 Pararhizobium sp.
TACGCGCTTAAGAGTGACGCCGATCATTGTCGAAAATGATTTAGTGACGCTGGAGATTAGCCAAGAGTTAAGTCGATTGATTCCGTCGACTTCATTAAATACGCCCGAAGATTCTCCAGGGCCAAACACGACCAAGAGCACGACGACAACGCGTGTGCACCTGCCCGATGGATATTTCTTGATCATCAGTGGTATGATTCGCGATGAGCGTCAACGCACTGTGAGCAAAGTGCCATGCTTGGGAGGTATTCCTCTGCTAGGTGCGGCGTTTAAGGACAAGTCAAATATTGACGCTAAGCGCAATCAGATGATCTTTTTGCGCCCACAGATCATCGATACGGAAGAGAAGCTGCAATCGCTCACCAAGCACCAGCAAGATATCTGGCGCTATAAACGCGATAACAAGAAAGACTGGGTCTATGAGACTGAAGAGGCCTTCGATTGGCTTAACCTGCGCCGCTCACCAAACTATGAGACAGATCCTGGCTTTGAAAGCCCATTTGAATAAGGGAGCTCTTGATGTTGACATTGCGACACTGGGGCGTCGCCGCGCTAGCTGCGTTGACCCTATGTGGCTGCTATAAGCAGGGCAGCCACTTTGAGCCAAACATCACCTTTGTGCCAACGCCGTGCTTGTTAGAAAGTCGCGAATCCGCCTTTGAAGGCCTTTCAGCAGATGAGCGCCGCTCAGATTGGGGCAAGGAGCTAAGGGCAGCCTATGCATTTGTCTATGAGCAGGATTATTACCGCGCGATTACTAGTTTTAAAAGAGCGCTAGTTTTTCTTCCTGCCGAAATGGTTGACCGCCGCCAACAGATGGAGTATGGCATTGTTTCAGCTTACTTTCTAGGGGGTAAGCATCTATCTGCAATTGAAGCTTTCGAGGCTAGTTCGCTGTCGATATGCAATCCAGACTTTCCGGCTCAGCGTGAGCTTCTAATCTTGCTCTATACAGCATATGGCCACGAAGAGCAATGTGATCGGCAAGCTGCCGTTTTACAGCAGCTGACAGTTGATTTTCCCAAAGATGCCCACGACTTAGAGTTGGGAAGTGCGCTGGCGACGGCGGACTTTCCTAAAGTGATCGGATTGGCTGAGGGACATCTGGCAAAGCGCGATGTGCATTGTTTTTTAAGTGAGTATGCCCATGCGGCTAAATCTCCTGTGAAGGCACAGATTTATCAGGCTATTTTGCCTGGAGCTGGCTACTACTATGTAGGTCAGAAAAAAGCCGCCATAACTTCTCTGTTAGTCAACGGCCTCTTTATTTGGGCCACACAGCGTTTCTTTGAGAAAGGCTATCCTGCGGCAGGTATCATCACCGCTAGTTTAGAGGCCGGCTGGTACTTTGGCGGCATCAACGGCGCGCGTCTTGCTGCCGATGAATTCAATCAGGCGGTCTATGAACTTAATGGGCGCGAATTCATGCGGCGCCATCAGTTTTTCCCTGTGCTTATGTTCAGCACCAATTTCTAAAGAGGTTCCATGGCTTGCCGTTTGATTGTTGCATTGTTAGGGGTAAGCTTGACGATGTGTATGGCAAATGGCAGCGCCGATCCGTGGGGAAAAGATGCCGATCTGGCGGTGAAAATATCTCCATGTCAAGCTAGATGTGCAGAGACAAAACATTGCCGGACGCCAGTGCTTGGTCAATTTGCTGAATTGATGATTTCATTCCATCAGGATGTCATATCGCCATGCGACGGTCCGCGCAGTCATTTTTTGCCCAGTAGTTCACAGTATGCTTTGGAAGCACTTCGAAAGCATGGTTTTTTTATGGGCGTGATGATGGGATGCGATCGCTTGATGCGCGAAAATGATGATCCTTGGGTCTATCCCAAAGGCCTCAACGGTGGCGGTCAATTGATGAAGTTAGATCCTGTGCGCTGATCTTTAATTTAGGTTGATATAGCTCTGTTCAAGCTCTTCCCAAATGGGAGGTTTGCGCCTAGATGGGTGTAGCAGCTGGTTGTTTTTAATAAATGGTATAACACAAAACATCTTGATATAATTTACGGACAGCTTCGTCAATTGCAGATGAATTGATAGAGCCGAATATGCCGCTTTGTCTATTTATGATAGCGTTTTGATCGGTTTGAGAGCGGTAAAGGGAAGGGAAACCGCAAAGATTGCGCTCAGCAGCAAAACGATAGTTGGCGCAGGTGCGCTGTCGATAAAGAAGCTTAAATAAACTCCCGCCAGCGAAGCTATCACAGAAGCGATTATGGAGATGAGCACCATTTGCTCATAGCGCTTTGCCCATAGAAAGCCAATCGCTCCAGGAACTACCAGCATGGCAATAGTCAAGATGATGCCGGTAGCTTTCAAGGCGCCGACAACTGTCAGTGAGAGGATGACCAACAGGCCATAGTGCAACATGCGCACAGGTAAGCCAATGGCATGAGCGTGTTGGGCATCAAAAGCGGTCAAGAAAAGATCTCTACCCTTTAGAACAAATGCAGCTATGACAATGGCCGCAATGATAAAGGAGCCGGCAATATCGGACCAGAAGACTCCAAGCATGTCTCCAAAGAGAATATGATCGAGATGCACCTCTGTTTTGATTTTGGTGTAGAGGACAAGCCCTAGGCCAAACATGCCTGAAAAGACAATTGCCATCACTGTATCTTCTTTGAT
>JAVBSF010000315.1:0-3715 GCA_031556925.1 Pararhizobium sp.
ACCAAATCATCAAGGAGGCGCTGCATCCCTATGGGGACAACCTCCTGATCGTCACCAAGGTCGGCGCCGTCAGGGGCGCGGATGCCTCGTGGAACCCCGCTTTCTCGAAGGAAGCACTAACGCAGGCGATCCACGACAACCTCAGGAATCTCGGTCTGGACGTGATCGAGGCGGTGAACCTGCGCTCCATGCACGGTATGCATGGCCCGTCGGAAGGCTCGCTGGAAGAGCCGCTGACCGTGCTTGCCGATCTGCAACGGCAGGGCCTGATCAAGCATATCGGCCTCTCCAACGTCACCTCGAAGCAGGTCGCGGACGGACGGAAGATCACCGAGATCGTCTGCGTGCAGAACCAGTACAATCTTGCCCATCGCGACGACGATGCGCTGATCGAGGAACTGGCGGCGGCCGGCACGGCCTATGTGCCGTTCTTCCCGCTTGGCGGCTTCTCGCCGCTGCAATCCTCGACGCTCTCGGATGTCGCGGCAAAGCTTGGCGCAACACCGATGCAGGTGGCGCTGGCCTGGCTCCTGCAGCGCGCGCCCAACATCCTGCTGATCCCCGGCACCTCGTCACGCGCCCATCTGCGCGAGAACCTCGCCGTTGCGGATATCAGGCTCCCACCGGAAACCGTCGCCCAGCTTGACGGCATCGGCTCCGCCGAGGCGGCCTGACATTTCCACAAACAGAAACGGCGGCTCAGGGGCCGCCGTTCCTCATTGCAAAAACAATACCGGATCAGACGAACTGGCTGAGGCCCGGCACCGAGTTCACGACCTCGTCGACGGTTTCCTCACCGGCCTTTTCCTTGGCGTAGCCAATGGTTTCCTTGGCGAGAGAGGTGATCTCGCCCATGCCGAGGCCCTGGCTCATCAGCTGCTGGCCTAGCGCCATGACGCCGCCGCCGGCGCCGACCGCGCTCAGAAGACCGCCGAGCAGACCGCCGCCGCCCGAACCTTCGCCGTTATACTGGGCAACCAGTTCGCTCGCGCCGGGGATAGCCTCGATCATGCGGGCAACCGGGCCGTCCGCCGCTTCGCGCTGCAGGAAGCCGAGCATCATGCCGATCGCCTTTTCGGCAAGGGCCGGGTCGATGCCGACGTTATCGGCGACGCGCTGGATCAGTTCGTTCATGGAAATCTCCTCGTTATTTTGACGTGGACGTTAACGTAAATTATTCAAAATCGAAACTCAAGTGGCGGGTGGCATCTCGCCAGCGCTTCGTCCCCAGCTATCGGGTATCGTTTCACGGCTGGCCGGTATTTACAATGCGTCAGGAAATACAATGCGCTGATGGCAATCCGGTGACGCTTTCCGGGATCAATCCGCCAGTTGCCGCCTGTAGATTCCCCTCCTATAACTAGGCGACAATAAAGGATTGCGGCACCGCCCCACCCCTTGCGGCCTGCCGCCGAAACATGGAGAAAGCCGCGATGCTCGAAGACGGGAAACTCTATATCGGCACCAGCCGCAAGCCGGACGACACCAACAACAAGCCGGAATATCTGGAGCTGAAATTCGGCAACCGCCACGGCCTCGTGACCGGCGCCACCGGCACCGGCAAGACCATTACGCTGCAAATTCTCGCCGAAGGCTTTTCCAATGCCGGCGTGCCGGTGTTCTGCGCCGATGTGAAGGGCGATCTTTCCGGGATCGCCGCCATGGGCGAGGCCAAGGATTTTCTCGTCAAGCGCGCCGAGCAGATCGGCCTTCAACCCTACGACTTCCAGGAGTTTCCGGTGATCTTCTGGGATCTCTACGGCGAGAAGGGCCACCGTGTACGCACCACGATGTCTGAAATGGGCCCGCTGCTGCTCTCGCGCCTGATGAACGCGACCGATGCGCAGGAAGGCGTGCTGAACATCGCCTTCAAGATTGCCGACAAGGGCGGTTTGCCGCTGCTAGACATGAAGGATTTGCAGGCGCTGCTCACCTATATGGGCGACAACGCCTCGGAGCTTTCCAATCAGTTCGGCTTCATCTCCAAGGCTTCGGTCGGCTCGATCCAGCGCGAGCTTCTGATTCTCGAGCAGCAGGGTGCGGAGCATTTCTTCGGCGAGCCAGCGCTCAAGATTTCCGACATCATGCGCACCACCAATGACGGCCGCGGCGCGATTTCGGTGCTGGCCGCCGACAAGCTGATGATGAACCCCCGCCTCTACGGCACGTTCCTGCTCTGGATGCTGTCGGAACTCTTCGAGGTTCTGCCGGAAATCGGCGATCCCGACAAACCGAAGCTCGTGTTCTTCTTCGACGAGGCGCATCTGCTCTTCAACGATGCGCCGAAGGTGCTGATCGAACGGGTGGAGCAGGTCGTGCGCCTGATCCGTTCCAAGGGGGTCGGCGTCTATTTCGTAACACAGAACCCGCTCGATGTGCCGGAAACCGTTCTGGCCCAGCTCGGCAACCGCGTTCAGCACGCGCTTCGCGCCTATACACCGCGTGAACAGAAGGCGGTGAAGACGGCCGCCGATACCTTCCGTCCGAACCCGGATTTCGACTGCGCCACCGTCATCACCAATCTCGGCACCGGCGAAGCCCTGGTCTCGACGCTCGAAGGCAAGGGCGCGCCCTCGATGGTCGAACGCACCTTGATCCGCCCCCCGGCCAGCCGTGTCGGCCCGCTCACTGAGGAAGAGCGCGCCCATGTGATGAAGATCAGCCCGGTCGCCGGCCTCTATGACGAGGATTTCGATCGCGAGTCGGCTTACGAAATACTGGCGAAGCGCGCCGGGCAGGCAGCGCAGCAGGCCGAAGACGCCAGGAAGGCGGAGGAAGAGGCCGCCGCTCAATCTTCCGGCGGCGGCAGCATCTGGACCCTGCCGGGCTTCGGCAATGACAGCCCGCCTCCCGCCGGCGCCCCCAAACCGCGCACCGCCGGCGCCGGACGCCAGCGCGAAACGGTCGTCGAGGCCGCGATGAAATCGGCGGCTCGCAGCATGGCGAATTCGCTGGGCCGGGCGCTGGTGCGCGGCATTCTGGGAAGCCTCAAGCGGTAAGGACAAGCCTTCCCGGGCGGCAAGACACGCCGAATGAGGTGCGGGGACGTTCCCCCGCACCTTTCCGAAATCATCGAAATCACATCTGCAGAAAGTCGCAGCGGGGGCCCGAAGTACTACTGTAACGTCCTGAAAATATTTGAAACACTAGGAGGATCATTGTTGCCTTGTGGTCTGATCAATATCCTCCGGACCCTGGGCAAATCTTAACACTCAAAGCAGCGAGCAATACCCTCTATTTAGGGGTGGTGCTTAAAAAATTAGCGCTGCCGCCAGCCGCCATCCTGACGCGCATACAGCCGGCGCACACCACCCCCATATGCATTCAAACGTTCAGAAACGGTCGTCAGAAATGAATGACGCCGAGCGAAACGGCCGCGGCGACCAGTTCCGCCCGCGTCGCCGCTTCGAAGCGCTTACGGGCGTTTTCGACATGCTCGTGAGCTGTCGAAACGGAGATATTCAACTCGGCGGCGATCTGCCTGTCCGACAGGCCCTTCGAGACCAGCGGCAGGCAATCCAGTTCCCGCGCCGTCAGCCCCGCCGGAGCCATCGGCAAATCGTGGGCTGCGATCAGCCCCCGCAGTCTTTCGTGAAAACAGATGCACAGCGGCGGCAGCAGCAACTTGTGCCGATCGCCGATCAGGCTGCCGCGCGCGACGATGCTGATCAGCCCCACCCTCTGGCCGCCGCGCGGCACCGGCACCACCAGCCCG
>JAVBSF010000009.1:0-24656 GCA_031556925.1 Pararhizobium sp.
CGGGCTCCAGCAGGGCGGTCGCCATGCTTGCCGGCTTGCCGTCGAGGGTCACGGGGATGGAGCCGGTTTTCAGCCGGTCTTCGGCCGTCGCGGCGGCTATCATCGAATTGGTCAGCGCCTTGGTGAGCGCGGCGACCTCGATCCTGGCGCCGGCCGTCGCCGCCACGGCCTTGACCGGGGCGGCCGATGCGAGCGCATTGAGCTCCAGCTTGAGACCCGGAAGACGGGAGAACTTGGCAAGCTGCACGGTGCGCATCGGCGGCGCCGAGCGGTCGATGGCCTTGAGACCCAGCGAGGTTTCGAAACGGGCGGACGCGGGAGAGGCCATGCCCTGAAGGCCCGCAAAGCTTGCGATGGCCCAGGCCGAAGCCGCGACGAGCATGCCGAGCGCCGCGCCGCCACCGATGAGCCGCCCTGCCCCGAAGGCGCCGGCAGCCGACTTGCCGGCAAAGCCGGCACGCGAGGATGTATGAACCGTAGACGCCATGATACTCGTACCCGAAAACACGTTACTCGATCCGGGACGACCACCACACACGTCATCCCCGGCGCCGGAGACGAACTTTGGCGGGCCCTTGCGGACATCGCCTGTTAACCCCGGCTTTCGGGAAGAATGACAAATTATGGTAAGCAATTCCTTTACGCGTCTCCCTGACTTTCGGGGGTGGCGCGATCGGCGCCAAAAGGATGAGAGGCCTTTAGCCTTTGCATCAGGGAGAAATTAAGGCCGGCCTTATAAAATGGATCGCTAGAATTAGCGGGTTGAATTTCCCCGCCCTCCCCCCTGGCAGCGCGACAGGCACAAACAGCGGATGTTTTTCACGCACCGGTGCAAATTGAGCCTTTGCAAACGGATCGGTTAAAATTGAACCGAATTTTCACAGACAAAATTAAATCCGCCTGAATACCAATCGATCGTACCCGCAAAGCAGATTCGGGTCAGACCAACCGTTTCCGTCAGGAACAGCATTCATGGATATTCTTCTTGCCATAGCGGCCATGTCGCTGGCCGTGATGCTGCCCGTCCTCGCTTCGCTGCGCACCAGCGGCGCGCCGGGAGTGCTTCCTTTCGGCCTCGGCTGCCTGTTTTCCCTCTTCTCGGTCTCCAGCCTGCTCATCGCCGATATCCTGCCGGATGAGATGACCCTGCCGCTGGCGACCATGATGATGGTTGCGGCCTGTCTTATGATTCTGTCGGGCATGCGAGAGTTCCTGGGGCGTCCGCCCTTGCGGGCAATAGCCATCGGGGGCGCGCTCCTCATCGTCGCCGGGCTTACCATGGTTGCGGCCTACGGGGCGGCCTATGCCGCCCTGCCCGTTCTCGCCTCGGCCGTCGCCTGCGAGCTGTTCCTGCTGGCGGGCATCACCATGGCGATCCACTGGCGCCGCAAACGCGTGATCGCACCATATCTGATCTTTTCCGCGCTCACCGTCTTCGTCATCGCCGGACTGTATGGCCTGCGTGTCGGGCTTCTCGTGATCCAGCCGGATCGCTTTATCCTGGGTATCGATCGCCAGGCGCTTGCCCGCGACCTGCAGATCGCCTGCGTGGTGGCGCTGCCCGTCTTCTTCCTCGGCGTGATCCTGATGCTGCATGGCTGGATGATCGCCAATCTGCGCAATCTGGTCGCCCATGACGACCTGACCGGTGCGCTTTCCAGGCGCACCTTCCTGGCAAGGGCGGAGACCCTGTTTTCGCTGGCCACGGCGCACGCCACCCCGATCGCCTTCATGCTTCTGGATATCGACCGGTTCAAACAGATCAACGACCGTCACGGCCATGCCGGCGGCGACCGGGCGCTTGCCCATTTCACCGGCATCATCCAGACGTGCCTGGCCAGGCGCGACCTTTTCGGCCGGCTGGGCGGCGAGGAATTCGGCATCGTCTTGCGCGCCGTCGGACGCATCGAGGTTTCCGAGATTGCCGCGATGATCTGCCGTTCGGTTCGCGAAAACCCGGCCGTGCTCGATGACGGCACGAAAATCCCCCTCTCCGTCAGCATCGGCATCGCCATGTCAGAACCGAGGCGAACGCTCTGCGAAGTCATGTCCCACGCGGACATGGCGCTTTATGAGGCAAAGGCGACAGGCAGGGACCGGTTCTGCACCGCCGAAAGCTTTCCCGCTCCCGGCACCGCCAGCGCGCGGGCGCTTGCCGGCGCGGCCGCCCAGCTGAGGGCCGCCGCCAATGGACCCTATATCGCTCCCCTTTCGGAAACCGGCTAACACCTTGCACGGAACTGCGGATCGCCTATCTGAGACAGGAGAACCCCGGAGACCTTCTGATGATCCCATCTTCCGCTCGCATCTTCCTCGCAACCGCCGTTGCCATATCGGCATTCTCCTTGCCGGCGCAGGCGCGAAATGTCGGTGAGGTCGGCGTCGACTGGCTTGGCAACGACATCACCATCGATGCGGTCATGGACCCGGAGGTCGAGGGCGTCACCTGCCACGTCACCTATTTCGATCGCAGCGTCATCGATCGCCTGAAGAACGGCAACTGGTTCGAGGATCCCTCGAACAACTCGATCGCCTGCCAGCAGACGGGACCGGTCACGATCGGCGATATTGACCTGTCGAAAGGTGGGGAAGAGGTGTTTCGCGCGGGGCTTTCGCTGATCTGGAAGAAGCTCGTCGTCACCCGCGTCTACGACAAGGCCAACAATACGCTGATCTATCTCGCCCATTCCCGCGAGTTGACGGATGGCTCGGCCAAGATGTCGATCTCGACCGTGCCGCTGTTCAACCAGCCGGTCACCTGGAAAAACGGCCCGCCCAAATAAGACGCTATGCGGCAGCCAGAACCTCGTCGCTGCTCGTCACCTGAACGCCGGCCCTGGTCATTTCGTCAATCGCCTGCTTCACGCCATCGGGCGTGATGCCCCGGCTCGCATCCTCGATGAAACGGACAGTGACACCCGGCAGCATCTCCCTGGCGTCCAGCGCCGAGAACTTGACGCAGTAATCGGTGGCAAGTCCGGCAATGTCTAGGCGATCGACCTTGTGCGCCTTCAGAAACTCCGAAAGCCCCGTCAGGGCGGCATGGTCGTTGTCGCGAAAGGCGGAATAGCTGTCGATCCCGACATTCATGCCCTTGCGCTGGATATGGCTGAAGGCGGACGTGTCGAGATCGGGGTGGAAGTCGGCATCGGGTGTTCCCTGCACGCAATGATCCGGCCACATCATCTGCGGCTTGCCGCCCAGTGTTCCCAGTTCGAAAGGCGCCTTGCCCGGATGTTGCGAGGCAAAGCTGCCGTGATTGACGGGATGCCAGTCTTGCGATGCGACGATGAGGTCATAGCCGCCTTCAGCGATCAGCCGGTTGGCGACCGCGACAACCGCCTCGCCCTCCGGCACGGCAAGATTGCCGCCGCTGCAAAAGCCATTCTGGATATCGATAAGAAGCAGGCATTTCACGGTCATCGTCCTCGCAAGCAGAAATCAGCCGTAACATAGGCGGGAAAAGGCAGCGGTCAAACATGAGAAAACGCCGCCCACGAGGGACGGCGTTTGAAAGATGAGTTCGATGAGTGGAAGCTTACGCCGCCTGCGCCAGCTCGTCGGCGATGACGGTATCGAGATTGAGGAAGCAGACCATGGTTTTTTCCAGCGCGACGATGCCGCGGCAGAAGGCACGCTGGGCTTCCGGAATGATTTCCGGGGCCGGCTGCAGGTCTTCGCCCTTTATGGTCATCATGTCGGACACCTGCTCGACCAGAAGGCCGACCAGCTTGCCGGCGATATCGGTGACGATGATGGCGGACCGTTCGGACGGTTCCGTCATCTTCATGCCGAGGCGGCAGGCCATGTCGATGACCGGGATGACGGCGCCGCGCAGGTTGATCAGGCCGAGGACATAAGGCGGCGTATGCGGCATCGGCGTTACCGGCGCCCAGCCGCGGATTTCGCGGATCGCCATGATGTCGATGCAGAATTCCTGATCGCCGAGATGGAACGAGACGATTTCGAGGTAAGCGCCGGACTGTTTGAGAGCGTTGGACATGATCAGAATTCTTCCCAGTTTTCAGCAGAACCCGATGCCACCGGCACCGAGGATGGTTTGAAGGCGCCCGCAAGCTTGCCCATTAGGGCCTTGGCGGGAGATGGAACGGGACGGGCCGCGGGGCTGGCGGACGCGGCACGGGTGGGGGCCGAAGCGGCGCGAACAGGTGCGCGGGCAGCCAGCGAAACAGGCGTCGCGACAGCGTTGCCAAGGTTGAACTGGCCGATAAGGGCGCTCAGGTTTTCTGCATCCTGAGCCAGCGTATGGCTTGCCGCATTGGTTTCCTCGACCATCGCGGCATTCTGCTGCGTCATCTGGTCGAGCTGGCCGACGGCGGTGTTGATTTCCTGCAGGCCGGTCGACTGTTCGCGGGCCGCAGACACGATCGAGGCCATGTGTTCGTTGATGCGCAGGACTTCGGAGGCGATGCGGCCAAGCGCCTCGCCTGTCGCTTCGACAAGACGGACACCGGTGCCGACCTCGGCGCTGGAGCGGGTCACCAGCGCCTTGATATCCTTGGCGGCGCCGGCGGCGCGCTGCGCCAGTTCGCGCACTTCCTGAGCGACGACGGCGAAGCCCTTGCCGGCTTCCCCGGCGCGGGCGGCCTCGACACCGGCGTTCAGGGCAAGCAGGTTGGTCTGGAAGGCGATTTCGTCGATGACATTGATGATCTTGCCGATTTCACTCGACGCGGTTTCGATGCGGCTCATCGCCTCCATCGCCTCGCCGACGATGCGGCCGGATTCCTCCGCATTGGTACGGGTCGCCTCGACCATGTGGCTCGCCTCTTCGGCGCGGAGGGTGGCAGTGCGCACCGTCACCGTGATCTGGTCGAGCGCGGCGGATGTTTCCTCCAGCGAAGCAGCCTGCTGCTCGGTGCGGCGCGCCAGATCGTCGGCGGCGCCGCGCATCTGGCGGCCGCTGGCATCGATGGAAACCGAGTTCTCGCGGACATTCGCCAGCGCCTGCTGCAGCTTTTCAACCGTCTGGTTGAAGTTGACACGCAACGATTCGAGATCGGGGCGGAAGGGGTCGCGGATGGAGGCGGAAAGATCGCCTTCCGACAGGCGGCGAAGCCCCTCGCCGATATGGGTGACGGCATGATCGATATCGCGGGCCTCGGCATTGCGCGCGGCCTCGCGCTCCCGCCGTTCGGCTTCAGTCTGGCTGCGATTGTCGGCGGCCGCCTTTTCGAGCGCCTGTTTCTCGACAGCCGCAAGCCGGAAGGCCTCGACACTGCGGGCCATTTCGCCAAGCTCGTCGCTGCGCGAAACGCCACTGACCTCGACCTGGTAGTCGCCGTCGAGAATGGCGCGCATGCTGTCGCGCACCGCAAAGATGCCGCGCCGCAGAACATTGCCGTGGAAGAGAAGAATAGCGAGCAGCGAGAGCATGGCCAGCAGACCGAGACCGATCTGCAATGCAATCGAGCGGGACGATTCCATCGTCGCTTCGTGAACACGGTCCGACAGCATTTCAGCCGCCAGCCCGGTCAGCTGACCGAGATTGGCCCCGAAGCGTTCGCCGGCGCCGTCGATCGTATCGTCGATCGCGTCGAAGGCTTCGGCAGCCGCGCGCTCCTCGACCCGTTTCTTCAGATCGATGGCGATGGACTGCTTGAGTTCGGCCAGATCGGCATCGAAGGTCTGCATCACCTCGGGCTTGCCGGCGGCGCTGGCGATGGCCTGCATCTCGCCACGACCGGCCTCCAGAGCCGCAAGCGAATCGGAAATCGCCTTCAGGCGCTCCGGCGCGACCTGGCCTTCCTCACGATCGACGATCGTATCCATGGCGACAAGGATCAGCTCGACTCCCGTCAGGCGCAAGTCGTTCGCCCTGGCAATGAATGCCTGGGCGGCAGAGGCCTTGTCGAGTGCGACCGCAACCTGCGCGCTCTCATACCAGCCAACGCCGATCATGGAAGAAAAGCCGACAAGAGCGGCAACTCCGAGCGTGGCCAGCCGGCTGTTCACGGAGAGTTTTCTATCGAGCTTGGGTGACGTCGTCATGCAGTATCCGTTCAAGGCTGCGCCCGATAGCGGGCGCCGTTCCGGGCTGAGCATTTTGGAGGGGTGCGCACCCCCGCGACGTCATGTCGAGTGGAAGAAATGGGCCTCCTCGCGCCATGCCACGATCTCAGGAACGAATTAAACATTTGCTAAAATATTTATCGAATTCGAGCGATGCTCCCCTCACCTGTTCAGCGTGCATTCGATGGGCTATACTGACGGCATGCAGGAATATGTCTCCCGCCACCCGCTGATCGTCCCCGCGCTCGCCGCATTCCTTGGGGCTGCCGCCGTCGCGCTTGTGATCGTCGCCCTTGCCGGCTGGACGGCCCATGGACCGGAAATGGTCCGGGCGCTTTCGGCTGCCGGCCTCTCCTGGTGCATGTAAGCGCGCCGCAAGGTGCAGCAATTTGCCGCTCGCCCACGGCCGATCACAATTGCTTCAAGCCATTGCGCACCATTGCCAGCCGGATTATCTGGTGCTGACACGACATCTCCCAAAGCGCGTCTCGATCTTTCAGCTTCGCTCCGCCCGCTTCAGTTTTTTGTTTTTATGCATGTCTTTTCGCAAAACCGCGGCACATTTTTGCGAGACATGCTTTAGAGAACCGGACCCTCCATCATGAAGACACTTCGCATCATCCTCTGGGCCACCGTCGCCGTCGTCGCCGCCGTTCTCGGCTGGTTCACCTACGAGATGACGTCGCCGAAGTCGGAGATGGCTTCCGGCCCGTTCGGCGTTCCCTTCACGCTCGTCTCCCAGGACGGTCAGCCGATCACCGAAAAGGCCTTCACCGGCAAGCCGACGGCTCTCTTCTTCGGCTTCACCCATTGCCCGGAAGTCTGCCCCACGACGCTGTTCGAACTCAACGGCTGGCTGGAAAAGGTCGACCCGGCGGGCGACAAGCTGCAGGCCTATTTCGTCTCTGTCGATCCGGAACGCGATACGCCGGAGGTTCTCGGCCAGTATGTTTCCAACGTCTCCAAGCGCATTCGCGGCATTTCCGGCCCCGCAGACGCGGTCATGGACATGGTCAAGGGTTTCCGCGTCTATGCCAAGAAAATTCCGCTGGACGAAAGCAAGCCGGATGGCGACTATACGATGGATCACACGGCATCCGTTTTCCTGCTCGACGCCAGCGGCCGCTTCACCGGCACCATTGCTTATGGTGAAAACCCCGACATCGCCGTCAAGAAGCTGGAAAACCTGCTGAAAGGATAGCGTATGTCTTGCAAAAAGTGTGCAGCGGTTTTGCGAAAAGACATGCGCAAAAACAAAGGCCTAAAGCGCACGAGCTGATCTGGAAGATCGCGACGCGCTTTAGCGCAACCTCGGTGGGGGACCGATGGAGAAAGGCTCTGAACGGTCCATTCTGATCGCTGGCGCGGGCCCTGTCGGGCTGGCGCTTGCACTGGAACTGGCGCGGCGTGGCCTGCGCCCGCGGATCGTTGCCAAGGCAGCGGGACCGACACCGGCCAACGAGAGCCGCGCGCTCGGCGTCAACGCCCGCACCCTGACCCTGCTCGACGAAAGCGGCGCAACGGCGCAGATCCTTCACAAAGCGCGACGAATCCATCGGTTTCGAATCGCGAACCGTGGAAAGCCGTTGCTGACCGTCGACACGGCCCGCTTGCGCTGGCGCTACTCCCCGCTTTACGCCCTGCCGCAAGGCGAGACGGAGAATATTCTCCTCGAGCTTCTCGCCCGACATCGTATCGCGCCGGAATGGCAGGCGACGGTTGAAACTGTTTCAGGCGGCAACGACAAACCCGTGGTCACCCTGCGCCATGCAGATGGCAGCAGCGAAACCGTTTCTCCGGATATCCTCGTCGGCGCAGACGGTGCCCATTCCGTAGTGCGCGAAAGCTGCGGCTTCACCTTTCCCGGCGACAGTATGGATATACCGTTTTACCTCGCCGATTATCGCTACATTCACCCGGTGGAAACCAATTATGCGGAAGGCAATTTCCTCAATCCCGGCGTGCTTGCCCGCATTCCCGTCAACGAGGATACGCTGCGCTATATATCAACGCGGGAAGACTACGAGACGCTGATCGAACATCCGGCCGAGATCAGGAATCGGCCCTGGGTATCTTCCTTCCGCATCAGCTTTCGCCATGTCGAGACCATGCGGCGCGGCAATGTGTTTCTTGCCGGCGATGCCGCGCATGTCCACTCGCCGATCGGCGCCCGTGGCATGAACCTCGGCATCGAGGATGCCTGCTGGCTCGCCTGGCTGATTTCGGAAGGCCGGGAAAAGGAATATTCTGATTTGCGAATGCCGGCGATCCAGACCGTGATCGAGGCAACGCGGCGCAATACGGCCTTCGTGACCCTCAGCAATCCCATCCTTACCACGCTTCGGCGGCTGGTCCTTCCGTGGCTGCGTCTGTTTCCGTCCTCCACGCGAGCGGTGCTCAGAACCATTTCCGGGCGCGACACACCTCCCCCACCCTGGATACCCGGCGCAAAATAACCTCCGCTTCTTTGCGTTCGGCAAAAGGCCATGATAGAGCCCGCGCAAGCCCACTCCCATCATGATGCAAAGGACAGCGCCGTGGCCGATATCCGCCTCTACATCACCACGACCGAAAAGCAGGCGGACTTCATCCTCGGGCATATGACCGACGCCTTCGAAGACGAAGGCTATGCCATTGCCACCATGGAGATCGATGAGAAGAACGATATCTGGGAAGCCTCGCTCTACCTGTTGCTGGAAGAGGAAGAGGAGATGCAGCCACGCTTTGCCGAGCTCATCGAGACGCATATGCCCGGCACGGCCATCGAGCGCGAAATCATCCCGGATGTCGACTGGATCGCCAAGTCTCTTGAAGGTTTGAAGCCCGTGCGCGCCGGGCGCTTCATCGTCCATGGCTCTCACGACCGCGACAAGGTGAAGGAAAACGACCTCGCCATCGAGATCGACGCCGGCCAGGCTTTCGGCACCGGGCATCACGGCACGACGGCGGGCTGCCTCGAGGTCATAGACAAGGTCGTGCGTTCGCGCCGGGTGACCAACGCGCTCGATCTCGGCACCGGCAGCGGCGTTCTGGCGATCGCCGTGCGCAAGCTGAAGCATATCCCGGTTCTGGCGACAGACATCGATCCGGTCGCGACCCGCGTGGCGGCCGAAAACGTGCGCCGCAACGGTATCGTCACCGGCATCCGGACCGTGACGGCGGCGGGATTTCACTCACCGGCTTTCGACACCTACGGCCCGTTCGACCTGATTATCGCCAACATTCTGGCGCGGCCACTGATTTCGATGGCGCCGCAGCTTGCCAATCATCTGGCGCCGGGCGGATCGGTCATTCTCTCGGGGATTCTGGCGTCGCAACGCTGGAAGGTGCTATCGGCCTATAACGCCCAGCACCTGCGCCACGTCCGCACCATCTGGCGCAATGGCTGGGTGACGATCCATCTCGATCGGGCCTGAAGCCTCACAACAATCCCGTCGGCAAAACCGGCGGGATCTCCTTTTCCATATCCGGAAAATGAAAAAGCCGCTCGCCATCATGGCAAGCGGCTTTTCAAAACAAAGGCGATGCCGAAGCACCGCCCGCTGGCCGGCGAACCGACCATGTCCGCGAGCTTGAGGAGGAGGAGGAGCGCTCAAGCGGACTCTTCACGGTTCAAAATCGGGTATCCGGAGGGAGGAGAAGGATAACCGACTATGTTTGAACCATGCAGCACGTTGCCGTCAGGCAATCGCGGGAACCGAAGTGTTTGCCTCAGTTCGTTGAGCGGCTTTATAGACTATTTTTTCCGATGAGATAGGGCCCTGCCGGAATAGGTGCCATGCGCTGGGCGCATAAGTATGACAAATAGAGACAGTGGAATTCATGCGCTATTTTGCCCGGAAAGCTTTCGCCTCAAAGGCAATTTCCGATAGACTGGGCCTTCCGATATATCACCGACCCCAGGCAGAGCGATGTTCCAGTCTTTTGAAGTCACTTCCACCCCGCAATTCGGCCGGGAACGCACCGACGCACTCCGCGCTGCGCTTGCGGCGCTTGGGGTCGACGGTTTTCTCGTGCCGCGCGCGGACGAGTTTCAGGGGGAGTATGTGCCTGCCTCTGCGGAACGCCTCGCCTGGCTGACGGGCTTTACCGGCTCCGCCGGGGTCGCCCTTCTGACGCCGAGTCAGGTCATTGTCTTCGTGGATGGCCGTTACGTGACCCAGCTTGCCGAACAGGTGGACGGCAGCGTCTTCACCGGCGGCGATCTCGTCGGCGAACCACCGCATCTCTGGCTGGAAAAGCACGGCAACAAGGGCTTCCGCCTCGGCATCGATCCCTGGCTGCATACGGGCGCGGAGGTGCGCAAGCTTGAGAGTGCGCTGGAGAAGATCGGGGGCACGCTCGTCTTCCTCGATCACAATCCGCTCGACCGCCTCTGGGAGAACCGGCCGGATGCGCCCCTTGGACGGGTGAAGATCCAGAGCAACGAAAACGCAGGCCAGCTTGCCAGGGACAAGATCGCGAAAATGGCCGCCGAGACCGTCAAGGCCGGCGCTGCCGCCGTCGTTCTGACCGACCCTTCCTCCATCGCCTGGACCTTCAACATCCGTGGCAGCGACGTGCCGCATACGCCGCATCCCCTGGGGCGCGGCATCGTGCATGCGGATGGAACAGCCGAAATCTTCCTCGACAAGCGCAAGACCGGCATCGAGGAAGAAGCCTATCTGACGCAGCTCGCCCGGATCGAGCCGCCATCGAGCTTCATCGACCGGGTTGCGGCGCTGGCCGCCGGCGGCATCGCCATCATGATCGATCCCGACCATGCCCCCTTCGCACTGGCCGAGCGCATTCGCCAGAGCGGCGGCACGGTCGTCGAGGCGGCCGATCCGGCCCGCCTGCCCCGCGCCTGCAAGAACAAGGCGGAACTCGAAGGCTCCGCCCGCGCCCATCTGCAGGACGGAGCGGCGATGGTGGAGTTTCTCTCATGGCTCGACCAGACCACGCCCGGCACGGTGTCGGAGATCCGCGCGGCGGAAAAGCTGGAAGCCTGCCGCCGCAGCGTCGGCGAGCGCATGCAGAACCCGCTCAAGGATATCTCATTCGATACCATCTCCGGCGCGGGCAGCCATGCGGCCATCATGCATTACCGTGTCACCACCGACAGCGATCTCACCATTGCCGATGGCAGCATGTTCCTGATCGATTCGGGTGGCCAGTATGTCAACGGCACGACGGACATCACCCGCACCGTGGCGATCGGCACAGTGCCGCAGGAGCAGCGGCGCTTTTTCACGCTGGTCCTGAAGGGCATGATCGCGATTTCCGTGGCACGCTTCCCGAAGGGCTCGCGCGGGGTCGATCTCGATCCGCTCGCCCGCATCGCGCTCTGGAAGGCGGGGGCGGACTTTGCCCATGGCACGGGTCATGGCGTCGGCTCGTATCTTTCCGTGCATGAGGGGCCACAGCGCATTTCGCGCGCCGCGATGCAGGAGCTGCTGCCCGGCATGATTCTCTCCAACGAGCCCGGCTACTATCGCCCCGGCGCCTTCGGCATCCGCATCGAAAACCTCGTGCATGTGCTGCCGGCCGAGATGATTTCAGGCGGCGATCTGCCGATGCTCGGCTTCGAGACGCTGACCTTCTGCCCGATCGACCGCCGGCTGGTGGTGGCAGAACTGCTGACGGCAGATGAGTTGGACTGGCTCAACGCTTATCACGCTGAGACCTGCGAGAAGCTGCTGCCGCTGCTGGACGACGAGAGGACGCGCGATTGGCTGAAGGCTGCAACGGCGGTTATTGCGGGGAAATAGGCAAGGAGGGGTTGTGTAGAGGGCTTTGCCTTTTCTACTACTGCCGAACCCTGCCTTATAGGGAGCGTATCACGCTTTTCGACGCATTTTGCGGCAGGCGATGATCTAAACCGATCACGATCCCCTTTACAGACTTTTCGCTCGTATGTGATGCTAGCATCATGATCCAAGCGCCCGAGACTGCCCTACCCGAAAAACTTCGTGAACACGGCCTGTTGCGCGGGAATGAGTGGGCCTGGCAAATTTGTGATATCCCCGCCGTTATCGAAGCTGCGCGGATAACCGGCTTGGTGAGCATCGGAGGGCAGTTGCAGTTCCGATTTCCCGAGGCCACTTGTGAGCTTTATTGGATAGAGGTGGACACCCTCCAGCAGGTTTCATCCGACCTCCCATGGCGAGATCGGGTCGAGCAAACAGCAATTGTTGCACTTTCGCAGTTTCGAGCGCTTCAGAAGCGCTTCGATTTCCTTGCTGAAGGTCAGTCAAGCTTCGGCCAATACTTCGATTACTACAGAGCCAATGGCGGCGACCCGTGCGATGCGATGTGCTTTGTTTGGTACCTCGAAGCTTCAATGTAGAATCTGGAGCCACTTCAACAGGAACGGCTACTATCCCTTTTCCCTTTGAAAAGAGGCCGTCGCTGCGGCGAGCGCGTGCGCCTCACATACCGCTAGGGAGAAAACTCCTCAAAACCCGCCGAAATGCCGGATCGCCATTACCACGAGCCAGCCGGCGAGCAGCATCCAGAGCGAGCTGAACCGCAAGCCGACAAGAAAGGCGACGGCCATGGAAGCGGTGACATCCCAGCCGCCATAGACGAAGGCAGGCGCGACCAGTGTCGTCAGAACGGCTGCGGGAACCGCATTCAGAGCGGCCTCCATGCGCGGCGGGATGCGCTTCATCTGGGTCATCATCACATATCCGCCGATGCGGGTGATGAAGGTGGCCACGGCAGCCGCCAGAATGATGTAGATGAGGTGCATGTGATCGGCGTTTTCCATCGTCCTAGACCTCATGTTCCAGCGTGACCGGCTCTTCGTGCGGCGTTTTTAGCGGCAGGCAGGCGGCGAGCAGAACACCAGCAACCGCGCCGATGCTGACATGCCAGGGCGAACCGACGAAATGCATGGCGCCAACGGAGGCAAGCGCGCTGACGGCGACCACCGGCAGCCAATTGTCGCGCTTGCGGAAACCCAGAACGAGACCCATGAAATAGATCGGCAGCAGCACGTCCAGCCCGATCGCCTTGGGATCGCCGATCATCTGGCCGAAAATGGCGCCGATCAGCGTCATGATCTGCCACGGCACATAGATGATGGTGCCGAAACCGAGATACCACGCGAAGCTGACGACCTGTCCGCTTTCACCGCGCTTTTCCGTTTCCGCATATTGCGGATCGGTCAGCAGGAAGAAGGTGACGAACTTCTGCAGCGGCGTGAAATGGCCGATGTAGCGGGCAATCGATGCCGAATAGAGGATGTGGCGGAAATTGACCGCGAGGATCGACAGTACGATCAGCCAGGGCTGGACGTTGTGATTGAACAGCTCGATGCCGACCATCTGGCTGGCGCCGGCATAAACGGTGACGCTCATGAAAACGGCATCGAAGATCGAAAAACCGTTGTCGATGGCAAGCGCCCCGAACAGGGCGCCGAAGGGCGAAGCCGCCACCATGATCGGAAAACCCCGGCGGGCACCCTGCAGAAATTCGTCTTTGAACATGAGGAGGCTTCCAGCAGAAGACGGACACCAGACGTCAACGCCCTGCCCTGTCGTTATGAAGGCTGGAGATAGGACGATCCTGCGCGAGCGACAATTGAATAAGTTTGATGAAGCGATCCATTTCGCTGATGAAGCGGAACGGCAGTCGGAATCAGTGAGCAGGGACAAGCGGCAAACGCTGTCGCCCCCTCTCCCCGCCTGCGGGGAGAGGGCCAGGGTGAGGGGCAAACCTCATCCTTGAGAATGCTAAGGCTTCTGCCCCCCTCATCCGCCCTTCGGGCACCTTCTCCCCGTAAGCGGGGAGAAGGAAAGTCCGGAAATTCAGCGTTTGAGCTGGAAGGTGTGTTCCGGGCCGGGGAAACTGCGCGCCTTCACCTCGGCGGCGTAGGTCGCGAAAGCCTCGCTCATGACCGGCGCCAGATTGGCGAAATGCTTGACGAAGCGCGGCTTGAAATCCGTGAAGATGCCGAGCACATCGTCAACGACGAGAACCTGGCCGTCGCAGGCCGGCGAAGCGCCGATGCCGATGGTCGGCGCCTTGACCTGGTCGGTGATGTCGCGCGCCAACGGCTCGACCGTACCTTCGATGACGATAGCGAAGGCTCCAGCCTCATCGATGGCGGCGGCATCACGGCGGATCTTCTCGACTTCCTTGTCGTTGCGGCCAAGCGAGCGATAACCGCCCGTCGTGTTGATCAGCTGCGGCATCAGGCCGACATGCCCCAGTACCGGAATACCGCGCTGGGTGAGGAAATGCACGGTCTCCGCCATCTCCGCGCCGCCTTCGAGCTTGATGGCGGAACAGCCGGTTTCCTTGAGCACGCGGGCAGCCGTCTCAAAGGCCTGTTCCTTCGACCGCTGATAGGAGCCGAACGGCAGATCGACGACGACGCAGGCATTGGACGAGCCACGCATGACGGCCTGACCATGGGCGATCATCATCTCCAGCGTTACGCCGACAGTGGAATCGAGACCGTAGAGCACCATGCCGAGGCTGTCGCCAACCAGCATGAAATCGACATGCGGATCGAGCAGCTTGGCAACGGGCGTCGTGTAGGCCGTGAGGCTGACGATGGGGCGCTGGCCCTTGAGTGCCTTGATATCGGCGGGTGCGAGACGGCGTTTTGCGGTATGTACACTCATTCAAGCCACCTTTGAGAATTTCGTGTTTTTTGGGTCGATGACCCTGTTATCGAGCAGTTTCGTGCTCCCGAAGCGGACAAAAAGCAACAGGAGAACAGGTTTTTCGCCGATTTCGCTGACAATTCGCAGCGTTTCGGGATCGCGGATGGCGATCACCTCCGGCTTGGCCAGCGGCTCGGCATCGATGAATTCGCTGATGGCCAATTCCAGAGCGCCGACATCGTCGACGCCCTCGGCGATCAGCCGCTCGGCCTCATCCAGCGCCCTGGGAACGACGGCTGCCGCCGCCCGCTCCTCCGGCGTCAAATAGACGTTGCGCGACGAACAGGCCAGACCATCTGCTTCGCGCACCGTCGCAACGCCGATGACCTCGACCGGCTGCGCCAGATCGGCCACCATGCGGCGGATAAGCTGCAGCTGCTGGAAATCCTTCTCGCCGAAGAAGGCGCGATCCGGCTGAACGATGTTGAACAGCTTGGTGACGACGGTCGCCACCCCGGCAAAATGGCCGGGGCGAACGGAGCCTTCCAGCTCGCTGCCGAGCGTCGGCACATCGACCACGGCTTCCATGGGGCGCGGATACATGTCCGTGACGCCGGGCGCGAACAGGAAATCGACGCCGCCTTCGACAAGCATGGCCTGATCGCGCGCCAGATCGCGCGGATATTTCGCCAGGTCTTCATTCGCACCGAACTGAAGCGGGTTTACGAACAGGCTGACGACAACGATATCGCTGGATGCGCGCGCGCGCGCCACAAGCTCCATATGGCCGACATGCAGATACCCCATGGTCGGCACGAGACCGATGGATTTTCCCGCAAGCCGATGGGGCGCAAGCCGCGCGCGCAGGTCCGCGATGGTGGTGATGGTTTCCATAACCGGATCCTCCAATCCGTCTTCACCGGCAAGGGAAATGCCGGTCCCGCCGCTCTGACGACAACGCACGGCGACGGGCGGGCTTTCCTAACGCGTGCAGCGCAAAAAGACAATTCCGCAATTGCACAAAGGCAAAGGTCAGGATGAGGCGATTTTTCGCTCGACGGCGCCGAAGATCGAATGGCCGGTTCGGTCATTGGCCTCGAGACGGAAGAGATCGCCGGCCGAAAGCGAGGCTGTGACGGCGGGCGTGCCGAGATCCACGATGCTGCCGGCGCCGAGCGGCTGGCGCTTCGCCTGAGCCGACACGGCCTCGGCGAACCCCAGGGCACCGGCATCACCACCGGTCACGGGCTTGCGGTTCACGGTGAGCGTCAGGGCGAAGTGGTCGATCTCGTCCGGCGTGACGGCAACGGGGGAAAACGCCGTGCCGACCCGTTCACCGTCGACGGAAACGCTGGCCGCCAGCATGACGAGCGCGATGGCGCCCTTCGCGGCTGCGGCATCGCCGCCTGCAGCAAGATCGTCGATGACGACCACGCCATAGGCATCGACCGTGGCATTGCCGGACGCGATGGCAAGATCGTCCCGGGGGCTTGCGAAATAACCGCCGAGAGCCGACGAATAGGCGCGGGGCAAGGGCGACGCGGCATCGTGCTCATGGAAGCGGATCGTCGGCTGCGAGCCTATCTCCACCCCCTCGGCCACCCGCTCCAGTCGCGGTCCGACATGGGCCCAGTCATCCAGCGCCGCCTGGAGATTGCGGGCGATATGTCCAACCTCCGAGCAGCGGGTCAGATCCTTCGAGACGACAACAAGCCGTCCATCACGGGTGGAATCCTTCAAGGTGGCAAGCTTCATGAATGTTTCCTCGGTTGGCGGCACCTCTGCAGGTGCCTGCCGAGCATACTGACATCATGAAAGGCCGCTGTCGCCAGCCATTTTCGCGAAAGCCGCTGGCCTTAGAACACCGAGACGACGAAGTAGGTCAGCGCCGAAATGACCGCTGCGGCGGGCAGCGTCAGGAACCAGGCAATCACGATATTGCCGGCAAGGCCCCAACGGACGGCCGAGACGCGCCGGGCCGCGCCGACGCCGATGATCGCGCCGGTGATCGTATGGGTCGTGGAAACCGGAATGCCGAGCCAGGTGGCGCCGAACAGGGTCAATGCACCGCCTGTTTCGGCGCAGAAACCCTGCATCGGGTTCAGGCGCGTGATCTTCGAGCCCATCGTGTGCACGATGCGCCAGCCGCCGAACAGCGTGCCCAGCGCCATGGCCGATTGGCAGGTGATGACCACCCAGAAGGGTACGTAGAAGGTCGAGCCGAGATAGCCCTGAGAGAACAGAAGCACGGCAATGATGCCCATGGTTTTCTGCGCATCGTTGCCGCCATGGCCGAGCGAATAGAGCGAGGCGGAGATGAACTGCAGGCCGCGGAAGCTGCGGTCGACCGCGAACGGCGTCTGGCGGATGCAAACCCAGGAAACGATCAGAACGAGGATCAGCGCCAGGAAGAAGCCGATCATCGGGGACATGAAGATCGCAGCGACGGTCTTGGCAAGGCCGTAGAGCACGATGGCGTCACCGCCGGTCGAGGCAAGACCGGCACCGACGAGGCCGCCGATCAGCGCGTGGGACGAGCTGGAGGGGATGCCGAAAATCCAGGTGACGATGTTCCAGACGATAGCGCCGGTGAGCGCCGCAAAGATCACGGCCGGCGTGACGATCTTCGGATCGATGATACCGGTGCCCAGCGTTTCGGCGACATGCAGGCCGAAGAACAGGAAGGCGATGAAATTGAAGAAGGCCGCCCACATGACCGCGTATTGCGGCCGCAGAACCCGCGTCGAGACGATGGTCGCGATGGAGTTCGCGGCATCGTGCAGGCCGTTCAGGAAATCGAAGAACAGCGCGACGCCGATAAGTGCTGCGAGCAGCGGAAAGGCCAGCGTGGCATCCATCAGACGTTCTCGATCACGATGCCACTGATTTCATTGGCGACGTCCTCGAAGCGGTCGACGACCTTCTCGAGCTCGCCATAGATTTCACTGCCGATGATATAGGCCATCGGGTTCGACTGGCCGTGGCGCTTGAAGAGATCCTTCAGCCCTTCGTCGTGCAGCTCGTCGGAGCGGCCTTCGACGCGGGTGATTTCTTCGGCGATGGCGCCGAGGCGCGGGGCGTTGGCGCCGATGCGGTCGAGCAGCGGAATGGCCTCGGCGATCAGGCGGGCGGCGTCGACGACGAGCACGCCCATCTCGCGCATGCCGGGATCGAAGCTCTTCTGCTCGAACAGGCGGATGGTTTTCACCGTCTTGTGCATCATGTCGATGGCATCGTCCATCGACTGGATCAGGTCCTTGATGTCGCCCCGGTCGAAGGGGGTGATGAAGCTGCGGCGCACGGCGAGCATCACGTCACGGGTAATGTTGTCGGCCTGGTCTTCCAGCGTGACGATGCGGTTGCAGTTGGCGTCATGATCGCCCTCGCCCGCGAGGAGCGCCTTCAGCGCGTCGGCGGCGCCGACGACCGTGCGCGAATGCGCCTCGAAAAGCTCGAAGAACTTGTCTTCGCGCGGCATCAGCTTGCGAAACCAACCCAGCATTGTTCAATCACCCGTTTTCGCCAGTGTCACGGAACAGTCATAAAACTGTCATAAATCTGCAGGCCCTCATAAAGAAGGCGAGCGAAGAAGGGAAGCTTTTCCGGCAGATGATACGCGGTTACCCACCGATCAGGGTAAACCAGCCGTCTTCATCGGTGGTTTCGACGCCGAGTTCGCGGGCTTTATCGAGCTTCGAGCCAGCTCCGGGGCCGGCGACCAGCAAATCCGTCTTCTTGGAAACGGAGCCGGCCACCTTGGCGCCAAGCCGCTCGGCCATGGCTTTCGCCTCGTCGCGGGTCATCTTTTCCAACGATCCGGTGAAGACAACGGTCTTGCCGGCAACAGGGCTGGAGCTAGCGACCGGGGCTTCGGCATCAAGGGGCGTCACCTCGCGCAGCAGGCGCGAGACGACATCCATGTTGCGTTCTTCCTTGAAGAACTCGACGATGGCGCGGGCGACAACCTCGCCGATACCGTCGATCGTGTTGAGATCGTTCCACGCCTCCGAGCCCGGCACAGCCGCGGCCACCATGGCATCGGAGAAGGCTGCATAGCTTCCGTAAGAGCGTGCCAGCAGCTTCGCCGTCGTTTCGCCGGCATGGCGGATGCCGAGCGCATAGATGAACCGGTGCAGCGCGATCTCGCGACGGCCATTGATCGCATCGAAGAGTTTTCGGACGCTGACCTTGCCGAAGCCGTCGATGTTTTCGAGCTTGGTCAGCGACGCCTCCTGACGCCGCTCAAGCGTGAAGATATCGGGCGCGGTCTTGATCGACAGCGCCGGGTCTTCGGCCTCGAAGAAGAAATCGATCTGCTTGGAGCCGAGGCCTTCGATATCGAAGGCGTTGCGGGAAACGAAATGCTTGAGGTGCTCGACCGCCTGCGCCCGGCAGACGAAACCGCCGGTGCAGCGAGTGACGGAATCGAGCTTGCCGGTCTTCTCGTTGCGCTCGCGCACGGCATGGCTGCCGCAGACGGGGCAGATTTTCGGAAACTCGTAGCGCACGGCCTCAGCGGGGCGCTTTTCCATGACGACATCGAGAACCTGCGGTATGACATCCCCTGCCCGCTGGACGATGACGGTATCGCCGATGCGGATATCGTGATCCGGCTCGCGGATGCGCTCGCCGCTGTTGCCGATGCCCTCAATGTAGTCGGCATTGTGGAGCGTGGCGTTGGTGACCACCACGCCGCCGACGGTAACGGGGGTGAGCCGCGCGACCGGCGTCAGCGCGCCGGTGCGGCCGACCTGGATGTCGATGTTCTCGACGGTCGTGAAGGCCTGCTCGGCCGGAAATTTATGGGCCGTCGCCCAGCGAGGCGAGCGGGAGCGGAAGCCGAGGCGCTGCTGCAGATCGAGCTGATCGACCTTGTAGACGACGCCGTCGATATCATAGTCGAGGTCCGGGCGCTGGAGGCCGATCTCGTTGTAGTGTTGGATGATGGCCTCGACGGAGGAGAGCCGCTTCATCAGCGGATTGACCGGAAAACCCCAATCCTTGAACACCTCCACCATGCCGAACTGGGTATCGGCCGGCATGTCGGAGATTTCGCCCCAGGCATAGGCGAAGAATTTCAGCTTGCGGCTGGCGGTAATCGTCGGATCGAGCTGACGGAGCGAACCGGCCGCCGTATTGCGCGGATTGACGTAGGTCTGCTTGCCTTCGGCTTCCATCTGCGCGTTCAGCGCAAGAAAGTCGCTCTTGGCCATATAGACTTCGCCGCGCACTTCGACGACAGCGGGTACACCGGCGGGCAAAGTCTGCGGAATTTCCTTGATAGTGCGGATATTGGCGGTGACATTTTCGCCAGTCGTGCCGTCGCCGCGAGTGGCCGCGCTGACGAGCTTGCCGTTTTCATAACGCAAAGACATGGAGAGGCCGTCGATCTTCGGCTCGGCGGTAAAGGCGATGGAATTGTCCGGCAGGCGGCCGAGGAAGCGATAGACGCTGTTGATGAAATCGCGCACGTCCTCGTCGGAGAAGGTGTTATCGAGCGAAAGCATCGGCCGGGCGTGGACGATCTGCTGGAAGATGCCGGAGGGTGCGGCACCCACCTTTTTCGAAGGGCTGTCCGTGCGCACGAGCTCGGGGAAACGGGATTCGATCTCCTCGTTGCGCCGCTTCAGGGCGTCGTAATCCGCATCGGAAATCTCTGGCGCATCCTTGCCATGATAGAGGGCATCGTGATGGGCAAGCTCCTGCGCCAGCCGCTCCAGCTCGGATGCAGCCTCTTCCAAGGTGAGATTTTCAACGGCGGTCGACATGATGGAGACTCCTCGAATGCGGGAGTCGTTTTAGAGCAAAACGGAGGGATGGGAAGAGGGAGTTGAAGAGCGTCTAAAGGACGGAACGCTGCGGGGACACCCCATTTAGCCTAGCAGCCGCCTCTCCTTCTTTTTTTTTTGGGGGGGGTGCCGTTTTAGGGCCAAAGCGGAATTCACTGTCGAACACTCATGATATAATTTGGTCAGGAGATGCACGCTGGAGCCACTATGAGCGGAAAGTTTTTAAGACGGGCGCTATCGTAGATACGATCAAAAGCGCTGAGCGAATGAACGCGGAGCAAAAACGGGCGGGAAAAGTTCGCTATCACGTTGACGTCGTGTCATGTGGTTGCCCCGACGAGAATTGCGGTGCTTTTCATGTGCTTCACACGGAGCGCCCCCTTCCTAGAGCGCTCAAGCCGAGGCTACTTTACGTGTACCTCAGCATACTCGAAAGGCTCGTGATAGTTGACTTGCTCGACAAGCAAACAACGGTTTGCAGCACGAAGCGAACAAGCGCGTACTAACTATCAACTCCTGTAACGATACTCCCACTCACCAATGCCATCGAATTTGAGCATTGTAGTCTCAATACTCTTGCCACTTTCGCCGGCACATGTTGCTTTAAGAAAATCGTCAAGGGCGGTTCGATCGAATTTCGGCATAAAGATCACATTGCGGCCGCTCGTCACCTTATCCCCGCGTTCACGAGCGAACCATGACGGAGTACAGACCAAGACGGTAAAAGCATCACTTCCCCTATCGTTGCCGATATAGAAGTCCATCATAAACCCGAAGTCTGTCAAATCAGCGGGTTGCCAGTCGTCACCTTCAAAAATAACGAACCCATTGTATCGCAAGGCCATATTTTATCTCCACCGATGGATGATACCCGCGATTGGTCATGGACTTGATTTCAAAACCAAATACACAGGCAACCTCTCGAGTATGGCCGCGTTGTCGACAACCTGCCAAAAGCCGCCAAGCATTTCACATACGAGAGAAAAGAAAACCCTACCCGTTCCCCGCCAACAACCGTGCTGCCGCCGCCCTCGCCTCTTCCGTGACCGACGCACCGGCGAGCATGCGGGCGATTTCCTCCGTACGTGCCTTGTCGTCCATCCGGGCGACGCGGGTGGCGATGGTTTCGGATTTTTCCGCCGTCGGCCCCTTGGAAATCAGCAGATGGGTCGCTGCGCGAGCCGCAACTTGCGGAGCGTGGGTGACGGAGAGGACCTGCACCTTGTCCGACAGGCGCTTGAGCCGCTGGCCAATCGCATCGGCCACCGCACCGCCGACACCCGTGTCGATTTCATCGAAAACGAGGGTTGGAGCTGAGCCGCGATCAGCAAGCGCCACCTTCAGGGCCAGCAGGAAGCGCGAAAGTTCACCGCCGGAGGCCACTTTCATGATCGGGCCCGGACGGGTGCCGGGATTGGTCTGGACGTGGAATTCTACGATATCGATGCCTTCGGCGGCAGCATTGGCGGG
This sequence comes from Pararhizobium sp., assembly GCA_031556925.1. Classification (GTDB taxonomy): domain Bacteria; phylum Pseudomonadota; class Alphaproteobacteria; order Rhizobiales; family Rhizobiaceae; genus Pararhizobium. Next base: position 21,890 of record JAVBSF010000009.1, read on the forward strand.
ATCGCTCGAAACCTCGACCATGAAGCGCGCGCGCTCCAGCTTCAGGGCCGGAAGTTCGGCCATGACCGCTTCCGACAGAGCCGTCGCCGTATTGTGGCGCTTTTCGGAAAGAAGCGTGGCGGCGGAATCATAGACGGATTTCGTCAGCGTCAGCTGGCCTTCGAGCTGCTTCAGCTTCTCCTCGCCGGCATCGAGATCGGCAAGATCGGAGATCATCCTGACGGCGAGCGCCGGCAGGTTGGCGACCGGAACCGAATATTTGCGGGCGGCGGCGCGCAGGGCGAAAAGACGTTCCTCGACGCGCTCCTGCTCTTTCGGATCGTATTCCGTCTTGCGCAAGGCAGCCTCAACGGCCATCTGCGCATCCGACAGATGGTTGAGGGCGGTATCGAGGAAGGTGACGGTTTCTTCCAGAAGGCCGGGCGCCTCGTGGCTCTTGCGCTCAAGGCGGCGCACCAGCGAGGCGATCAGCGGCACGGGTGAGGCATTGCCGTTCAGGAATTCGCTGGCTTCGTTGATATCGACGGCGATGCGCTCGGCCTTCATCATGCGCGAGCGGCGTTCAGCCAGTTCGTCCTCTTCGCCGTCCTGCGGCGACAAGGTTTCGAGTTCTTCGACGGAGGAGCGCAGATAATCGGCCTCGCGAGCGGCAGCCTCCACCTTCTCGCGATGCTTGCGCAGCGTCCGCTCCGCATCCTTCCAGACGCGGTAGAGTTCGGCAACGCCCAGCGCCTCCTCGGCAAGACCGCCGAAAGCATCGAGAAGCGTGCGGTGGGCGTGAGTATCGACCAGAGCGCGGTCATCGTGCTGACCGTGTATTTCTACGAGCAACTGTCCAGCCTGCCGCATGAGCTGCACGGAGACAGGCTGGTCATTGACATAGGCCTTGGTGCGGCCGTCGGCGCTCTGCACCCGACGGAAGATCAGGTCACCATCGTCATCGATACCGTTTTCACGCACCAGCAGGCGGGCGGGATGATTACCGGCGACATCGAAAACGGCCGTCACCTGCCCCTTGTCGCCGCCATGACGCACGAGCGAACCATCGCCACGGCCCCCCAGCGCCAGAGAAAGACTGTCGAGAAGAATGGATTTTCCCGCGCCGGTCTCGCCGGTCAGCACTGAAAGGCCGGTCTCGAAGGAAAGATCAAGCCGTTCGATCAGGACGATATCGCGGATCGAGAGCTGTGAAAGCATCCGGTTTCAGTTCTCCCAGGACCGTGCGGATCAAGCAAAGTGCTTGAAAATAGGACCAGTTGCGGCCGCAAACTGACGCAGAGGCAACCGATTCGCAACATCATAGGTCATGCGAACCGGCAAAGCGTTGCCCCGATCAAACGCCAAGCAGGCTCTTGCCGGCGCGCGAAATCCACGAGCCCTTGTTTTCACGCGGTTCAAGACCGCCGGTTTGCAAGAGCTTGTAGCTGTCGGCATACCACTGGCTGTCCGGATAATTGTTGCCGAGAACGGCGGCGGCAGTCTGGGCCTCGTTCACGACGCCCATGGCGTAATAGCTTTCGACGAGACGGGCGAGCGCCTCCTCGATCTGGTTCGTGGTCGGGTATTTTTCGACGACCGTGCGGAAGCGCGTCACGGCCGCAAGATATTCCTTGCGCTCCAGATAGTAGCGGCCGACCTGCATTTCCTTGCCGGCCAGCTGGTCCTTGGCGAAGCGGATCTTGGCCTGCGCGTCCTCGACATATTCCGAATCGGGATATTTATCGACGACCTTCTGCATGGCGTCGATGGTGTTCTGCGCCGGCTTCTGGTCCTGCGTCACCGAGGGGATCTGCTTGGAATAGGCAAGACCGACGATGTACTGCGCGTAGGCCGCGTCTTCCGACTGCGGATAGAGATTGAGGTAACGTGTCGCCGCATTGATCGCATCCTGACTCTGGCCATTACGATAGGCGACGAAGGCCTTCATCACCAGCGCCTTGCGGGCATATTCGGAGAAGGGATGCTGCTGATCGATGGCGTCGAACTTGCGCGCCGCTTCCGTCGTCTTGCCGGCCTGCAGGTTGGCGAGACCCTGGTTGTAAAGGGTTTCCGGCGGATCGGTCTCCGCGGTCAGCTTTGTGATGTCGATGTCGGGATCGTTCTGGCACGATGTCAGCAACAGGCCGGTTGCCGATGCGGTAAGCGCGATACAAACGACGCGCGCCATCTTCTTCATGTCAACCTGGCCTGCAAATACCATTAGAAAATCCCACTCATGCGCCGGTAAGGCAACCGTCGCCTATGAACCGCGTTTTAGATCAAGATGCAACACGCCCGCAACGTCATGATCAGCGAATAACGCAATTTTGTGGCAGGCATCTCGCTAAAAAGCCGGCGAACAGCCGGCTTTTTGTATCTCTTTGAATGCAACGCAACTTTGGCGCCGCAAAACCATTACTGCGCGCTGGCGGCGATTGCTTCGCGAACGGCCGGACGCTGGCGCGACGGCGTGCTCTCGACGATCTCGTAAGCCGTCGGATCGCTCATCAGGGCCTTCAGGGCATTGGCGTTCATCTTGTGGCCGCCGCGATAGGAACGGTAGCAGCCCAGGAACGGCATGCCGGCAAGCGCCAGATCGCCAACCGCGTCGAGCGTCTTGTGACGCACGAACTCGTCCTTCGCGTAGCGCAGGCCTTCGACATTGATGACCGTGTTGTCGTCGGAGATGACGACCGAGTTTTCAAGCGAGGAACCGAGGCCGCGACCGGCGGCCCACATCTTCTCGACATCGCGCATGAAGCCGAAGGTGCGGGCGCGCGACAGCTCG
>JAVBSF010000358.1:0-3380 GCA_031556925.1 Pararhizobium sp.
AACGCCGTGATCCGCGCCGATATTCAGGTGGAGGCCGGCAAGCTGACGGAAGCGACGATCCAGCACCGCGCCGCCAAGCTGACGCTCAAGCTCGTCTCCGAGCCCGGCGGCGAAGCGATCGCCGACACCGCCTGGTCGATCCTGACATCGTCGGGCGACGTCGTCAGCGAAAGCGTCGGCGCTTTCCCGACCCTTGTTCTCGCGGAAGGCGGCTATAGCGCCATCGCCCGTAACGACGAAAAAATCTATCAGCGCGACTTCACGGTGAAAGCCGGCGTCAACACGGATGTCGAGGTGCTGCTGAACGACAAGGGCGCGCAGGCCGCATCGGCCAATATCGACGCGCAGGACTGACCTAAACCGCTTCGTGGCTCAGGATGTTGACCAATGTGCCGAAGGGATCGCGCACATAGAAGCGGCGCACGCCCCATGTTTCCACGGCCGGCCCGTACTCGACGGCAATACCGGCCGCCATCATGCGCTCGTAAACCTCATCGAGATTGTCGACCTCGATCGACAGCGCCGGCACCGGCGTTTGCGAACCGCCCTCGATTGCAACACTGACTTGCGTCACTGCGCGAGTTTCGGAAACGAAGGTCGTGATCCAGCCATGATCCATCCCGATCTCCATACCGAGGATATCGCCATAGAAATGCTTTGCCCGTGCGGGATCGGATGCCTCTATATTCGCCACGATACGCTTTACCGCCATGGCCTCAACTCGCCCTGCGAAAACCGTTGACCCGTCGCGGCGCCATGGAAAAAACGGCGTCATAGATGCGCGTCAAGAGATCCTTGCGATCTCCATAGGTGCTCAACTCATCCCATGAGATCATCGGACCGATACGCGAGGAAATCGTCGTGCCTGACAGGCGGCGGAATTCGCGGATCAGAAGCGAGATGCGCAGCGTCATCGACACCTTGCTTGCCAGATGGAACAGCCGTCCGTTCTGGCCCTCGAAATAGATCGGGATGACGCTCGCCTTGGCCGCCTGAATGAGCTTTGCCGGGAAAATCTTCCAGGGAAGATCCTCGGCTCGGCCGAAGCCTTTCCGCGCCGTCGCGACACCGCCGGCGGGAAACACCACGACGGTCACCCCCTCCTTCAGCAACCGCACGGCCTCGTGGCGGGTCTGCATGTTGATGGCCAGCGCTTCCTTGGTTTCCTCGAAGGAAACGGGAAGCGAATAGGGTTCCATTTCCGGCACCTTCAACAGCTCGTTGTTGATCAGGACGCGGAATGGCCGGCCAAGCTGCTCAGCAAGCGAGAGGACGGCGATACCGTCGCCAATGCCGAACGGATGATTGGCGACGATGACGATCGGGGTATCCGGCAGATGGCGCGGCGGCCATTCACCCTGGATGCGCATGCGCAGGTCGATGAGATCGAGCATCGGCCCGAAAATGCGCTCGCTCTTGCCGACGACTTCGTGACGCCAATGATTGTAAAGGCGGGCATAGTGGTTGCGGCCACTCAAGCCTTCGACGGCGCGAATGAACCAGCGTTTCAGGCGGCGATCGTTTTCATTCGCATAGGACAGCTCTTTGAACTGCACGGTCTTCCCCGTTTCAGACGTGTCGGCGGGCGCTTTCGCTTCGCGTACGCCCGACCGATAGACTGCTCATGTAACACTTTTCTGACAGGGGCGTTGCCCGAGGATCAACCTCGGGCTTTCCTGGCTTCCGCCTTGCGCTTCAAGTCCGGCGGCGTTGCCTCATCAACGAGAGCGGCAATCGCATCTGTGAGCGACATCGGCGTCTGGGCCTGGCTGCCGAGACGGCGGATATTGACCGAGCGCTCCTCTGCCTCCCGCATGCCGCAGACGACGATGACCGGAACCTTGGTCACCGAATGCTCACGGACCTTGTAGTTGATCTTCTCGTTGCGGAAGTCGGTCTCGACCGTGAGCCCCGCATCGCGCAGAAGTTCGGCAACCTCGCGGCCGTAATCATCGGCTTCCGAGGTGATGGTCGCGACCACGACCTGCAGCGGCGAAATCCACAGCGGCATATGGCCGGAGAAGTTCTCGATGAGGATGCCGAGGAAGCGTTCCATCGAGCCGCAGATGGCGCGGTGGATCATGACCGGCTGGGTCTTTTCCGAATTGCTGTCGATGTAGAAGGCACCAAAGCGCTCCGGCAGGTTGAAGTCTACCTGCGTCGTGCCGCACTGCCATTCGCGGCCGATGGCGTCCTTCAACGTGTATTCGAACTTCGGACCGTAGAAGGCGCCCTCGCCCGGCAGAATGCCGGTCTTGATCTTGCCTTCCGCCTGGGTCTCGATGGTCTTCAAAACGTCCATCATCACGCTTTCGGCGCGATCCCAGAGGGCATCGGAGCCGACGCGCTTTTCCGGGCGGGTCGAAAGCTTGACCACGACTTCCTTGAAGCCGAAGTCTTCATAGACCGAGAGGATGAGGTCGTTGATCCGCAAACATTCGGCCGCCATCTGCTCGTCGGTGCAGAAGACATGGGCATCGTCCTGCGTGAAGCCGCGCACGCGCATCAGGCCATGCAGCGCGCCCGAAGGCTCGTAGCGATGGACGTTGCCGAACTCCGCCAGACGGATCGGCAGTTCGCGATAGGACTTCAGGCCGTGCTTGAAGATCTGGATATGACCGGGGCAGTTCATCGGCTTCAATGCGAAGACGCGATTGTCAGCTTCCTTGTCTTCCGGGTGCGTCAGGGCATGGGCGGATTTCACCGCGAACATGTTTTCCTGATACCAGCCCCAGTGACCGGAGGTTTCCCAGAGAGCCGTATCCAGCACCTGCGGCGCGTTGACTTCCTGATAGGTGCCGGAAAGGCGACGGCGCATGTAGGACACCAGCGTCTGGAAGATACGCCAGCCCTTGCCATGCCAGAACACCACGCCCGGACCTTCTTCCTGAAAATGGAACAGGTCCATCTCGCGGCCGAGGCGGCGGTGATCGCGCTTTTCGGCTTCGGCGAGGATGTTCAGGTAGGTATCCAGCTCTTCCTGCGTATGCCAGGCCGTGCCGTAGATGCGGGTCAGCATCGGGTTGTTCGAGTCACCACGCCAGTAAGCTCCCGCCACCTTCATCAGCTTGAAGGCCGTGCCGATCTGGCCGGTGGAGGCCATATGCGGGCCACGGCAGAGATCGAACCAGTCGCCCTGATAGTAAATCTTCAGATCCTGGCCTTCCGGGATCGCATCGACCAGCTCGACCTTGTACTTCTCGCCCTTGGACGCAAAGACTTCCTTCGCCTTTTCGCGGCTCCAGATTTCCTTGGTGAACGGCTTGTTGCGCTGGATGATCTCCTTCATCCGCTTTTCGATCTTCGGCAGGTCGTCCGGCGTGAACGGCCAATCCTCGCCGCTGTCGGGATGCATGCGCTTGAAATCGTAGTAGAAGCCG
>JAVBSF010000132.1:0-6052 GCA_031556925.1 Pararhizobium sp.
AAGGGGAATCCGACTGTTTAATTAAAACAAAGCATTGTGAAAACCAGCAATGGTTATAACATAATGTGATTTCTGCCCAGTGCTCTGAATGTCAATGTGATGAAAATCAGTCAAGCGCGGGTAAACGGCGGGAGTAACTATGACTCTCTTAAGGTAGCCAAATGCCTCGTCATCTAATTAGTGACGCGCATGAATGGATTAACGAGATTCCCACTGTCCCTAACCATTATCTAGCGAAACCACAGCCAAGGGAACGGGCTTGGAAAATTCAGCGGGGAAAGAAGACCCTGTTGAGCTTGACTCTAGTTTGACTCTGTGAAGTGGCTTAGAGGGTGTAGAATAAGTGGGAGCGCAAGCAATCGTGAAATACCACTACCTCTAGAGTTACTTTACTTATTCCATTATGTTGAATGCACTTCGGTGGTTTGTAGATCTAAGATTTGTGTCGATCAATGTGGAAGACAAAGTTAGATGGGGAGTTTGGCTGGGGCGGTACATCTGTTAAACTATAACACAGGTGTCCTAAGACAAGCTCAATGAGAACAGAAATCTCATGTAGACTAAAAGGGGAAAAGCTTGTTTGATTTTGATTTTCAGTATGAATACAAACTGTGAAAGCAAGGCCTATCGATCCTTTACGTTTGAGAAGTTTTCAACTAGAGGTGTCAGAAAAGTTACCACAGGGATAACTGGCTTGTGGCAGCCAAGCGTTCATAGCGACGTTGCTTTTTGATCCTTCGATGTCGGCTCTTCCTATCATTGCGGACGCAGAAGTCCCAAAGTGTCGGATTGTTCACCCGTTAATAGGGAACGTGAGCTGGGTTTAGACCGTCGCGAGACAGGTTAGTTTTATCCTACTGAAAACAATTTCGCTTCAGGAATCCAGTTTAGTACGAGAGGAACAGCTGGATCAGACCTCTGGTTGTGTAACTAATTGAGTAATTAGTGTTGCAACGCTAACACCTGTTTATGTAAGACTGAACGCCTCTAAGTCCGAAATAAGGCTGATAGTGAAATCAATATTTGCTGTGATTAGAATGAACTACAATACGTAATTCAAGCTTTGTGCGTTCGCGCTTCGAGTAATATACAATTCTATTACACAGACATCCATTACACGCAAACGACGTGAACGATTACAGGGATTGTAAGCATGAGAGCAAGAATTGCCTTGCGATCTGCTGAGATTTGTCCTGATAATCACGATGTTTAGGAGGAAGATGACACCTGGATTAAAACCCAAGACACCTGGATTCATGTTCCTCGAACCTGGATTTAACCAGAGCGACTTAAACAAAAAAAAGAATTTGGCCATGAGGTAGTTCAACTTGTATTGGCAGTTTGTTAGTGCACCCAAATATTCCTTTACAAAAACTGTTCTACGTTACCGTATGCCTTGTGTAAGCTAAACATATAAAGTTGTTTAGCAATGGTAAAATGCAAATTAAAAATAGGTGTTGCGAAATATATTTAGTATTTCCGACAGCTCAAGACAAACGTTATGGTGGTTAATTGGTAGCATTCCATACTCCCTGTTATCCATGGTTATGTTGAGTTTGCAACAAACCAAGAAAGCGCTAGCAAAAGCGTAGCGCACCTGATAAGAAGTTGCGAGGATGTTATTTGCACCCAATGGGGTAATTTAAATTGCTTTACTTTTGAAGTAACATAAATTTGTAACCTGGTTGATCCTGCCAGTAGTCATATGCTTGTCTTAAAGATTAAGCCATGCAAGTGTAAGTATAAACTTTTCTTTGGTGAAACTGCGAACGGCTCATTAAAACAGTTATAATTTCTGTGGGTCAATAAATATACACGGATATCCGTGGTAATTCTGGGGCTAATACGTGAGTTTATTGCTTCGGCAATAATGAACATGTTAGACAAAGAATCAACACTGTAATTTTACAGTTGTGGGTGAACTATAACAGAGTTATAAATCGCAAGTTTCTACTAGCGATATTCCACTTTAATTTCTGACCTATCAGCTGTGGACGGTGGGGTAGTGGCCCACCGTGGCTATGACGGGTAACGGGGAATTAGGGTTTGATTCCGGAGAGGGAGCCTGAGAGATGGCTACCACATCTAAGGAAGGCAGCAGGCGCGTAAATTACCCAATCCTGACTCAGGGAGGTAGTGAAAAGAAATATCAATGCAAGGTCTTGTACTTTGCAATTGGAATGAGTTTGATGTAAATTTTCTTTTGAGTATCAATTAGAGGGCAAGCCTGGTGCCAGCAGCCGCGGTAATTCCAGCTCTAATAGCGTATATTAAAGTTGTTTCAGTTGAAACGCTCGTAGTTGAACCTTAGTAAAACTTTTCAACGTTGCTATTGGCAAAGTTGAAGGTTTCTTATTTAATTAATTTTGTTCGCAAAGTTGATTAAAAGTGTTACTGTAAGAAAATTAGAGTGTTTCAAGCAGGCGTATAGTTTTGAATACTTTATTATGGAATAATATTATAATTTGGCTTTTCCCAAGTTGGTTCTTGGAAAGTCAATTAGTGATTGAAAGAGGCAGTCGGGGGCATTCGTATTTGGTAGCTAGAGGTGAAATTCTTAGATTTATCAAAGACGTACTATTGCGAAAGCATTTGCCAAGGATGTTCTCATTAATCAAGAACGAAAGTTAGGGGATCGAAGACGATCAGATACCGTCGTAGTCTTAACTGTAAACTTTGCCAACTTGAGATTGGATGATGCCGAACAATGGCTCTTCCAGCACCAGAAGAGAAATCGAAGTTTTTGGGTTCTGGGGGGAGTATAGTCGCAAGGCTGAAACTTAAAGGAATTGACGGAAGGGCACCACCAGGAGTGGAGCCTGCGGCTTAATTTGACTCAACACGGGGAATCTCACTAGGTCCAGACATAAGAATGATTGACAGATTGAGAGCTCTTTCTTGATTCTATGGGTGGTGGTGCATGGCCGTTCTTAGTTGGTGGAGTGATTTGTCTGGTTAATTCCGTTAACGAACGAGACTTTAACCTGCTAAATAGACATCGGAATAATATATTCCGGGTGCGCTTCTTAGAGGGACTTTGCGTGTTTAACGCAAGGAAGATTAAAGCAATAACAGGTCTGTGATGCCCTTAGATGTTCTGGGCTGCACGCGCGCTACAATGACTTGATTAATAAGTTTTTCTGTCTTTATCGGGATGGGTAAACTGTAGAATTCAAGTCGTGATAGGAATAGATGATTGCAATTATTCATCTTGAACGAGGAATTCCTAGTAAGCGCAATTTATTAAATTGCACTGATTACGTCCCTGCCCTTTGTACACACCGCCCGTCGCCTCAATCGACTGGATGATCCGGTAAATTAATCCGATTTGTTGTGAATGGAAACATTACATAGCAAAAACGTTTTGTAAACCACATCATCTGAAGAATGAGAAAGTCGTAACACGGTATCTGTAGGTGAACCTGCAGATGGATCATTATTGAATTTTGGCCTTTGTACTTTGACCTTTCAACGCGCTAAAGTGGCAGCATAGCTGTCAGCACCGATAAGATATGTATATTGCATTTATTATGGATGCCATTACTTTGAACAAATTTGTGCAATTTATGCATTTAAACTCAAATTCTCAACAGTGGATGCCTCAGTTCTCATAACGATGAAGAACGTTGCAAAATGCGATATTTAGTGTAATTTGCAGCATCCTGAAAAACATCTAGTCTTTTGAACGCGATTGGTATTCAATAATTTATTATTGAATGTATATTGCTCAATGAGATTTTCCTCCTATTGTTGCTTTCCATGAAACAACGTTGGTCAGTGCCACTACAGCACTGCGACTATATACAAACAAAATACAAATATAGTATTGACGATTATGTTTTGTAATTTTGCTTGTGCATTTACTGTCTTACAATAACTCTTGAGTAATATAAGATTACCCGCTGAACTTAAGCATATCATTAAGCGGTGGAAAAGAAACTTACAAGGATTCCTCTAGTAGCGGCGAGTGAACAGGGAATAGCTCAAAATGAAAATCAACTTGTTTGAATTGTAGTCTTTAGAAGTTCTTCGTTGGTAACTAAGACACTTACGTCCTTTGGAATAAGGCTTGTATGGAAGGTGATACTCCTTGTCAAGTTGTCGTTAGAAACCGTTCGAGAACTTTTTCGAGTCGCGTTCCTTGTGATTGGATCGCAAAGTTGGTGGTAAACTTCATCAAAAGCTAAATATCTATGAGAAACTGATAGTGTAAAAGTACCGCGAGGGAAAGGTGAAAAGTACTTTGAGAAGAGAGTTAAAAGGAACTGAAACTGTTGTGATTGAAGTGAAAGTCCCAGAAATTTGGTAGCTATCTTTACGGCTAATTGTGGTCGATGGATTGCTACTCAGTTGGAGCTAGCCTGGATTAGGGTATTAGAGCTGTTTTTGTAATTTTACGGAAATAGTTTTTATACCTATTTTGGGTTGGTGCCAAGGTATATTAAATTCATTTAACTTACCTTCTCCAATATTCTGCGATTTTCGTCCCGTCTTGAAACACGGACCAAGGAGTTCAAATTGAATGCGAGTGTGCAGGTGCCAAACCTAAACGCGAAGAGAAATCGTATTGCTGCTAAGTCGCAAGACCGAACAGCGTCCAGCTTTTGCGGAGATTGAGCATTCAGTTTGAGACCCGAAAGATGGTGAACTATGCCTGGGTGAAGCGAAGCCAGAGGAAACTCGGGGGGAAGCTTAAAACGATACTGACGTGCAAATCGTTCGTCAAACTTGGGTATAGGGGCGAAAGACTAATCGAACCATCTAGTAGCTGGTTCCCTCCGAAGTTTCCCTCAGGATAGCTAATGTTAAATTTATTTGTGTGGGGTAAAGCTAATGATTAGAGGCATCGGGACTTTATAAATCTCGACCTATTTTCAAACTTTGAATCTGCGCGACACTAGGGTTTTTTCGTTAAACCCTAGTTGAGAATAATAACTTTTAGTGGGCCGTTTTTGGTAAGCAGAACTGGCGATGAGGGATGAACCTTACGTTAAGTTAAGGTGCTAGAATTCCACTCATGAGAAACCATAAAAGGTATTGGTTCATTCAAACAGCAGGACGGTGGTCATGGAAGTTGAAATCCGCTAAGGAGTGTGTAACAACTCACCTGCCGAATGAATTAGTCCTGAAAATGGATAGCGCTGAAGTGGAATACCGATACTTAACCGTTACGACTTTATGCGTAACGAGTAGGAGGGCATATAGGTCATGTAGAATCGATTGGCTTGAGCCTTTGAGAAATGACTTATAGAGCAGATCTTGGTGGTAGTAGCGTATATTCATTTGTGAGCTTTGAAGACTGAAGTGGAGAAGGGTTCCATGTGAACAGTAATTGGACATGGGTTAACCGGTCCTAAGGAATAGGATTAGTTCTTTGCAAGAGGAAGTTAATTTCTCATTTCCGAAAGGGATTCAGGTTGAATTTCCTGAGTTGTGAATGAGTTTCTGTTTGGTGGTAACACTATAGAGCTTGAATAAGTGAACAACAGTTCCACAAAGCGTTTTCTGTGCTTCTTAACAAGATATTTTCCTTGGAAATAGGTTGTCTAAAGATAAGGGAAATGGTCTGGAAAGCGGTGTCTTTTTGACACTGGTGGTGTGCTGTTGGTCACCCTTGAAACTTCAAGTGAATTATGCAGAGATTTAGCAGCCGTACCGAAATCCGCATCAGGTCTCTTAGGTTAATAGCCTCTAGTCGGTGGACGAAAGTGGTTAAGGGAAGTCGGCAAATTTGATCCGTAACTTTGGAATAAGGATTGGCTCTGGGAACTGATTGTAGTTCTTAACATATATAGTTGTTGTGTTGTGTTGGGCTAGTGTTTACTCAGTAATATCTGGAACGATTGCATAGCAGCTTCTGTATAGTCAAAGATACTGCATAATCAACAGTTAACCCAGAACTGAAGCGGACAAGGGGAATCCGACTGTTTAATTAAAACAAAGCATTGTGAAAACCAGCAATGGTTATAACATAATGTGATTTCTGCCCAGTGCTCTGAATGTCAATGTGATGAAAATCAGTCAAGCGCGGGTAAACGGCGGGAGTAACTAT
>JAVBSF010000367.1:0-5261 GCA_031556925.1 Pararhizobium sp.
GGATATAGAGCGCGTAGAGTTCCATGACGCCGGCGGTGGCGGGGCCGCGGGCCGGGCCGTAATTGGCAAAACCGATCAGGCCATCGGCATCCACACCCGCCTGGTAGGAAACGCCTTTGGTGCCCATCCGCCGGGTATGGCGCAAAGCCTGATCCTCTTCGCTCATGCCGACGAGATAGGCATCCTCGATAATGCCGCGAAACGCATGGCGCCATGTCTCGACGAGGATTTCCCCGATCATGGGCAGGTCTTCGGCGTCGGCGGGGCGGATGCGGAAGGATTGGCTCATGAGGGGGATATGGGGATGAGCGTGCCGAGGGGGAAGGGCTGGCGCAGCGCCCTTCCCCGTCAGGGATCGTTGCGATCCGATCAGACTTCCTTGAGCGATCCCGATCCGCCGATGCTGTCGATCAGTGTGGCGCTCGCTTCATTCAGCCCCAGAACATCCGGGACGATGCCGTGGGCTTTGAAACGCTCCACGACCTTTTCGAGAGCCGCAACGGCCGTAATGTCCCAGAAATGGCTCTGCGATACGTCGATCGTGACGGTCATCCCGGTCGCTTCCTCGATATCGAAGGCGTCGATGAAGATATCGGCTGACGCGAAAAAGACCTGACCGGAAACCTGATATGTCAGGTGCGTTCCGTTGTCGTCGATTTCGGCTTTCACGCGCAGCAGGCGTGCGACCTTGAAGGTGAAAAACACACCGCTCAGAAGAACGCCGACGGTGACGCCGAGCGCAAGATTGGCGCTGAACACCGTTACGATCACGGTCACGACCATGACGGCGCTCGACATTCTGGGGTGGACGGCCATCGTCTTCAGTGACGACCAGTCGAACGTATCGATGGAAACCATCACCATGATGGCGACAAGCGCCGCCACGGGAACCTGAGAGACCCACGGCTTGAGCAGCACCATCAGGACCAGCAGGAATGCACCGGCAAACAGGGTGGAAAGCCGCCCGCGTCCACCATATTTCACGTTGCTGACGGTCTGTCCGATCATGCCGCAGCCGGCGATGCCGCCGAACAGGCTGGCGGCGGCATTGGCGATGCCAAGACCGGTGGCTTCCCGGTTTTTCGAGCTTGGCGTTCCCGTCAGGTCATCAACGACGCTGGCGGTCATCATGGATTCCAGAAGGCCGACCATGGCGATGGCAAGCGCCGGGCCGGCGATGATCTTCAGGGTTTCCAGCGTCAGCGGAACGGAAGGCCAGCCAAAGACGGGAAGGGAATCCGGCAGCTTGCCGAGATCGGCGATGGTTATGACCGGAAGCTGAAACGCCATGGATACCGTGGTCAGGACCAGGATACAGATCAGGGGCGAGGGCACGGCCGTCGTGATTTTCGGGGCGAGATAGATAACCGCCAAACCGGCCGCCAGCATCCCATAAGCCAACAAGTCGCCACCGATGATATGGGGCATCTGGGCTGAGAAGATGAGGATTGCGAGCGCATTGACGAAGCCGGTGCGGACCGACTTGGACACGAAACGCATCAGCACGCCGAGGCGCAACAGACCGAAAACGATCTGAAAGACGCCGGCCAGCAATCCAGCCGCCAGCAGATAGGCAAGGCCGTGGGTGTGAACCAGGGGGGCTGCGACAAGCGCCACCGACCCGGCAGCAGCCGAGATCATCGCCGGGCGTCCGCCCGTAAAGGCGATGACGATGCCGATGATGAAGGACGCAAAAAGTCCGACCTGAGGATCGACCCCCGCTACGAAGGAAAAGGCGATGACTTCGGGAATGAGGGCAAAGGTTGCGACGGCTCCGGCGAGCATTTCGCGCATGGGATTGGCTGACCAATCCCGACGGAAACTAGAAAATTGCATTGGTAAATCTCGCAAAGCATGACGACCGCGCTCCGTCGAGCGATCATGACGGGACATGCAGGTTTTGCGTGGTCTGGCGGATCGGCGGCCAGAAGAGCCACCCGGAGTTTCACCGGGTCCGTGGTGAGTGGTTTTTCATTACCGGATTTACCTGGCAATGCAACATGAAAGCTCGTTGTCCGCGTGGAGTCTGGCTTTCCGTCGATGGATGTGGACTGGACGCAGCCTGCCTTCACGCTATTTCCAGTCCCATGTCAAAACCTCTCGTCTATGCCCTCTTCATCATCCTCGTCGTCAGCTGCGGCCTGCTGATCGGCATCAACAATGTGCCCGGCGAATGGTATCAGTCGCTGGCAAAACCCTGGTTCAATCCGCCGAACTGGGTTTTCGCGCCGGTCTGGACGGTGCTCTACGGGATCATCGGTTTTGTCGGGGCGCGGTGCTTCCTTCATTATCCGAAGACACGGATGATGCGGTTCTGGATCGCGCAGATGGTGTTCAATTTCGCCTGGTCGCCGCTTTTCTTCGGATTTCAGGAAATCGCAATGGCGCTGATCGTTATTCTGGCGCTGTTGATTTCGATCATCGGCTTTCTGGCCTCAAGCTTCGGGCGCGATCGGCTCTCGTTCTTGTTGTTTCTTCCCTATCTCGCCTGGGTCGCCTTCGCTTGCCTGCTCAACCTTTCGATTTTCCTCATGAATTGAGCTTGTCGGCCGACGTGGTGCGTGCCAGTGTCGATGCCGACTGAAAACGGGGATTACGATCAACACCATGCAGGACGACTGGCCGACGGATTTTCGGAACCGGATTCGCAAGAGTTTCGACAGGCAGCCAGCGATGCGCACCATCGGGGCGGAACTGACGCGGATCGAGCAGGGCACGGTCGAGATCGAGCTTCCTTTTGACGAGAAGCTGACCCAGCAGCACGGTTTCCTGCATGCCGGCATCATTTCGGCGGCGCTCGATGCGGCCGGCACCTATGCCGCCTATTCGGTGCTCGATCCCGATGCCTCGATCCTGACCATCGAATTCAAGGTCAACCTGATGTCCCCGGGGCGTGGCGAGCGCTTCCTGTTCCGTGGCGAGGTGACGAAGCCGGGCACGACGATCATCGTTTCCGACGGGCGTGGCTATGCGATCTCGCCGGATGGTCCGGCCAAGCTGATCGCCTCCCTGACCGGTACGATGATGGTGATCCGCGGGCGCGAGGGGATCGAGGGATGAGTTTTGAGCTGAAGGACGTTTCCGGGCGCAGGATCCTCTATGTGATGGCGGCGGATGCCGAATATGGGCGGTACCTGCATGCGCGTATGTCGCCCCTGATGACCGGCGTCGGCCCCGTCGAGGCGGCTGTCGTGCTGAGCCGCACACTGGCGGAGCTGAACGGCCGCGATGCGTTGCCGCATCTGGTGGTGTCGCTGGGATCTGCCGGGTCGGCGAAACTGGAACAGGCAGGGGTCTATCAAGTGACATCCGTGGCCTATCGCGACATGGATGCCTCGCCGCTCGGCTTCGAGAAGGGGATGACGCCGTTTCTCGATCTTCCCGTCACTGTCGATCTGCCGCTCAGGATCGCAGGCGTCGCGGAGGCGAGCCTTTCGACCGGGGGCAATGTGGTTTCGGGCACGGTCTACGGCACGATCGCCGCCGATATGGTCGATATGGAGACCTTTGCCGTGCTCCGGGCCTGCCAGTCCTTCGGTGTTCCGATGATCGGGCTGCGCGGTATTTCCGATGGCCGCGAAGAGCTGAAGCATGTCGGCGACTGGACGCAGTATCTGCATATCATCGACGAAAAACTTGCCGCTGCCATCGACGCGCTGGAAGCGGGCATCGTTTCAGGCGCCATCCGGTTCTGATGGTCTGTCATACCAGTCGATGATCCGCAATTGCGGCCAAAACGTCGTCCAGCGGGCGACCTTGGCGGCATAGATATCGCGGGTGATCTGCTTTTTGTTCGGGCGGACAATGGTGTTCATGAGATCGTCGATGCCGTAAGGCGCGCAGAGGTCGAAGCCGGCCGTATCGGGGCGGAGCGCGATGGCGGTCGCCGTGGTGGGGAAGGTGGCGACGGCATCCTCGATCGAGCGATAGGGCGGGATCGCGTAGCCGAACTTGGCTTCGTACCAGAGATGCACCCGCGCCTCATTCTTGATATCGAGACGAACCGGGAGATCGGCGAAGGCCGCTCTGATCCGTGCCGCATGGGCGGCCTCGATGGTCTCGGAAAGATCGTCGGCATCGAAATAGATGATATCGATGTCGGTGATGCCGTGATCGGCCGGCAGGGCGAACCGGGCGTTCCAGACGGTTTGCGCCAGCGCGCCGGCAGCAAGCCAACCATCGGGCAGCCCAAGATCGTGCCAGCGGGCAATGAGAGGCGCGATGAGTGGGCTTGTGTAAATGGCAGCCTTCAGGTCTTCGGGGTTGGCCATGGCGCTTTTCCGGGGAGTTCCGTATGATCCGATCGATGCCACGCCGCCTGCCGGACTGTCCAGCGGCCGGAAATTGTGCGGGTGCAATGTAATCGTTGCACTTCAGCGAGGCTTTAATTAAAGGCTCGCCATGATCCCGCTTGCTGAAAGATCCCCCATGACCCAGACAGCGCATCCCGATACCGTCCTCATCATCGATTTTGGCAGCCAGGTCACCCAGCTGATCGCGCGCCGCGTTCGTGAAGCCGGCGTCTATTGCGAAATCGTGCCGTTCCAGTCCGCCGAGGAAGGTTTTCACCGGCTGCAGCCGAAGGCCATCATCCTTTCGGGCAGCCCCGCCTCGACGCTGGAGATCGGTTCGCCGCGCGCGCCGCAGATCGTCTTCGACTGCGGCCTGCCGGTGCTCGGCATCTGCTACGGCCAGCAGACCATGTGCGAACAGCTCGGCGGCAAGGTCGAGGCCGGTCATCACCGCGAATTCGGCCGCGCCTTCCTCGAGATCAACAAGGATTGCGCGCTGTTCGACGGCATCTGGCCGGTCGGCTCGCGCCATCAGGTGTGGATGAGCCACGGCGACCGCGTGACCGCGATCCCCGAAGGCTTCGAGGTCGTCGCGACCTCGGCCAACGCGCCCTTCGCCTTCATCGCCAATGAGAAGCGCCGCTTCTATGCCGTGCAGTTCCACCCGGAAGTGGTGCATACGCCGGACGGCGCCAAGCTGCTGTCGAACTTCGTGCACAAGGTTGCAGGCCTCAAGGGCGACTGGACGATGGCGGCCTACCGCGAGCAGGCCGTCGACGCGATCCGCGCGCAGGTCGGCGACAAAAGGGTGATCTGCGGTCTTTCCGGCGGTGTCGACAGTTCCGTCGCCGCGCTGCTGATCCATGAAGCCATCGGCGACCAGCTGACCTGCATCCTCGTCGACCACGGCCTGATGCGCAAGAACGAGGCGGCGGACGTCGTTGCCATGTTCAAGGAGCATTACGACAT
>JAVBSF010000459.1:0-18546 GCA_031556925.1 Pararhizobium sp.
TTGCCGCCGTCTTCCGCCTTCAGGAAGCTCTCCATGACTTCCTTGCCCTTGGTGCGGGTGAAGTCGCCGGTCTGGCTGCGGATGATCTTCAGGTTGTCGTGACCGGCAAGCGCTTCCTCGAAGCCCTTTTTACGATCAATAGCCGGCGAAGAACCGGTGGTACCTTGAAGCTCGACGATGTTGCAAGGCTTGCCTGCAGTGGTATCAACCAGCCACTTGCCGGCAACATTGCCTTCATGGACGAGGTCAGACGTAACAGCCGTCAGGTAGAGATCCTTCGACGAATCGACAGTGCGGTCGAGCAGGATGACCGGGATTTCGGCATCCTTGGCTTCAGTCAGGACTTCGTCCCAGCCCGTGGCAACAACCGGAGCAACCAGGATCGCGTCAACACCCTGGGCGATGAACGAACGCAGGGCCTTGATCTGGTTTTCCTGCTTCTGCTGGGCATCGGCAAACTTGAGATCGATACCGCGCTTTTCGGCCTGCTGCTTGGTCAGCGTGGTTTCAGCGGCGCGCCAGCCGGACTCCGAACCGATCTGCGAAAAACCGATCGTCAGATCGGCGGCAGAAGCAGAACCAAACATGCAGGCAGCAAGGATCGTGGCACTCGCAAGTGCAGTCTTGAATTTCATGATTTCCTCCCAAAGAAAGCTGCTCCTGAGCAGCGAAAGCAAAAAATCATACTATATGATTTATGTAAACGGCTATTTGTGGCTGCCGCGAAATTTTTTTGGCCCCGAACGCAAAAAGGGGCAGCCATAGCCGCCCCTTTACCAATTGAAAACAGATAGATGCCGTTATTGCGGCAACTTGTCGTCAACGCCTTCAACGTAGAAGTTCATGCCGAGCAGCGTGCCGTCATCCGAAGATGCTCCGGCGGCCAGCCACTCGCTGCCATCCTGTTTCTTGAGCGGGCCGGTGAACGGCTTCAGCTCGCCGGACTTGATCTTGGCTTCGGTTTCCTCAGCCATTTTCTTCACGTCATCAGGCATGTTGGTATAGGGCGCCATGGTCAGGATGCCGTCCTTGAGGCCGTCCCAGCTCGACGTCGTTTCCCACTTGCCGTCCAGGAAGGCCTGCGTGCGCTTGATGTAATAGGCGCCCCAGGTGTCGACGATTGCCGTCAGCT
The DNA here is from genome assembly GCA_031556925.1 of Pararhizobium sp. GTDB lineage: Bacteria > Pseudomonadota > Alphaproteobacteria > Rhizobiales > Rhizobiaceae > Pararhizobium. Next base: position 1,133 of record JAVBSF010000459.1, read on the forward strand.
GGGTTTCGGGACCTGCCTTGATCATATCGGACGCCTGACCGAAAGCCTTGATACCACGCTCAGCAGCAACCTGCATCGGTGCAGTCGTGTCGGTGTGCTGGGTCAGCACGTCGACGCCCTGGTCGATCAGCGCCTTGGCGGCATCGGCTTCCTTGCCCGGATCGAACCAGGTGTTGGCCCATACGACCTTGATCTTGAAGTCAGGATTGATGGAGCGTGCGCCGGTAACGAAGGCGTTGATGCCCATGACCACTTCCGGAATCGGGAACGAGGCGATGTAGCCCGCGAGACCCTTCTGGGACATCTTGGCAGCAATCTGACCCTGAATATAACGGCCCTCATAGAAACGGCTGTTGTAGGTCGCAAGGTTCGGCGCGGTCTTATAGCCGGTGGCATGCTCGAACTTCACGTCCGGGAACTTCTCGGCGATCTTGACGGTCGCATCCATGAAGCCGAACGACGTTGCGAAGATCAGGCCGCAGCCGGAGCGGGCGAGACGCTCAAGCGCGCGTTCCGCATCCGGGCCTTCCGGAACGTTTTCGAGGAACTGGGTCTCGATCTTGTCGCCGAGAGTCTTTTCCAGCTCCTGACGGCCAAGGTCATGGGCCTGGGTCCAGCCGCCATCGGTCTTGGAGCCGACGTAGATGAAGCAAATCTTGGCCTTGTCCTGGGCGCTGGCGGCAGCGGTGAAGCCGAGAACGGCGACAGTCGATGCAAGCGCGAAAAGAAGTTTTTTCATTTTGACCCCTGTGGTTTTGGTTTTGAAATTTTGTTGTGTCATCGATCCGGCACGAAGGATTTGCCGAGCGACGCCGGTGTGTTGATCAGCGTCGTGCGGCGGTTGTGCGAGATGACAATCAGTACAGCAATTGTCGCAAGATAGGGAAGAGCGGAAAGGAACTGCGACGGGATTCCGATACCGAAGGCTTGCGCGTGCAACTGGCTGATGGAGACCGCGCCAAAGAGATAACCGCCGATGACCACGCGCCACGGCCGCCAGGAGGCGAACACCACCAGCGCCAACGCGATCCAGCCTCGGCCGGCCGACATATTCTCCACCCATTGCGGCGTGGAGACGAGCGAAAGCTGCGCTCCCGCAAGCCCGGCGCAGGCGCCGCCGAACATGACGGCAAGATAGCGGGTGCGGATGACGTTGATGCCGAGCGCATGGGCCGACGAATGGCTGTCGCCGACCGAGCGCAGCATCAGGCCGGCGCGGCTGCGGAACAGGAACCAGTTGACGCCGACCACCAGCGCGATCGACAGATAGAAGATCAGATCCTGCTTGAAGAACAAGGCCCCGAGCCAGGGAATATCCGAAAGGAACGGGAAGACGATCTGCGGCAGCTTGGTGCCGGACTGGCCGACATAGGGCTCGCCGATCATGCCGGAAACACCGAGACCGAGGATCGTCAGCGCCAGACCCGTGGCCACCTGATTGGCGACCAGCGTCAGGGTCAGGAAGCCGAACAGCAGGGAGAACAGCGCGCCCGAAACGATCCCGGCAAGGATACCGATATAGGGGGAGCCCGTCAGCTGGGTCGCAACGAAGGCGCAGGCCGCACCCATGATCATCATGCCCTCAACACCGAGATTGAGCACGCCGGACCGCTCGGTCACCAGTTCACCGAGGGCCGCGATGACCAGCGGCGTCGCCGCCGTGATGACAGTCAGCAGGATTGCTTCGACGATACCCATCAGTGCACATCCTTCACGGTGTCGGTGAGGTCGGCCCAAACCATGCGGATCTTGTAGTGGATCAGGGTATCGCAGGAGAGCACGAAGAAGAGCAGCAAGCCCTGAAACACGCGCGTCACCTTGTCGGAGACGCCGAGCGACAGCTGCGCCGCCTCGCCGCCAAGATAGGTGAGCGCCAGCACCAGTCCCGATGCGACGATGCCGAGCGGATTGAGACGCCCGAGGAAGGCGACGATAATCGCCGTGAAGCCGTAGCCGGGCGAAATAACGGGGCGAAGCTGCTGGATCGCACCGCTGACCTCGGAAATCCCCGCAAGCCCGGCCAGCGCGCCGGACAAAAGCATCGAAAACCAGATCATCTTGCGGGAGGAGAAGCCCGCAAAGCGCCCTGCCCGCTCCGACTGGCCAAGCACGGTCACCTCGAAGCCCTTGAGCGTATAACGCATCATCAGCCAGATCAGAATGGCGGCGATGATCGCGAAGGCGAAGCCCCAATGGGCGCGCCCCGAGGCGATCATCTCCGGCAGGACCGCATCCGCCGAAAAGGTGCGTGTTTCGGGAAAATTCATGCCGCCCGGATTGCGCCAGGGGCCGCGCACCAGCCAGTCGAGGAAAAGCTGCGCGACATAGACGAGCATCAGGCTGGTCAGGATCTCGTTGGTGTTCATATGGGCCTTCAGAAAGGCCGGAATGCCCGCGAACAGCGCGCCGCCGATCATGCCCATCAGCAGCATCAGCGGCAGCACCAGCGGCGACTGCCACTCGTAGAAGACGACCGGAATGATCGATCCGGCGATCGCGCCCATGATGAACTGGCCTTCAGCGCCGATGTTCCAGTTGTTGGAGCGGTAACAGACCGAAAGCCCGACGGCGATCAGGATCAGCGGCCCGGCCTTGATCGCCAATTCGTGCAGCGACCAGACTTCCATCAGCGGCTCGACGAAGAAGCTGTAGAGCGCCGTCACCGGATTCTTGCCAAGCAGCGCGAACATGATCGCGCCAGCAATCAGCGTCAGGACAAGGGCGATGAAGGGAGACAGGATCGAGAAGAGCGCCGAAACCTTCGGCCGTTTTTCAAGCTCAATGCGCATCGGGGGTCTCCGCCGTCTGCTTGTTGACGTGCATGCCACCCATCAGCAATCCGATTTTCTCACGCGACAGTTCACCGGTCGGATAGGCATCCGATAGCCGGCCCTCATTGATGACGGCGATTTCCGTCGCCACTTCGAAGATTTCGTCGAGATCCTGGCTGATCACCAGCACGGCGGAACCCGCTTTGGCGAGATCCACGAGCGCCTGTCGGATGCGGCTCGCTGCACCAGCGTCCACACCCCAGGTCGGCTGGTTGACGACGAGAACCGAAGGCTGGCGATCGAGTTCGCGACCGACGATGAATTTCTGCAGGTTGCCGCCCGAAAGCGAGCCAGCGGCCGGGTCTTCGCCGCTCTTGCGAACATCCATCACTTCGCAGATACGCCTGGTGGCGCGCTTGACGGCATCCTGACGGATGATGCCGAGCCTGCCGCCGCCGATGAAGGCCTTGCGGTCGGAGGCGCTGCGGGCAAGCACCAGATTGTCCGACAGCGGCAGGGCCGATACGGCCGCATGACCATGGCGCTCCTCCGGCACGAAGCCGCTGCCCATCAGGCGGCGGGCATTGATGCCGAGCGTGCCGACCGGCTTGTTGCGGATATGAATGGCGTCGCCGCTGGCGACCGGATATTCGCCGGACAGGGCGTCGAAAAGCTCGCTCTGGCCGTTGCCGGCAACGCCTGCGATGGCGAGCACTTCACCGCCGCGCACCTTCAGACAGATATCCTTCAGCGAGACGGCGAAGGGCGTGCGGGCCGCCGCCGAAAGCTTGCGCGCCTCCAAGAGCACTTCACCCTTGAGGCCGGTGCCTTCGGTCGAGACATGGGCGACATCGCTGCCGACCATCATGCGCGCCAGCGAGGCCGGGGTCTCCCGGCGCGGATCGCAGGCACCGGTCACCTTGCCGTGGCGCAGCACCGTGGCGCGGTCGCAGATTCGCTGCACCTCCTCGAGCCGGTGGCTTATATAAAGAACCGAGCGCCCTTCGGATTTCAGTTTGGCCAGCGTCTCGAACAGCCGGTCGGCTTCCTGCGGTGTCAGCACGGAGGTCGGCTCGTCGAGGATGATCAGTTGCGGGTTCTGCAGCAGCGCCCGCACGATTTCGATGCGCTGGCGCTCGCCGACGGAAAGATCGGCCACATGCGCCTTCGGATCGAGCGGCAGGCCATAGCTGCGCGAGAGGGCCGCCGCCTCTTCAGAGATTTTTGCGAGCGAAATGCCGGGGTCCATCGACAGCGCGATATTTTCCGCGACCGTCAAAGCCTCGAACAATGAAAAATGCTGGAAAACCATACCGATGCCGAGTTTTCTTGCGGCATTCGGGCTCGCGATGCGAACAGGTTCACCCCGCCAGAGGATACGCCCGCTGGTCGGCGCGAGCACGCCGAACAGCATTTTAACCAGCGTCGATTTGCCTGCGCCGTTTTCGCCGAGCAAGGCATGGATTTCGCCGGGCCTGATGGCGAGATCGATGTGATCGCAGGCTGCAAAATTACCGAACAGCTTCGTCAGCTTGTCGACGGCCAACAACGATCCGTCGACGGTTTCTTCCCGCACCGCCACGCGCCCCTCTTTTCCTGCTTTTCTGCTCCGCCCATGTGCCTCTTCGGCTTATCAGGGCAACAGCAAGGTCGTTCCACTCGTTTTTCTTGCTTCAAGATCCTTGTGCGCCTGGCCCGCATCGGCCAGCGCATAGGTCTGGTTGATATTGATACGCACTTTGTTGCTGCGCACAATATCAAAGAGAGAATTTGCACATGCCTCCAGCGCCGCCCGCGTCGCAACGTAGCTGAAGAGCGTCGGCCGCGTGGCAAACAGAGATCCCTTCTGGGCGAGGATGCCGATATTGACGCCTTCGACCGGACCGGAGGAATTGCCGAAGCTGACCCACAGGCCGCGCGGCTTGATGCAATCCAGCGAGGCCGGATAGGTGTCCTTGCCGACCGAATCATAGACGACATCGACGCCCTTGCCGCCGGTGATCTGCTTGACGCGGCTGACGAAATCTTCCGTGCGATAGTTGATGACGTGATCGTAACCATGCGCCAGAGCAAGGTCGATCTTGTCCTGCGAGCCGGCGGTGCCGATGACGGTGGCGCCGAGCGCCTTCGCCCACTGGCCGGCGATCAGGCCGACGCCGCCGGCGGCGGCGTGGAAGAGGATCGTCGTTTCCGGACCGACCTTGAAGGTCTGGTTCAGCAGATACTGCGCCGTCATGCCCTTGAGCATCATGGCCGCCGCCGTTTCCAGCGGGATTTCATCCGGCACCTTGACGATCTGCGAGGCCTCGACGTTGCGCTCGCTGCTATAGGCGCCGTCCGACGACGCATAGGCGACGCGGTCGCCGATGGAAAAGCCGCTGACGCTGTCACCGATGGCGGTGATGATGCCGGCGCCTTCCTTGCCGGGAATAAAGGGCATGGCGGCGGATTTATAAAGACCGGTGCGGAAGTAGACGTCGATAAAATTGACGCCGATGGCGACCTGACGGATCTGCACCTCTCCCGGACCCGGCGGGGTCAGCGTCACACCCTCGAGCTTCAGGACTTCAGGCCCACCCAGGGCACGCACGACAATGGCCTGGGCCATGTTTTTCTCCTCAATTCCGTCCGAGGCTCGGGACAAGCTGCAGGACAAATCCGATCACGTAAAGATAGATGCCGGAACCGACCACGCCGGCTACCACCCATGCCGGCGTATCGAAATGCAGAAGCAGGGCATAGCCGCCGAGCACCGACCAGACGGCGAACACCGCCAGATTGAGCGGGCGCAGGCGCTGGACCCGCACCGGGTGCAGGAAGTTGATCGGCAGGAAGGTCAGGATCACCGACACGAAGACGACGATAGACGCCGCCATCTCGCTGGCGTCGATCACGAACAGCGTGAAAACCACCATATTCCAGACGACGGGGAAGCCGGAGAAGAAATATTCATCCGTCTTCATGCCCATGTCGGCATAATAGATGGCGCTCGACACCACGATGGCGCCGGCAGCGACGAAGGACCACGGCTCGCCGATCATGCCGCTCTGATAGAGCGCGAAGGCCGGTAGCAGCACATAGGTCACATAGTCGATGACGTTGTCGAGCGTATCGCCGGACCAGTTCGGCAGCACTTCCTTGACCCGGACCTTGCGGGCGATCGGCCCGTCGATGCCATCGACGAGAAGCGCCAGCCCCAGCCACCAGAACATATCCACGAACCGATGTTCGGCCGCGGCGACAACGCCGAGAAAGGCCAGGAACGAACCGGATGCGGTCAGGATGTGAACGGAGAATGCCCGGATTTCCGCATAAGGCACACGCTTGTAGTTGAAGAATTTCATGTGCGGCCGCTACCTGTCCTTCCGCGTTTCTCCCGAAACGTGCAAGACACGCGATGAACCGCGGCCTGCATCTCCGCCTTCATCGGCGGTATCGGCGTAATATGCACCCTTTGCGACGGGCTGCCAGCGAAAATCAACAGGATTTGGGCAAAGCCCTTGAATCGGCTGTGGACGCACGAAGCCGCGCTGCGTCACTCGACCCCATTTCTTTCGCCGCATTCGCCCGCTAAAAGCATCGAGGAAAATACCGGTGAAGGAGTTGCGGTCATGGAGCATGTCGACATCGCGGTTGTGGGGGCGGGTCTTGCTGGCTCGCTGGCTGCGCTGGCCCTGGCCGGGTCGGGTCGAAGCGTCGCCCTCGTTGCACCGAAAGCCGCCCACACGGACGGCCGCACGACCGCGCTGATGGAACACTCCATCCGCTTCATCCGTGAACTCGGGCTCTGGGAAGAGATCGAACGGCAGACAGCACCCCTTGCAACGATGCGGATCGTCGATGGCACGAACCGATTGCTGCGCGCGCCCGTCGTCACCTTCTGGGCAAGCGAAATCGAGCTTGCCGCCTTCGGCTACAATATCCCGAACACTGCCTTTCTGGACCTGCTGGACCGGAAGCTGCGCGAGCAGCCGGCCCTGCGGCGACTGGAAACGACACTCGACACGATGACGTTTGACAACGACAGGGCGGCCCTGACGCTCGGCGACGGCACGACGCTGTCAGCCGGCCTCGTTGTCGGCGCGGACGGCCGCCGCTCGAAAGTGCGCGAAACGGCGGACATCGACGTCCGTACCTGGTCCTACCCCCAAACCGCCGTCGTTCTGAATTTTACCCACGGGCTGCCGCATCAGAACATCTCGACGGAATTCCACACACCCGACGGTCCTTTTACGCAGGTTCCCCTGCCCGGCCGGCGCTCGAGCCTGGTCTGGGTGCAAAAGCCCGCCGATGCCGAAGCGACACTGACGCTGACACCCGAGGCGCTGTCGCGCGCCGTGGAGGACCGGATGCAATCCATGCTGGGCAAGGTTTCCGTCGAGCCTGGCGCGCAATCCTTCCCGCTCTCGGGCATGACGGCCCATGCCTTTGGCAAAAAGCGCGCCGTGTTGCTCGGCGAAGCGGCCCATGCCTTTCCGCCGATCGGCGCCCAGGGTCTCAATCTCAGCCTGCGCGATACCATGGCGCTGGTGGCGCTTCTGAAGGAGACCGAAGCGAAAAACCTGCCCGCCGATTTCGGCGATCGTTACGACCGCAAGCGTCGCGCCGACATCCTGACCCGGACAGCCAGCGTCGACCTGCTCAACCGCTCGCTGCTCTCGGATTTCCTGCCGACCCAGCTTCTCCGCGCCGCGGGCCTGCAGATGCTGGCAAGTGTGGGACCGCTGCGCAATCTGGCGATGCGCGAAGGCCTGCATCCCGGCTCGGCCCTTCGCGCCTTCGGCGAAGGCTTACGGGAACGGATCGGCCGGCAGCGCGCCTGATGCGATGAGATAAAGAAGGAAGGTCACGGTCGCAACCGAGAGAACGGTCGTGATCAGGATCGTGGCTGACGCCCTTTCCTGCCAGACGCCGTATTGCTGGGCGATCACGAAGACGTTGGTTGCTGTCGGCAGCGATGCCAGAAGAACCGCCGTCTGCACCCAGACCGGATCGAAATTTCCGACAAATCCGAGTGCCAGATACATCAGGATCGGGTGCAGAACGAGCTTTGCCGGAACGATATAGCCGATTTCTGCCGGAATACGCTTGAGCGGCCGCAGCGCAAGCGTCACGCCCATGGCAAAAAGGGCGCAGGGCGCCGCCGCCTGCGCAAGATAGTCGATCAGCCGCTGAACCGGCACCGGCGGCTGAAAGGACATTGCAGCCGCCAGCACACCCACGAGCGTCGCAAGTATGAACGGGTGCAGCAGGATCTTTCGCGCTACGGCCAACGCCAGTTCGCCCGGCGTTCCCCGTCCGTCGCCGGCAACGGCCATCAGCGCCGGCGCCATCATGAAATGCAGCACGTTTTCGAAGCAGAAGATCAGCGCTACCGGCACCGCCGCCTTTTCCCCGAAGGCGATGAGCGCCAGCCCCGGCCCCATATAACCGATATTGCCATAGGCGGCGGCCAGCGCCTGGATCGTCGATTCGGCGATACCGTTGCGGCGCAGCCAGATGCCCGCGGCAAAGACCATGGCGAAGATCGTATAGGTCGTGGCCATGGACGTTATGGCAAAATCAAACCGCGCAAGCTCCTGGATCGGCGTTCTGGACAAGAGCTTGAAGAACAGTGCCGGAAGTGCGAGGTATATGATGAAGATATTGAGCCAAACCATGCCGTCTGCGCCGGTAGACTGAGCGGACGCCGGGTTTCGACGTACCAGCCTCGCCGTCAGGTAGCCCAGAAAGATCAGGCCGAAGAAAGGGAGAACGAGTCCGGATATTTCGGCCATGACGTCAACTGCTCCGCCAGAGCGGCCGTCAGCCGATCTGCATCAGAATGGGAAAGGTTTCCTGAAACCAGATCGCAACCGAGCTGACAAGGCCAAAGAGGAAGGCAAGTCCCGTCAACACAAGAAGAACGCCCATGATCTTCTCGACAAGACCGAGATGCCGGCGGAACCGCGACAGGAACCCCATGAACGCCCCTGAAAACGCCGCCGCGATCCAGAACGGGATCGCAAGCCCGAGCGAATAGACAGCCAGCAGCAATGCGCCGTCGCCCACCGTCTCACGCGCCGCCGCAACCCCGAGAATCGCGCCCAGCACCGGCCCGATGCAGGGCGTCCAGCCGAAGGCGAAGGCGAGCCCCATGATATAGGCGCCCGAAAGCGTCGCCGGCTTGCCGCCTCCCTGAAAACGCGCCTCGCGGGCCAAGAGCCCGATGCGGAAGATGCCGAGGAAATGAAGCCCCATGACGATGATGATGACGCCGCCGACCTTCGAGAGCAGATCCATATGCTGGCGCAGCAGCAGGCCGATGGTCGAGGCCCCCGCCCCGAGTGCGACGAAGACGGTGGCGAAGCCGAGGGTAAACAGCAGGGCCGCGCCAAACACGGCCCTGCGCGTCGAAGCCATCGCCACGCCGCTTTCCCCGCCGCGGAACTGATCGACCGACACGCCCGCCATATAGCAGAGATAGGGCGGAACCAGCGGCAGGACGCAGGGAGAGAGAAACGACAGGGCACCGGCCAGAATGGCGGTCCACAGGGAAATATCGGCAATCGACACCAGTCAAACTCCGGCAGGCTTAAGGGACTGCGGGGGATCGGCGCCTACCGACATATCCCCTGTTATCACTCTCATAATGCGCAAGGCGACGACCTTACCGGCCGGGCCGAACCATCTTGCGCCCACTTATGCCCATGCCGGCGACAAAACCAATCACCTTTTGGCGATCGGTCGTTGAAACCGGGATTTTGCTGCCCCGCCCCTTTTTTGGGTTGACCAGAACGAACCCACTGTGCATATGTCCGCCCACTTCCGCCGGGCAGTAGAAGCCGGGCACGGGAGCGCGTAGCTCAGCCGGTAGAGCAACTGACTTTTAATCAGTAGGTCCAGGGTTCGAATCCCTGCGCGCTCACCATCGAACCACATGCATGACAGATCTTTTTAGGTGCCGCTCGTGCGCCGGGAGTTTCGAATGGCCAAGAAACAGAAACTGGAGCATTCCGAACTCGCCGGTGAATTCACCGAGGATGGCGTGACCGTTCTCGTCGATATCTTCCGGCCTGCCGGTACGCAGAATGACTGGGTGCTGGAGGTGGTGACAGAGGAAGAAGACGTTACCACATGGGAAGAGCCCTTCGCGACCGACCGCGAGGCTTTTGACGAATTTCTGGCGACTGTCGCCCGAGACGGCATCCGCTCGTTTTATGAGAGCGATGATCCTGTCGTTCATTGAACGGGCATAGCTCTACCACGCTGCCCGCCCGTCCCGCGGGATGCGCTGCTTCGTCAGCCGCAACTTCAATGGGCTTTGGCCGTATTGACCGCGAAAGCTGCGGGAAAAGGCCGAAAGGCTGTCAAAGCCGGAGCGCAGAGCGACTTCGCTGACCGGCAGATCGGTATCCACGATCAGTCTTTGGGCGGCCTGAAGGCGCAGGCGCAGATAATATCGGCCCGGGCTCGTCTCCAGCCCGCGGGAAAAAAGCCCATCCAGCTTCCGGCGTGAAAGGCCAAGTTTGCCTGCAAGCACATCGAGCGACAATGGCTGCTCGATCGTCCTTTCCATCAGTCGGATCGCTTCGGCCAACTCCGGCGCCTGACGCGCCATCCGGCCGAGCGATATCACCGGTTGCGCATCCGTCGCCGCATGGGTTTCGTCATAGACGAAGATGCTGGCGACATCGAGAGCGACGGCTGCGCCGAAGTGCTGTCGGATAAGGTGCAACATCATGTCGAATGTCGGCGAGGCGCCTCCCGATGTCCAGAACTTCCCCTGCGCGACGAATCGATCCGATTGGACCTGCACATTGGGAAAACGGGCGGCAAAATCCTCGACCTCCTCCCAATGAGCCGTGGCTGGCCGGCCATCCACAAGCCCCGAACGCGCCAGAAGCCAGCACCCCGATTCGACGCCGGCAACACAGGAAAACCGCCGCGCGGCGGCCTGAAGCCGGGCGGCAAATCCCCGGCCCGCATGCCTGTCCAGATTGAAGCCGCCGATAATGAGAAGCAGATCGCCACGCTCCTGCCCGGTAAAGGCGCCATCGACCGGCACGGCGATACCGGCAGTCAACAAAGGCGGCTCGCCGCTTGCAGACTTGATGGTCCAGCGAAAAAGCGGCCGGCCCGTGCTGCGGTTTGCGGCGCGCATCGGATCGAGCACGCACGCCATTGACATGAGCGAAGATTCCGGCAGCAGCACCACCAGAACATTCAAAGGCTCGGCGAGCGAATGCGTTCGCGGCGGGCTTGAAACGGAAGACATGCGGAAAATGTCAAATTTCTTGCGATTATTGTCAAATCAATCCTGCGGCTTCAGGCATCATCGCGCTGTCGAAAGGCGCTTCTTCCATGCCGCCAGTATGGCAGGAGCGAATTCCCCCAGTCCGACCATCTACCGATCGGGCCGTATGGCGCATCGCCTACGGCCCGCTTTTTTGAGCGGAAGCCGAGACATCCAGCTCATCCGTCGCCTTTTGCGGCTCGGGTTTGTCGTTGTTCATATGCCAGGCATGCTGGACGCGCCCCACAAGAAACAGAACGATAATTCCGGCGGCGACGGCAAATGCCGCGATCAGCCAGTGGCCGAAGCCGAGCGCAAGACCGATGGCGCCCGCAAGCCACATACCGGCCCCGGTCGTCAGCCCTCTGACCTCTCCCTTCGAAAGCACGATCGTTCCGGCCGCGAGAAAAGCAACACCCGCAGTCACAGCCTCGACGACGCGCAAGGGATCGATCCGCACCTGTTCATCCGACAGGCCGGGCATATGCACGCTTTCGATCGAAATCACCGCGAAAAGGCTGGCCGCGAGGCTGATCAGCATATGGGTGCGCAACCCCGCCGCCTTGTCCCGTGCCTCGCGCTCGAAGCCGATGATTGCGCCGAAAAACAGGGCGCCGCAAAACCGTGCGATCATAACGGGATAGGAAATCTGTGTTTCCGGAAAGATATCGGCGAGAATGGCGTCCATGAACCGCCAAACACCCGGCGCCGGCTTTGGTTCCCACAGATTCGAATGCACAACGCGACAGCCCATGGAACGATCGCTTCTCCGATGCGTTTCGGCTGCGGAAATCAATGAGATATCGCCAATCCAGCGAAACCTTCGCGTTTCACCCCGAAGCTTTGAGACCCGCACAACCCGTCGCACGCCTTGGACATCGGCATGATTTAAACGGATCGATCCGGTCATGAAGTCACTTCGACGATGATTCGGAATATGGAGACCGCCATGCATAAGCTGCAGACATTCCAGGAAGCCCCCATGAGACGGCCAGTGCGGAATGAGACGGCGCCATCCGACTACAGGCTCTTCATGATCCGCGAGCTGCTGATCTGGCTCGTCGGCGTTCCGGTCCCTGTGGCAGCGATCATCGGCCTGTTCGTTCTCTAAGCACGCCCTGTTGCGATCCGCCAAATGCGCAAATTCCGGATAGATCATCGATTTTCTTCAGGGGCGTCGCTTTATAAGTTGCAGCCCCCCTGCGAAGCGTGTATCTCCCCGCCATCGAAAGATACGGAGTGTAGCGCAGTCTGGTAGCGCATCTGGTTTGGGACCAGAGGGTCGGGAGTTCGAATCTCTCCACTCCGACCATCATCATAACATCCCGTCGAGGAACATTTTTCCCTCGCCGATTGTTGTTCTCGCGCAGCAGCCGCGCACGAGGATACGAGCCCATGACAGCCAGAAACGTCCTGTTCGTGATGATTCTGATCTTCTGCGCCGCAGCGCTGCTTCTGCTTTACAATGCTTATTACAAGCCGACATCGATGAGCGGAGTCGGACTACCGGCCGTTGTCGACGATCGCTGAAGAGCTGCGATCAGCGACCAAAGCTGAAATTGCGGAACGACGAGGGATCGGTGATACACGCATATTGCAATGTGCACTGCCGGCCATTCTTGTCGCGAACCTGCACGGTCGTGTACATATCCCCAAGATTGCAACGCGCCGGCGGATAGCGGAAACTGCGGCCGCCGAACCCGGTTCGAACGAAAACCTTCTTGTCGGCGCGAATGACGCCAACGATCCCGGAACAGTCGTAATCTTTGGCGTTGATGTTGCGGACCTCGGCGGCAAAGCCTGTCGCGGGCATCAGTAGGGCAAGAGCGAAAATCAGTGTCCTCATGAAACCAGTTAAGCAGCCCACGCTTCCGTTTTCAAATCAATTCTGCGCGGCCGCGATTCGCGAACCGCGTCGTAACCGGCGAGGTTTACGGGAAAATCCGCATTTTAACGGCATGAAAGCCATTTCGTTTTAACCTGTTCTGCGTTATGGCTTGTTCAACGACCGGATCGGCGATCCGGCGACCGAAGAAAGCTGGAAAGAGTTCGAGATATGTCCGCCAAAATCTATCGACCGGCCAAAACCGCCATGCAGTCCGGACAGGCCAAGACGCATTTGTGGGTGCTCGAATTCGATCAGGAAACACCGCGGACCATCGACCCGATGATGGGCTACACAAGCTCGCGCGACACCCGTCAGCAAGTCAAGCTAACATTCGAAACGGCCGAGCTTGCCGTCGCCTATGCCGAGCGTAACGGTATCGAATACCGCGTCATCGCGCCGAAGGAACCAACCCGCAAGAACGTTTCCTACAGCGACAACTTCCGCTACAGCCGCATGCAGCCCTGGACCCATTGAGATTTTCGAAACAACGGCAGGGTGAACCGCTTTGCCATCATGGCCCCTTAGCTCAGTTGGATAGAGCACCTGCCTTCTAAGCAGGTTGTCGCAGGTTCGAATCCTGCAGGGGTCGCCAACCATCCGGTCGCGGACGCCCGAGAGGTCGAATGCCGATTTTCGCATCCACCGGCCTTGTCTTCGTTGGCGCAGCCCTTTGTGAAATCGCCGGCTGCTTTGCCTTCTGGGCCTGGCTGAAACTTGGAAAATCGTCGCTCTGGCTGGTGCCCGGCATTCTCTCGCTGATCGCGTTCGCCTATCTGCTGACCCTCACACCAAGCTCGGCGGCCGGCAGGGCCTACGCCGCCTATGGCGGCATTTATATCGTCGCCTCATTGCTGTGGCTTTGGCTTGTCGAAGGCCAGCAACCCGATCGATGGGATATTTCCGGCTCTATGCTGGCGCTGATCGCATCGGCAATCATCCTGTTCGCGCCACGCCAGGCCTGACGGGCCGTTACCCTTTGATTCGGGCCGAAACGACCGTATCGCCTTCGGCGATTCCCAAGCGCTTCACTGTTCCCGCATTGAGTTCGACAACAAAAGCGACGGGCTCGCGGGAATCGATGATCGCCTCCGACAGAGGAACGGCGCCTTCCCGGATCGTCGCGATTTTTCCATCCGCGCGGATAAACAGCATGTCGAGCGGAAGATAGGTGTTCTTCATCCACATCATCACCCGCCGCGTCTGGCCAAAGTCGAACAACATGCCGCGGTCGGCAGCCATTTCGCGCCTGTTCATCAGGCCGAGCGCCCGCTGGTCGCTATCGAGCGCCAGCTCGACGGTGAACTCATGTTTCGCCCCGGCCGCCGCAATGATCGTCAGCGGGGCGGTTTCGAAGGTGATATCGGTGGCGAACGCCAGCAGCACCGAAACATACAAAAAAAGCGCCGCGAGGGCGCTTGAGACTGCCTTGGCAAAGAGCCGCATCAGTGCGACCGCCCCGTCGGCGCGGGAACGTCCGGATGAATTTCGGCCGCCATCAAACCCTTGTCGCCATCGCCGAAGCGAACCAGTACGGTCTGACCCGGACGCAGTTCGGTCAAACCGAACCGCCGCAGCGTTTCCATGTGAATGAAGATGTCTTCAGTACCATCACCACGGGTCAGGAAGCCGAAGCCCTTGGTGCGGTTGAACCACTTGACGAGGACGCGCTCGAGACCGCTCGTGGGGGTCACCTGGACATGGGTTTTCACCGGCGGCATCTGCGAAGGATGCACGGCTGTCGATTGATCCATGGACAGGATACGGAAGGCCTGATAGCCGCGGTCGCGCTTCTGGATCAGCGCCACGACACGGGCTCCTTCGAGAACCGTCTGGTATCCGTCGCGGCGCAGGCAGGTGACGTGCACCAGCACATCCTGCATGCCGTTGTCGGGAATGATGAAGCCAAAACCCTTGGCGACGTCGAACCACTTGATGACGCCAGTAATTTCGATCAGGTCCAGCGCATCGCTGCCAAAATCATCGCCCGGCGAAACGCCCTTAGCTGAAACTCTGTCCGCCATTCCCTGCCAGCCCCTCGATTACGCGTCACATCAATACGGTTAACTGATTCTTGAGAGCAAGATAACATCGTCCCGCGGCATATGCGCAAGGGTTTCGGTGAATTTTGCCTTGGAACGACCATAGTTGTCGAGGCTTGCCTCTGGCTGGCGGTCCGCTAAATATAGCCGCCTTTGCCAAAACAAGGATATAACAATGCGTTATCTGCACACGATGGTCCGCGTCAAAGACCTGGACGCTGCCCTGCATTTTTATTGCGATCTCTTCGGCCTAACCGAAATCAAGCGCTATGAGAACGAAAAGGGCCGTTTCACTTTGGTATTCCTTGCCGCGCCCGCCGATCTCGACCATGCGAAGCCGGCCCTCTCCCCCTGCCTGGAACTCACCTATAACTGGGACACGGAAGACTATACCGGCGGCCGCAATTTCGGTCACCTCGCCTATGAGGTCGACGATATCTATGCGATCTGCCAGAGCCTGATGGACAATGGCGTCATCATCAATCGCCCGCCCCGCGACGGGCATATGGCCTTCATCCGCTCGCCGGACGGAATCTCCATCGAAATTTTGCAGAAAGGCGACGATCTGCCGCCGCAGGAACCTTGGCTTTCCATGGGCAATACCGGCGTCTGGTAAGCTCCACGCAATCCGGCCGGGCGATATCTCGCTCTATCGTTCGGCCCAATGCGTTCAGCTGCTTGCCAGCCGGCCGCGCGACAGCCGTCAGCCCGGAGCGAGGATATCAGGTGTTTCAAGTTCACGGTTCCATCAAAGGCCTGCGTCACCTCGGCAACAGCGTTGCCATTGCCGCATCCCTGCTGATGGTAACCGCCTGCACTTCGACGACAGGCTCCAAGGCCGGGCTGGACGCCGCCGCAGAAGAAGCCGCACAGGCCGATGTCCCGGTTGACCCGGCGGCAGGGCCCCAATCATCGGCCGCGGCCAAGGCCTATCGCGATCCGCAGGTCGCCGCTGTCGGCTCCGCCCAGCAGGAAGCCGGCTATCCGACGCAAGCCGTCCCCGAAGGCCAGCCGGGCCCGATCATCATGCAGAGCACCGGCCTCAAGGCAACTTCCAACAGCATCTTCGCGGCACAGCCCGCCCGCGCGCTTGTGCCGGCCCAGCGACAGGCAACCGGCAACGCTGCGCCGATGTCGAACAGCCTGTTCAATGCGGGACAGCCGCAGCAGGAACCGATGCCCGTCGCAGCCGAAACCGATCCGGCAAAAAAGATCGTCGTGCCGACAAAGACGGATTCGTCCGCAGAGATATCGAGCAGCTCGGCGACGCCGGCCGAAAACGAGGAAAGCGCGAAAGCCTCGATACCGGCCGCTTCGGCGGAAGAGGAGGTCGCGACAGTTCAACATGCCGCCCTGCCGGCGAAGAACACACCCGGCAAGAGCGACACGGCGGAAACGCTTTCGATTGGCGGGCTTTTCGGCCTCAAGCGTAAGGCGCGCGGCAACGCCCCGCAAACGGGACTGCCGCAGGATCAGGTGGCAGCGCTTGGCTATACGGCCTGGCCAAGCAGCCGATCTCTTTCCATGTTCGCCACGGTCGATGACAACGACCCCGGCCATGACGACGAAAGCCCGGCTATCGAAATGGCATCCCTGCCCGGACTTGCCCGCCTCGCCCCGAATGGCCTGTGGCTACAAACGGAAAAGGTGGAAACCGGCTGTTTCAAGCCGGAACTGATGGGCATTCTGAAATCAGTCGAAAACCACTATGGCGAGAAGGTGATCGTGACGTCGGGTCACAGGGATGTCGCGCATAACGTTGCCGTTGGCGGCGCACCGAAGTCGCGGCATATCACCTGCGAGGCAGCCGATATCCAGGTGCCCGGCATCACCAAATGGGATCTGGCCGCCTATCTGCGCACCCTGCCCGGCCGCGGCGGCGTTGGCACTTATTGCCATACACAATCCGTCCATGTGGATGTCGGCCGGCCTCGCGACTGGAACTGGAGCTGCACCGCAAAAAGCTGATAAAGTCATGTTTCGAAACGATTTTTATCGACTTCCGAGCGTGGCTTCCAATCACTCCATTTTTTTACGGAAAAATGAAAATTGCCGCTTGCGGTTCTGAAAACGCCTGACTATAAGACGCCCACACAGCGCGTGCGCCCTTCGTCTATCGGTTAGGACACCAGATTTTCATTCTGGGAAGAGGGGTTCGACTCCCCTAGGGCGTGCCACTGTGATCTTTCCCTGACATTATTACGATTTGATCTGCCCGCCATCGCAGGGCTCCATTCGTCCACACTCCATCCCGGCAGACAAAGTGCTCCCTCGCCTGCCATGCGGGCGCCCCACGGCCACCCGGCAGAATCATGCCGGCGGAAAACAGTGCCGTTCAAGCAGCACCGCAGATCGTGGGAAATCGAGGTTCGCGCGCAGGCTCGCCGGCTAGAATGCCTTGGCAGCATCACTGACGCGCAACTGGACGCGACGCTGGCCCT
>JAVBSF010000545.1:0-7118 GCA_031556925.1 Pararhizobium sp.
GACGATCGTGTCGAAATTCTCAGGGCTCAACTCAAGGAAATCGCCGCGCACCACCGAAGCCATGCCGGCATTGTTGACGAGGCAATCGATGCGGCCGAAGCGTTCGACCACAGCCTCCACCGTCGCCTGATGGCCGGAAACGTCGGAGAGATCAGCGCGATAGAATGCCGCCTGTGCGCCGAGCGCTTCAAGCTCTTCCAGCACAGGCGTAATCCCGGCGCTGTCGCCAATCCCGGTGATTGCGATATCGAACCCTTCGGCGGCAAGCGCCCTGGCGATACCAAGACCGATGCCGCGCCGTCCGCCGGTGACGATTGCCAGACGCCGCGCCGTCATGTGGCCAGATCCTTTTCCCGGATATGCGCGCCGACGCGCAGCGCCTGCGCCGCCACCGACAGCGCCGGATTGACCGCCGCCGAGGTCGGCAGATAGGAAGCATCGACCACGAAGAGATTGGGGTGATCGAAGGCCCGGCAATAGACATCGAGCGGCGCTTCCGCCGGATCGGTGCCGATCTTGACCGTGCCGCACTGGTGCGACGGCGTGCGCTTGTCGAAAGGCCGCGAGACGACCAGCGGGAAACCGGCAGCCCTCAGCGCCTTCTTCAATTTGTCGACCAGCATCAGATGCGCATCCCAATTGGTGCGCACCCATTGCAGCACGATGCGCTCGCCATCGACCATGATGCGGCTTTCGGGATGCGGAATATCCTCGCTCATCGCATAGAAATCGATGGCATGGGCCGAAACCTGATTGAGCACCCATTCGGGCACCGAAGGCATCTGGGCCTTCAGGATCGGCCCGGAAATGCGACCGAGAAGCTGGACGTTGCCAAGTGGCGGTCCACCCTCCCCGTCCGAGAGGTAATAGTCGTTGAAACCGAAGGTCTTCTGGTAGATCGAGGTGTTGCGATAGAACGGCGAAACCGCAATCACCGCACTCGAATTGTGGTTCATGAAGTTGCGGCCGACCTGATCGGAACTGTTGGCCAGCCCCTTCGGGTTGGCGTCATTGGCCGAACGCAACAAGAGCACGGAAGATTGCACCGCGCCCGCCGACAGGATGACGAGCTTCGGCGAAATCGACTGCTCCATCCCGTCCTTCACATAGACGACGGTCTCGATGCGCTTGCCATCGGCTGCCGTGAGCAGGCGCGTCACCCGCGAGCCGGTCTGCAGCCGGACATTTTGATGCTGCAGCGCCAGCGCAAGACTGACGGTCTCGGCATCCATCTTGCCGTCGAAACTGTTGGGATGGGCGTCCCAAGGCGTCTTCGCCTTCGCCAGCCACTTGTCGATATCGACACCCAGAGGCAGCGAATAGGGGTGCAAGCCGTTACGCTTCAGCTTCTCCCGCACCGAGGCGATGGCCGGTTCATCCGGCACCGGCGGAAAGGCGTAAGCCTTGGAATGGGCCGGCTCCGTCGGATCCTGCCCCAGGGCACCGCGCACCTGAAACAGCTGCTCGGCGGCGCTGTACCATGGTTCCAGTTCTTCGTAAGGAAACGGCCAGGCGGGCGAGACACCCTCCAGATGCGCCATCTCCTCGAAATCCTCGCGGCGATAGCGCACCAGCACCGCGCCGTAGAACTTCGAGTTGCCGCCGACATTGTAGTAGTTGCCGGGATTGAAGGCTGACCCGTCAGTCTCGTACCACATCTCCTTGGGGCGGAAATGGCCGCGCTGGAAGATTGCGCGGGCATCGCGGTTTTCCGGCCTATCCTCGATATGGCCGCCGGCCTCGAGGATCAGGATTTCGGCACCGGAAGGCGCGAGCGCCGAGGCGATTGTCGATCCGCCGATGCCGGAGCCGATGATGACGATGTCAGGCGTTTTGCTCATGGTCTTTCTCAGGCGATGCGGCTCTGGCTTTGCGGATCGAAGAATACCGCTTTGTCCAGATTGAAGGCGAGACGAGCGGTCTGGCCGGCGGCGATGCGGACATCGGCGCGCAGACGCGCAACGACTTCCTTGCCGCCCAGCTTGGTCACCGCGAAGGTATCGGAGCCGGCAGGCTCCACCACTTCGATCAGACAATCGCCCTCGGCAATCGAGCGGGCATTGCGGTCGGCTCCGTCCGGATCGGTCAGCGCTTCCGGGCGGATGCCGAAGACGACCTGCTTGCCCGAGAAAGCAGCAAGACCATCGCTGGGCGAGACCGGCAGGCGCAGCGGCGGCGCATCCGGCCGGGCGAGCGAGACGGCGAGATCGTTGCCGCCGCCCTCGATGGTGCCGGAGAGCAGGTTCATCGCGGGCGAGCCCATGAAATCGGCGACGAACATATTGGCCGGGTTGTTGTAGATTTCAGCCGGCGTGCCGAACTGCTGCAGCACGCCATCTTTCAACACGGCGATCTTGGTCGCCAGCGTCATCGCCTCGATCTGGTCGTGGGTGACGTAGACGATGGTGGTCTTCATGCGCTGGTGCAGGCGCTTGATTTCCGTGCGCATGTCGACGCGCAGCTTGGCGTCGAGGTTCGACAGCGGCTCGTCGAACAGGAACACCTGCGGATTGCGCACCAGCGCCCGGCCCATGGCGACACGCTGGCGCTGGCCGCCGGAAAGCTGGCTCGGCTTGCGCTCCAGGAGATGGCCGATCTGCAGCATGTCCGCTACCTGCTTGATCGCCTTGTCCCGCTCGTCCTTCGGCACGCCGCGGATTTCCATGCCGAAGGCGATGTTTCCGGCCACCGTCATGTTCGGATAGAGCGCGTAGGACTGGAACACCATGGCGATATCGCGCTTCGAGGGATGCAGCCCCGAGACCGACTTGCCATTGATGGCGATGTCGCCGGAGGTGATCGGCTCCAGCCCGGCGATGGTGTTCAAGAGCGTGGACTTGCCGCAACCGGAGGGGCCGACGAGCACGAGGAAACCGCCTTCGTCGATCTCCAGATTGATGTTCTTCAGGATTTCCAGCGAGCCGTAGGACTTGCGCAGATCGGTGATTTTCAGAAACGACATGGCTTTAACCCTTTACCGCGCCGGACATCAGACCGCGCACGAAGTAGCGGCCGGAGACGATGTAGACGATGAGCGTTGGCAGGGCGGCGAGGATCGCGCCCGCGAAGTGAACATTGTATTCCTTGACCCCCGTGGAGGAGGAGACGAGGTTGTTGAGCGCGACCGTCATCGGGGTCGAGGAAGCGCCGGAGAACGAGGCCCCGAACAGGAAGTCATTCCAGATATTGGTGAACTGCCAGATGACCGAGACGACGATGATCGGTCCGGACGATGGAAGAAGGATGCGCCGGAAAATCTGGAAGAAGCTCGCGCCGTCGATCTGCGCCGCCCGCACCAGCTCGGTCGGGAAGTTCTCATAGTAGTTACGGAAATAGAGGGTGGTGAAGCCGAGGCCGTAGATGATGTGCACCATCACCAGACCGCTCACCGAACCCGCAAGACCCAGCAGGCCGAGGATTCTCGCCATCGGGATCAGCACGATCTGGAACGGGATGAAGCAGGACAAGAGCAGCATGCCGAAGAAGATATTGGAGCCCGGAAAGCGCCATTTGGTCAGGACGTAACCATTGAGCGCGCCGATGATGGTCGAGATCGCCACGGCCGGAACGACCATCAGGATCGAATTGATGAAGAAGGGGCGAAGACCGGTCGGCTGCACGCCGATCTGCGCCGTCGACCAGGCCGAAAGCCAGGGTTCGACCGTCCAGGTCTGCGGCAGGTTCAGCATGCCACCCTGGCGGATCTCGTCCAGCGGCTTGAAGGAATTGACCAGCATCACATAGAGCGGCAGCAGCGAATAGAGCGCGAACAGGATCAGCACCGCATAGATGACCGCACGGGTAAAACGGGTGCTGGAGATGGCGTTGTCAGGGCTTGCAATGCTCATGACCGCTTCTCCGTTTTGATTTCAGAATAGAGGTAGGGAATGATGATCGAGAAGATCATCACCAGCATGATGATCGCCGAGGATGCGCCGATGCCCATGGAATTGCGGGTAAAGGTGTAGGAATACATGAAGGTCGCCGGAAGTTCGGTCGCCTGCCCCGGCCCGCCGCCGGTCAGCGCCACGATCAGGTCATAGGCCTTGATGGCGAGGTGGGCGAGCACGACGAAAGCCGAGAGAAAGACGGGCCGCATCAGCGGAATGATGATCCGGCGGTAGATCGTCGTGGTCGAGGCGCCATCGATCTGGGCCGCCTTGATGATCTCGTTGTCGACGCCGCGCAGGCCTGCGAGAAACATCGCCATGATGAAGCCCGAGGATTGCCAGACTGCGGCGATGACCACGCAGTAGATCGCGTAGTTGCGGTCCTTGATCCAGTTGAAGGTAAAGCTTTCCCAGCCCCAGAGGTGCATGGTGTTTTCTAGCCCGATGCCGGGATCGAGGAACCACTTCCAGGCGGTGCCGGTCACGATGAAGGACAGCGCCATCGGATAGAGGTAGATCGGGCGCAGCAGGCCTTCGGCGCGGATCTTCTGGTCGAGCAGGATCGCGAGGCCCAAGCCGAGCACCGAGCAGATGAGAATGTAGAGCGTGGCGAAGATCGCCAGATTTGATATCGCCCGCCACCAGTGCGGCAGCGCCCAGAGCTTGGAATAGTTGCTGAGGCCCACGAAATTGTAGGAGGGCAGCATCTTGCTGTCCGTCAGCGACAGGTAACCCGTATAGGCGATGAAGCCGTAAACGAAGACGAGAACGATCAGGAAGCTCGGGGCAAGCACCAGCTTTGGCACCATATCCTGCAACCGGCTGCGGCTATCCATGAGTGAAACACCACCTTTGGCGCATACCTCCGGCCCCACATGGTCCGGATCGATCACGCACACGTTTTGAAACATTGATCCGCGGGCAATTTTTACCGTTGGAAGAAACTGCGCCTGCCCCTCATCCGCCCTTCGGGCACCTTCTCCCCGCACGCGGGCAGAAGGAGGAGCCGCAAACTCGGTAATCCCCTCTCCCCGCGAGCGGGGAGAGGGCTAGGGTGAGGGGCAAACCCTCTGACCCAGATGCTTACTTGGCAGCCTCGACAGCCGAGACCAGTTCCTTCACAGCGTCTTCAGACGACAGTTCGCCGTTGAATTCGCGGGTCACGACGTCGTAGATCGCGTTCTTCACGGCAGCCGGATTGGCGTGGCCATGGGCCATGGAGCCCATCAGCGAACCGTTGGTGTTGGCTTCGGCGAGATCCTTGATGGCCTTCTTGCCGCAATCGTCGAAGTCGGTGTCCGCAACGTCGGTGCGGGCCGGAACCGAACCCTTGACCACGTTGAATGCCGACTGGAAGACCGGGCTCTCGATGGCGGACGCCATGGCGAGCTGGGCCGGAACCTTGTCGTCCGAAACCTTGAACATAGCGAACTGGTCGGAGTTGAAGGTGACCGAGCCCTGCGTGCCGGGGAAGCGCATGCAGACGAAATCGGTGCCAGGCACCTGCTTGGCCTTCAGGAACTCGCCCTTGGCCCAGTCGCCCATGAACTGCACGCCGGCCTTGCCTTCGATAACCATGGCGGAAGCGAGGTTCCAGTCACGGCCCGAGAAGTTGTCGTCCACGTAGGAGCGCAACTTGGTCATGCGGTCGAAGGCTTCCTTCATCTGGTCGCCGCCGAGCGTGGCGGAATCGAGATCGATGAAGGCCTTCTTGTAGAAGTCGTTGCCGAGCGAAAGCACGACAGCGTCGAAGATCGTCGCATCCTGCCACGGCTGGCCGCCATGGGCGATCGGGGTGATACCCTGAGCCTTGAAGTTGTCGAGGAGCGCGATCAGCTCGTCCCAGTTCTGCGGCTCCTTGCCGCCGGCCTTGTCGAGCGCGGCCTTGTTGATCCACATCCAGTTGGTGGAGTGAACGTTCACCGGCGCGGCGATCCAGTGGCCATCATATTTCGAGAACTGCTGCAGCGCGGTCGGGATGACCTTGTCCCAGCCTTCCTTGCCGGCGATTTCATCGAGATTGCCGAGCGCGCCTTCCTTGGCCCAGTCGAGAATGTCGAAGCCGAGCATCTGCACAGCCGTCGGCGCATTGCCGGCGGTAACGCGGGCGCGCAGAACGGTCATGGCTTCCGTGCCACCGCCGCCGGCGACCGGCATGTCGGTCCAGGTGATGCCCTTGGACTCAAGGTCCTTCTTCAGAACGTCGAGAGCCGCAGCTTCGCCGCCGGACGTCCACCAGTGCAGAACTTCAACATTTTCTGCTGCCTGGGCAATCGTCGTACCCGTCAGGCCGGTCAGCGCCATAACTGCTGCAACTGCCGTCGTCGTCATCAACTTGCGCATCGTATTCCTCCCGTTTGCAAGTCCTCTTTGCGGAAAGTTCCTTCCCGCTACTCCCAAAACCGACCGCCCCAAGCGGCCGGCAATTCATCGCGGCTCCCCGCCGCTGGAACAATTTAAAACGTTATAAATACCGGCAAGTCAAGCGCATGTGCGAAACTTCGAAAAAATGCTTAATTGCATTGATTAATAACGATAATTACCTCACGAAATTTGCTGCAATGCAGCATATATAGTCATACTTTTTGCATTTAAAACGTTTTCACAAAGCCACATTGCGCCTTTGTCCGTTGCGCGTTACAAAGGCGCCTTGTCCCTGCGTTCCGGAAATCCTGTCTTGGCCGAAACTCCGAAATCCGCCCATGTCGATGCACCGCTCAAAGCGGCCAAGCCGACCCTGCGCACGATTGCCGACCTGACGGGCCTTGCGGTCACCACGGTTTCGCGTGCGCTCAGCAACGCGCCGCAGATTTCCGCGGAAACCCGTCGTCGCGTGCATGAGGTCGCAAGCGAGATCGGCTACCTGCCAGACCGCGCCGCCCAGCGCCTGAAAACCGGCCGCACCAATGTCATCAGCGTGCTGCTCGATCCGCACGAGGAAATTCTCGGCTACGGCACATCGCTGATGCTTGGCATCGCCAATGCCCTGAAGGACACGCCGTACCATCTCATCGTCACGCCAAGTTTCGTTGCCGGCAGTAATGTCGATGCCATCAGGCACATCGTTCGAAACGGCATGGCCGATGGCATCATCTTCTCGCGCACCGAGCCCTTCGATCCGCGCGTGCGCCTGCTGCTCGAGCAGGGCTTTCCCTTCGTCACCCACGGCCGCACGGAATTCTCCACCCAGCATCCTTATGTCGATTACGACAACTTCACCTTTGCTTA
>JAVBSF010000363.1:0-4000 GCA_031556925.1 Pararhizobium sp.
TGCCAACTGCTATACCGCGATCGAGCTCGATGTCGAAGTGCTGCCGGTGCTGAACAAGATCGATCTGCCGTCGGCCGACCCGGACAACGCCAAGCAGGAAATCGAGGACGTCATCGGCATCGATGCGACCGATGCCGTGCAGGCCTCGGCCAAGACCGGCCTGGGCGTCGAGGATATCCTGGAAACGGTGATCGCCAAGGTGCCGCCGCCCAAGGGCGATCCGGCGGCGCCGCTGAAGGCGCTGATCATCGACTCCTGGTTCGACAACTACGTCGGCGTGGTCATGCTGGTGCGCGTCGTCGATGGCGAAATGCGCTCGAAGGACAAGCTGCATTTCATGGCCACCGGCGCCAACCAGTTGTGCGAACAGGTCGGCGTGTTCACGCCGAAGTCGGTGCCGCGCGAGGTGCTGCGGGCCGGCGAAGTCGGTTTCGTCATCGCCGGCATCAAGGAACTGAAAGCTGCCAAGGTCGGCGACACCATCACCCATGCCGACCGCAAGGCGGCTGCGCCGCTGCCCGGCTTCAAGGAAATCAAGCCGCAGGTGTTCGCCGGCCTCTATCCGGTCGAGGCGAATCAGTACGACTCGTTGCGCGAATCGCTGGAAAAACTGAAACTCAACGACGCCTCGCTGCAGTACGAGCCGGAAGTCTCGCAGGCGCTCGGTTTCGGTTTCCGTTGCGGTTTTCTCGGCCTCTTGCACATGGAAATCGTGCAGGAGCGCCTGGAGCGCGAATTCGACCAGGACCTGATCACGACGGCGCCAACCGTCGTCTACGAGGTCGTGCAGCGCGACGGCACGGTGATCCAGGTGGAGAATCCGGCCAAACTGCCGGAAATTTCGAAGATCGACGAAATTCGCGAGCCGATCATCGAGGCGACCATTTTCGTGCCGCAGGACTACCTGGGCAACGTCATCACGCTGTGCAACCAGAAGCGCGGCAACCAGGTCGACATGCATTATCACGGCCGCCAGGTGAAGCTGGTCTACGAAATGCCGATGGCCGAAGTGGTCATGGATTTCTTCGACAAACTGAAATCCTGCTCCAAGGGCTACGCCTCGCTCGACTACGATTTCAAGGAGTACCGCACGGCCGACGTGGTCAAGCTCGACATCCTGATCAACGGCGAGAAGGTCGATGCGCTGTCGCTGATCGTGCACCGCGCCAATTCGCAGTACCGCGGCCGCGAACTGGCCAACAAAATGCGCGAACTGATCCCGCGCCAGATGTACGACGTCGCCATCCAGGCCGCCATCGGTTCGCACATCATCGCCCGCGAGAACGTCAAGGCGATGCGCAAGGACGTGCTGGCCAAGTGCTACGGCGGCGACATCACCCGCAAGAAAAAGCTGCTGGAAAAGCAGAAGGCCGGCAAGAAGCGCATGAAGCAGGTCGGCAGCGTCGAAATCCCGCAGGAAGCCTTTCTCGCTGTGCTGCGCGTCGATAACTGAGAGCCACGATGAACTTTGCCCTGATCCTCCTCGTCCTGCTGGTCGTCACCGGCGTGCTCTACGCGATCAATTTCCGGCTGCGCAAGCAGCGCCCGGCGGGCGCCAAGGAACCGGCCTGGGTGGAGTGGGGGGCGGACTTCTTCCCGGTCATCCTGATCGTCTTCGTGCTCCGCTCCTTCATCGTCGAGCCGTTCAAGATTCCTTCGGGGTCGATGATTCCGACGCTGCTGGTGGGCGACTTCATCCTCGTCAACAAATACACCTACGGCATCCGCCTGCCGGTGATCAACAAGAAGATCATTTCCTTGAACGAGCCACAGCGCGGCGACGTGATGGTCTTCCGCTTCCCGGAGGATCCGTCGCTCGACTACATCAAGCGGGTGATCGGCACACCGGGCGACGTCGTTTCCTACCAGAACAAGCGCTTGAGCGTGAACGGCCAGCCGGTCGAGATGACCCGCATCGACGATTACCTGCATCCGGAACGGCTTTATTACTCCGAGCAATACCTGGTCAAGTTCGGCACCGTCGAACACCGCCTGCTCAACGACACCGATGCGCCGTCCTTCATCCACGATGCCGGGCGTTTCCCCTACCGCGAAAATTGCACCTACAATGCGGCGGGTGTCATCTGCACGGTGCCGGCCGGCCATTACTTCATGATGGGCGACAACCGCGACAACAGCCGCGACAGCCGCTCCTGGGGCTTCGTGCCGGAAGAGAACATCGTCGGCAAGGCTTTCTTCATCTGGCTCAATTTCAGCGATCTCGGCCGGATCGGTTCGTTCAAGTAAGGGGAAAGAGATGAAACATCAACGTGGCGTGGCGCTGAGCGGCCTGCTTTTCTGGGGCATCATCATTGCCTTGGTGGCAATTCTCGGCATGAAGGTCGCTCCGACGACAATCGAATACTTCAAGATCAAGAAGGATGCCGAAAGCACCTTGGCCAAGATGGGGCCCGATTCGACCGTGGCCGATGTGCGCACAACCTTCAACCGCTTCGCCGAAATCGACCATCTTGAGTTTTCCTCGAAGGATCTGGAGATTTCCAAAGAAAACGGCAAGATCGTCATCGATTTCGCCTACGACAAGCGCATTCCGCTGTTCGCCAACGTCAGCCTGCTGATCGAATACAAGGGATCGGCCGGGCGCTAGGCATGAGCGCGCTGTCGATCGCCGCCCGGCTTGGCCATACTTTCGCCGACCAGAAACTGCTGCGGACGGCGCTGACGCATCGCAGTTTCGGTACGCCGAACAACGAACGCCTGGAGTTTCTCGGCGACGGGATACTCGATTGCGTCATCGCCGCAGCGCTCTATGCCCGCTTCCCCGAACTGCCGGAAGGCGATCTGTCGCGCCTGCGGGCCAAACTGGTGCGCCAGGATGCGCTGCACCGGCTGGCCCTCGAGTTAAGCCTGGGCGAGGCCCTGCGCCTCGGCGAGGGCGAGCTGAAGAGCGGTGGCGCGCAACGGCCGTCGATCCTGGCCGATGCGCTCGAAGCCCTGTTCGGCGCCATCTATCTCGATGCCGGTTTCGAGGCGGCGGCGGCCACGGTGCTGCGGCTTTATGCTCCGCTGCTCGAGGCGCTGCAGCCGGGCAAGGTGCGCAAGGATGCCAAGACCGGCTTGCAGGAATGGCTGCAGGGCCGGAAGAAGCCTTTGCCCCGCTATGTCCTGCTCGAAGCCAGCGGCGCCGCCCACGAACAATCCTTCGCCGTTGCCTGCGAACTCGATGATCCGCCATTGCGCACGCTGGGCCGGGGTACGAGCCGGCGCATCGCCGAACAGAACGCCGCCGAACAGGCGATGAAAGCATTGCACGCATGACCCAGATCCGCTCCGGTTACATCGCCATCGTCGGCCGTCCCAACGTCGGCAAGTCGACGCTGCTCAACCATCTGATCGGCGAGAAGATCAGCATCGTCTCGCGCAAGGCGCAGACGACCCGGCACCGCGTCACCGGCATCCTCACCGATGCCGAATCGCAGTTCGTCTTCGTCGATACGCCGGGTTTCCAGACCAAGTTCTCGAATGCCCTGAACCGGGCGATGAACCGCGGCGTGACGCAGACCCTGAGCGATGTCGACGTCGTCCTCTTCGTCGTCGAGGCCGGCCGCTACGATGCCAAGGACAAGGCGGTTGTGCGGCTGCTGCCGAAGGACCGGCCGGTGATCCTGGTGGTCAACAAGACCGACCAGTTGAAGGATCGTGCCGCTCTGCTGCCTTTCCTCGCCCAGGTCGCGGCCGATTTCGACTACGCCGCCGTGGTCCCGATCAGTGCCGCCAAGGGGCGGCAGACGCAGGAACTGTTGGCCGAAGCCCGTAAGCACCTGCCCAATGACGGTCTGATGTTTCCCGAGGACGAGCTGACCGACAAGAGCGAGCGTTTTCTCGCCGCCGAGTACATTCGCGAGAAGGTCTTCCGCCTGCTCGGCGACGAACTGCCGTACGCCACCGCCGTCGAGATCGAGCGCTTCGAGGTCGAAGGCAAGCTGCGCCGCATCTATGCCGCCATCGTCGTCGATCGCGACAGCCACAAGGCGATCGT
>JAVBSF010000085.1:0-11879 GCA_031556925.1 Pararhizobium sp.
CCCACATGAAAATTGATCATTCGGCCTCCCGCTCCGCGATGCGGCATGATGAGATACTGCGGCCTGTATAGAGTTTGTAAGGAAAAGTGAAAACCGTTTCCGCGAAAGAACAAACGAAGGAGATGAAAGCCGGAGTTTGTCTGAGGCCAGGACGGCGGGCTGGTGCGGCGGATGTCAAAGCCTGTGCACGACGACGTCCGGGCAGGCCGCCTGCGCGATCGCGCACAGATGCTCGTGATGGGTCAGGTAGATCACCTGGCCGACCGCGGCCATTTCACCCATCAGCGAAAACGCGTGGCTGGCACGGCCGTCGTCAAAGGTTTCCATGATATCGTCGGCAACGAAGGGCAGGCTTTCACGGGTTGCGGCAATCTCGTGATAGCCGGCCATGCGCAGCGCCAGATAGAGCTGGAAGCGGGTGCCCTTGGAAAGATCGCGCGCCAGCTTCGAGCCGCCGCCGGCGGCGTTGGCAATCAGATATTCCTCGCCCCGCTCGGCCTGCGTCGAAAGCCCTTCATATTCGCCGCCGCTGATCGTTGAGAAGGCCGACGAGGCGCGCTGCATCATGGCGCTGCGGTGCCGTTCCCGGTAAAGCCGAAGCGCTGTCTCGCCGGCAACGATCCCCGTGCGCAGCTTGAGATAGGCAAGCGCACCGGCCTCCATTTCCGCCAGCACCGTTCGCCGCCGCTCCTCCAGATGGGCAGCGGCATCGTCGCCGCCGACCTTCAGCAGCAGGCGCTCCGCCTCGCGCCATTCGGCATTGAGATCGCCGACATCGCGGTCCATCTGCTCGAAACCGGCCTGCCGCTCGACGATCGCCAGATCCAGCCCATCCGCGTCCACGCTCGCCAGGACAA
Source organism: Pararhizobium sp. (assembly GCA_031556925.1). Classification (GTDB taxonomy): domain Bacteria; phylum Pseudomonadota; class Alphaproteobacteria; order Rhizobiales; family Rhizobiaceae; genus Pararhizobium. The sequence continues at coordinate 858 of JAVBSF010000085.1, forward strand.
GCTCGGCTTCTTCGATCCGGGCAACCCCGAGCCGCGCGCAAAGATCCGCCTCCGTTTCCACGATCCGCTCCCGCAGGCGATCACGCTGCCTGACAGCCTCCAGCCTCTCGCCGATATCCGAGAGCGTTTCACAGCCGAAATGCGCAAGCATGGCATTCTTCTGAGCATCCTGCCGCTCGCTCTTTTCCCGTAGCGTTTCGCGCTCCCGCTGCCGCTCGCGGTTCTCGTGCTCCAGCCTTGTAATGAGATCGCGGTCCTTGATCGCCTGTGTCACCCGTCTGCGCACCTGTTCGAATGCGGCAAGCGGTTCGGCCTGTGGATCCATTGCAAGACTGCGGCAAAGGCCTTCCAGAGCAGTGGCGAAGCTGCGCTGGTCCTTGGCCATGCCCTCGATCCGATGGTCGAGATCGGCCTTTTTCTGCGCCAGCTTGTCGATGTCCTGCAAAAGCGCCAGCACCGGCACGACCTCCGCCGGGGAAGGCACGTCCCCGGCTTTGACGAGCCAGGTCGCGGAAAGCGCCTCCCTCCATTGCGCTATCCACCCGGCCATTCCGGTCTCGGCAGCCTCAAATGCGGCCTGACGCGCGACAAGCGCCGCGGATGCGCGCTGCCGTGTGTTTACCGCCTCGCGCCGGGCTGCAAGGGTCCTGTCGATATCGGCAATCCGCCGTTCGACAAAATCGAGCGCGCCCGCAAGCTCCCGCGGCATCCCGGCATCGCCATCGACGGCGCTAACGGCGTCCGCGAGACTGTCCAGCCCAGCCTTCTCCTCCTGTTCCGCGAGAGCCAGATCCTGCCGGACGCTGCGCAGAGCCGTTCGGGTCTCAAGGGCCTGAAGCCGGGCGGCAAGCCATTGCTCCAGACGCATCAGGCTGGTTTCACGCGGCAGCCCGCAGAGTGCGCTGCTTGCTTCGAGGCGGTCGGTAAGATCCGAAGCGCCGATCGCTTCCGCCGCCGCCTGCTTCTTCAATGTTTCGATGCGCGCCGCCCTTCCCGCCAGCGAAAGCGCCAGCATGCGGGCCTGCGCCACGCTGTCCGATTGCGCCGAACGTTGCGCCGCCGCCTCGTCATCCCGCCGCATCGCGGTTTCGAAGACCGTCGCGCTGTCACGATCCAGGGCCGCCATATGGGTCGCCCACGCCCTGTCGCGTTCCTGCCGAAGCGCGATTGCCTGGCCATCCGCCGCAGAGGGAACGCTGCGATGCACTTCGCCGAGCCGGGCCTGCTCTTCTGCCGCCGCACCTTCTTCTTCAGCGATCCGGTCCCGCAGCCTCTGGCGCTTTTCCTCAAGAGCAAGGCTCTCGGTCTTCAATGCCGCAAGCTCGGCATCCAGCGGCACCGGCAGCCGGGCCAGCGCGTCCGCATCGCCGGCAAAAGGCGCAAGCCCCGCCAGCCGTTCTGCCAGCGCGTCCTCCAGCACGACAATCTGCCGGCGCGCCGCCTGCTGACGCAGAAGGCAATCGCTCTGGCGCAGACGCCGGGCAAGATCGGCAAGGTTTTTCACCGCCGCGCCGTCATAATCACCGACACCGGCGGCCGCGTAAGCCGCCTCGACCTCATGGCCTGCTTCTTGCGCGGCGGAGAGCTCCTGCTTGGCCGCCGCCAGCCGCTCGGCCAGTGCCGCGTGCCGTTGGGAAAGATCCTGAATGCGGCCGATCAGGGCTGCCGGGATCAGAATGCCGCCTGCATCGCCGCCCTGCCCCAGTTGCCGCACCCGCGCCGCCATGTCGGCGGCCACCTTGTCGCGCTCATCCAGCCGCGACGGCATGTCATAAAGGGCCGTCCTGAAACGCGCCTCGAGCCCGGAGCGCTCGATATCCGCCAATGCGGCGTTGGCCGCCAGACCCGCCTCGTCCCTGTCGATCCCGGCGATCTCCGCCTCGCGCCGCGCGATATCGGCATCCAGCTGCTCCATGCGCCCGGCAATGTCTGCGTCTTCACGCAGCAATGCGGGATAGAGCTGATGCCAGTCCGCCGGCGCATCCGGCAGATCGCCGAAGCCGGCCAGATCGCTTCTTGCAGTCCGCAGCCGCGCAAGCAACGGCAGCGCCTCCCGCTGTGCGCGCAGGCGGTCGAGCGCAACCCGTATCTCCGCCCGCGCGGTCACCGCCGCATCATGCCGTTCGGCAGCGCCATCTCTCGCTTTGCGCAGATTCGCGAATTCCCGCGCATTGGTATCGGCCGCCGCTCTCTGCTCCTTCAAAAGCTCCAGTTCCGCCTTCAGTTCTGCAAGACGGTGCTTGCGTCCCTGCGGCTTGTAAAAGCCTTCCGCCTCGCCCCGCAACCGGGCGAGAACCGCGCTGCTGTCCGGCAGACCCGAGCTCGCGGAAAACAACAGGGCGCCAAGTTCCCCCTCGCTTTTCAGGATCGCCTCGCCGCCCCTCTCGATGCTGTCGTCGTCAAGCGAAAACATCGTCTGGTAGGCCGCGCGATCGATCCCCGCCAGGGCGGCCGAAAACAGCGTGTCAGGCAAGGGCCGCTCATCCGCGTCGATCAACGTATTCTGGTTGCGCTTGACGCGGAAAATCGTATGCGAGCGTCCACCCGTCTCGATGACGCCACCGACACGCATGGTCTGATAGGGATGCAGGAAACCATAGGCGCTGCGGGCCTCGATCCCGAAAAGCAGGTCGAGAAAAGCCGAAAACAGCGTCGATTTTCCGGCCTCGTTCGGCCCGTAGACGAGATGAAAATCGCGTCCATTGGCGGGCGCGTCGCCGAAATCGAGCCGGCGGCCGGTGAATTTTCCATAGCGGACGAGATCCAGCGCCTTCAGCCGCATCAGCGCGCCCCCTCGCCGGCAGCACCACCAGCCTGCAGGTGCGCCAGCACGTCATCGCTACCGTCCAGCGTGACCCGCTCGACGAGGCGCGCGAGAGCCGTCTCATCCCCGGCCATGCTTTCGCGCAGTTCGCGCGGCAACTGCGCCAGAAGCTCGTCGATGATCCTGCCGGCCTCCTGCCGGAAAGCGTGGCTGGTCAGGACATCCCGGTCGATCAGTCCGGCAAGCTCATGCACGGGATCCCCGCCGCCGCGAATATAGCCGCTCCCCTCGCCCCGGCACGAAACCTCCACGATTTCCACCCAGCACCCGGAAAACCCGGCCGCAACATTGGCGATTTCCGCCTGCAGGAATTCCGGGTCGCGGCGCAGGTTCCAGGACAGAGGCGTGGTTCCCGTCAGGGCGACGCGCAGAATGATCTGACCGGAATGAAGCCGATGCCGGACCTTGGCCATCGCCTCGCGCACGCGGTCCAGCATTGCCTGCCAGTCGTCGGTCCCGGTCAGGTCGACAGCCAGCCGATGGAACGCGGCCTGTCCGATCCGCCGCTCCTCGTGCCGGACCGTTCCATCCTCCACGACGGTCACCAGCGCGACCGACTTGTCGCCGGCTTCGTTGATGTCGCGTCCTTGCGGCATGCCGGGCATCAGGACGACAGGCTTTTCGCTATGCACCTGCCGTTGGTGCACATGGCCAAGCGCCCAGTAGTCGAAACCATGCGCCACGAGATCGGCGACGCTCACCGGCGCATAGGGATCGTGTCCCGGCGCACCGGCAAGGCTCGTATGCAGCATGCCGATATTGACCGCATCCGCAACAGGAGCGGCAAAGGAGGGCAGAAGGCTGTCGGGCGCATGCGGATTATCGAAGCCGACACCGTGAACATGCACCTCGCGGCCATTGTCCAGCGTCTTTGCCTTCACCGATTTCACCCGGCCTGAAAACAGATGAACATTGCCCGGCAGCGACAGCTCCCGCTTGATGGTGGATTGGGAATCGTGATTGCCGCGGATGATGAAGACACGGATGCCCGCCTGCTCCAGCCGGCGAAGCTCGGCGGACAGGAAAAGCGCCGTATTCATCGATGTCTGGGAGCCGTCATACAGATCGCCCGCGATCAGCAGCGCATCGACCATTTCCGCGATGCAGAGATCGACGATGGCGGATAGCGCCGTGCGGGTGGCGCCGCGCACAAGCTCCGCAAGTTCCGCGTTTTTCAAGGCGAGACTGCGCAAAGGGGAATCGAGATGAAGATCGGCCGTGTGGACAAAGCGGAAGGGCATGACCGACCATGACCCGCCATGGCCGCAAACGTCAATGGCAGGAGCGCCACCACCTTCTCCGCCTGCCTCCTCTCCTGTGGACGGCCAAGGCCACGCCGCTCAAAAGCGCGTGTAGCACGTCAAAAATCATAGGGTTTTTCGTACCGTTGGGTTAAAACGGGAAGCGCCATTCGAGATGGCACCTCATCATCAGATACCGGATGCCATGAAACCCCACTGCGAAGTTTCCGAAAAGCTGTTCGAACTCTACCACCGCGTTCACAGGCTCATCAACGAGTCCATGACCGAGGAAGGGGTTTCGTTGGCCCGCAGCAAGTTTCTGTTCTTCCTGAGCAAGCTCGGCCCCTGCCGCTCGACGGATATTGCCGATGCGCTCAATTTCGCGCCACGCACCGTCACGGAAGCGATCGACGGGCTGGAGCGCGACAAGCTCGTGGAGCGCAAGCCCGATCCCGCCGATCGCCGCGCCAAGATCGTTTCGATCACCGAAACAGGCCGCCATATGCTGGAAGCTGCCGAAATGCCCCGCCAGCAGCTGCTGGAAGAAATATTCTCGTCGCTGGACGACAAGCAGCTGGATCAGTTGCAATCGATCGTCACGACGCTCGTCCACAGGGTGGACGACATCCGGCACCGCCGCGCAGAGGAGCGGCAGGGGTGAATTTCCTCTTCCGGGCATCAGAAAAGGCCGGGGCGTCCTGCTCCGGCCTTTCTTTTGCGGCCATCCCTCCGAAAACATCCTGTCGACGGAGCGAGGCCCAGGCGAAGCGATTACATCGCGTCCACGCTGCCGACCGAGAAGAACAGCGTCTCGCCGGAGGAATCATCCACGCCGTCATTGTCGGTGACGACATAGCCGTTGCCCGCGCTGTCGATGGTGAAGCCTTCGACCTTGTCGACCACGTAGCCATTGAGCGACTTCAGATCCGGAATAAGGTCGCGGACTTCCTCTTTCCTGACGACCGGCAGTTCGCCGCCGAGCTTGGCGGGCTTCAGGTCGGAGAGAGCGACGCGGTAGATCTTCTTCAGCTTCGCAGCATTGCCGATCAGATTGTCGCGCTCGATAACATAGGCGTAGTTGCCGTTGACGGTAATTTCGGAGAGACCGACCCAGCCCTCTCCGGCAGTTTCGAGCGGATAGCTGACAGCACCCCACTCCTCGCTAGCCGGCTTGTAGGACACGAGCTTCACGAAGCCCTTCTTGTCGTCCTTCCATTCGCGCTGGACAGCCATCCAGAGCGTCTGGTCGTCGCCTTCGCCCACGCTGGCAATGCCTTCGAAGCCGAAGCGGATTTCGCCGGCGCGCAGCTCTTCAGGAATGGCGACTTCCTTCTTGATCTTGCCCTTGGCATCGACCTGGATCAGTGCGTGGGCGTAAAGCTTGTCGCTATTGCCTTCGGAGGCCAGCCAGTAGCCTTCTTCGCCATTGGTGACGATGCCTTCGATGTCGAGTTTCTGGGCCGGTGCGCCATCACGGGTGATGGTGAGGGCGTCCGTGATGACGGCCGGCTTCCGGGTCGCATCGATCGTGAAGATGCGCGGCTGCGATGAGTAGACCGAGTCGCTGACGGCAAGCAGCTTTCCCGGCTCGTCAGCAACGGCGGCGAGGCCCGAGAGAGCGCCGAAGCCGATCGGCGCGCCGTCCTTGTCGGCAGAGACGATCTGCGGATAGGCCGGGGCGCCCTCGGCCCGCTCGTAGATCATGACATGCGAGCGGGCGAGACCGTCTTCGCCGAGATCGACTTCGTTGGCGGTTGCCAGCAGATTACGGCCCGGAATGGCGACGGCACCTTCCGGAGAAATACCCGACGGCAGAATCTGCAGAAGCTGCGGCTCGGCGCCCGTGTCCTTGTAGACACCAACGACGGACGCGCGCTCGGCGAGAACGAAGAACAGCCGGTCTTCGCCGAAGGTGGCGGCTTCCAGCCCCTCCGGTTCGATACCCTTGGAGTTGCGCTTGTCTGGATAGTGGCCGATGCGGGCAACGGCCTGCTCGAAGCTCGAACCCGATTCGAACAGAACCTTGCCGGCCTTGTCGAAGATGGTGAAGCCGCGCGAACCGCCCTCGTAGTCGCCTTCATTGGCGACGACGATGCGGTTGTCATCCAGCCACTTCACGGCATCGGGCTCGCGCTTCACGCCGGCCATTTCGCCGGTGAAGTCGAGCGCGCCGTCCTTCTTGACGTCGATGCCCTTGAGGTCGGTGCTGCCGGCGGAGAAATGGCCGGTCACGGTGCCCGTGTTGCCGTCGATGATAACGATGTGGTTGTTTTCCTGCAGCGTCAGCGCAATCTCGTTCTTGTCATTGAAGGCAACGAATTCCGGCTCCGGATCGTCGCCGGCAACTTCGGCGAGGCCGGTGAGCGTAACATGCTTCAGCGTGCCGCAATCCGGAACGCCATCCTTCAGGGAAACGATAACGAGGTCGCCGGCCGGCATCTGCGGGATCTGGCCGTCATTGATGTCTTCGTCGCGCTCGTTCTCGATGGCAATGGTGGCAAGGGTTTTGTCCTTGCTGATGGCGACGGAATCCGGCTGGCCGCCGAGATCGCACGTCACATCGACGTTCCTGCTGGCGATATCGACGGCGGCAAGGAAGCCCGAGGGCTTTACGAAGCTTTCGCGGGTGTTGACGGCCGCGAGAACCTTGGTGCCGACAGCGGCAACAGAGGTCGGCTCACCTTCGAAGGACACGATGCCGCCCGCCTTCGGGGCCTTGGCGTCGGTGATATCGATGAAGCCGATCGCCTTCAGCGGGCTGTCGGAATAGACAAGCGTATTGCCGTCTTCGCTGGCCGTGATGATTTCAGCGGACGTTACCGTCTTCTTGTCGGTTTCAGCCGGCAGGTTGTCGGCAACGGCAAAGGACGCAACGCGATTGAATACAGGTTCGGCAAAAGCGACCGTCGAGGTCGATGCGGTGAGCACGGCGGCAAGCGCTGCGGTGATGGAAAATGTTTTCATGGGAAATCCCCTCCAGTTCTGGAACGGCAGGGTTGTGCGATTTCCGTGTAACAAGCGCATGACAGAGACATGACAGCTTCAAAACAAAAAGAGGCCCGGAATAATCCGGGCCTCCAATCCAACCTGCTATCGAACCGTCGGCTTAAAAGCCACGGTGCCGCAGATGAAACATGAAGCTTAGTTGACGGCGTCCTTCAGACCCTTGCCGGCAGAGAACTTCGGCACGTTGCGCGCCGGGATGTCCACTTCAGCGCCGGTCGACGGGTTGCGGCCCTTGGATGCTTCGCGACGGCTAACCGAGAAGTTGCCGAAGCCAACGAGGCGTACGTCGCCGCCGTTCTTCAGTTCTGCCTGGATGACGTCGAAGAGTGCGTCCACTGCAGAGGATGCATCCGTCTTCGAAAGTCCGGCCTTCTCAGCAACGGCCGACACGAGCTCATTCTTGTTCATGTTTCCACCCCTTTCATACTGGTTCGAAACGACTCAATTTCAAGCCTGGGACGCAAAAGTGCGTCCCCGCTTGGCAATCCCAATCGCCTCGAACGCCTAGGAATGCAAGGGTTTGCGCGCATTTTTACAAAAAAAGACCGGCAAAAATGCCGGTCTTCCACTCTTTATCGCTGAATTGCCGCTCCGGCCTCCGAAAGAAGGCCGGAAAAAGGCAGTTTAGTGAGCTACGCCGAGGCCGGCATCGTCGCCCGAATCTGTCGCCGGAACAGGCTTTGCCTGCTTCGACGGATCCCATTCGATGGCGACCGGCACACGCAGAAGAGCATGCTGGAGAACCTCGCCGATGTGCGAAACCGGAACGATCTCCATGCTGTTCTTCACGTTGTCCGGAATGTCCGCCAGATCCTTGGCGTTCTCTTCCGGAATCAGCACCTTCTTGATGCCGCCGCGAAGTGCTGCAAGCAGCTTTTCCTTCAGGCCGCCGATCGGCAGAACCCGACCACGCAGGGTGATCTCGCCCGTCATCGCCACGTCCTTGCTGACCGGGATGCCGGTCATGATCGAGACGATGGCCGTTGCCATGGCAACGCCGGCAGACGGACCATCCTTCGGCGTCGCACCTTCCGGCACGTGCACGTGGATGTCGCTGGTGTCGAAGCGCGGAGGCTCGATGCCGAAGTCGATCGCACGCGAGCGGACATAGGATGCCGCCGCAGAAATCGATTCCTTCATCACGTCCTTCAGGTTGCCCGTCACCGTCATGCGACCCTTGCCGGGCATCATCACGCCTTCGATCGTCAGCAACTCGCCGCCAACTTCCGTCCAGGCCAGACCTGTGACCACGCCCACCTGATCGGTGCGCTCGGCTTCGCCGTGGCGGTAACGCGGAACACCCAGGTAGTCGTGGATGTTTTCCGCGGTGACTTCCACCTTCTTGGTCTTGCCCTTCAGGATTTCGGTCACAGCCTTGCGGGCGAGCTTCATCAGCTCGCGCTCGAAGCTACGAACACCGGCTTCCCGCGTATAGGTCTGGATCACGGCGGTAAGAGCACCGTCCGTCACCGAGAACTCCTTCGGTTGCAAGGCATGATCTGCGATCGCCTTCGGCAGCAGGTGCCGCTTGGCGATTTCCAGCTTTTCCTCTTCGGTGTAGCCGGCGATGCGGATCACTTCCATGCGGTCCATCAGGGGCGCCGGAATATTCAGCGTGTTGGCCGTGGTGATGAACATCACGTTGGACAGATCGTATTCGACTTCAAGGTAGTGATCCATGAAGGTCGAGTTCTGTTCCGGATCCAGCACCTCGAGCAAGGCAGACGACGGGTCGCCACGGAAGTCCTGGCCCATCTTGTCGATCTCGTCGAGCAGGAAGAGCGGGTTGGACTTCTTCGCCTTCTTCATCGACTGGATTACCTTGCCGGGCATCGAACCGATGTAGGTGCGGCGGTGACCGCGGATTTCAGCTTCGTCACGAACGCCGCCAAGCGCCATGCGCACATATTCACGGCCGGTCGCCTTGGCGATCGAGCGGGCGAGCGAGGTCTTGCCGACGCCCGGAGGGCCGACGAGGCACAGGATCGGACCCTTGATCTTGGCCGAGCGGGCCTGGACCGCGAGATACTCGACGATGCGTTCCTTGACCTTGTCCAGACCGAAGTGATCGATCTCCAGCACCTTCTCGGCGTTGTTGAGGTCGGTCTTGATCTTGGACTTCTTGCTCCACGGAATGCCCAAGAGCCAATCCAGATAATTGCGCACGACGGTTGCTTCCGCAGACATCGGGCTCATCTGGCGTAGCTTCTTCATTTCGGCTTCCGCCTTTTCGCGGGCCTCCTTGGAGAGCTTGGTCTTGGAGATGCGCTCTTCCAGTTCGGCCATCTCGTCGCGGCCTTCCTCGCCGTCGCCGAGCTCCTTCTGGATCGCCTTCATCTGTTCGTTCAGGTAGTATTCGCGCTGGGTCTTTTCCATCTGGCGCTTGACGCGCGAGCGGATGCGCTTTTCGACCTGCAGAACCGAAATCTCGCCTTCCATGAAGCCGAGCGCCTTTTCAAGACGTGCCTTCACGCTCGTCGTTTCCAGCATTTCCTGCTTTTCGACGATCTTGATGGAGAGGTGCGAGGCAACCGTATCAGCGAGCTTCGAGTAATCCTCGATCTGGCTGGCGGCGCCGACGACTTCCGGCGAAATCTTCTTGTTGAGCTTCACATAGCTTTCGAACTCGGAAACCACCGAGCGGCTGAGCGCTTCGATCTCGACCGGATCTTCTTCCGGCTCTTCCAGCGCATACGCCATCGCCTCATAGAAGTCTTCGCGGGCCGTGTAGCCATCGATCTCGGCACGCGAACGGCCTTCGACCAGCACCTTGACGGTGCCGTCAGGCAGCTTCAGCAGCTGCAGCACGTTGGCGATGGTGCCGATCTGATAGATTGCCGAAGGCTCGGGATCATCGTCGCTGGCGTTGATCTGGGTGGCAAGCATGATCTGCTTGTCGGTGCCCATCACTTCTTCCAGCGCCTTGATCGACTTCTCGCGACCGACAAAGAGCGGCACGATCATGTGGGGGAAGACCACGATGTCGCGCAGCGGCAACACCGGGTAGGTCGCGCTCTCAGTTGTCGGAGACGTTTTGTTCGTCATATCAATTCCTTTCCGTCCCGTTTCCGGGCCCGTTACCCAGGGCGCTCAAGATCGCCCCGCGTCATCTTTCTTTCATGTGACAAGTGGAGAGTGGGAAGCTCGTTTTCAACCCTCGCCCTGCCCTATGCCCGAAGCACGGCACAACGTCGCCGAACCTTGCTGGATATTAAATGGCACCGGGCTGTTGCGGGCCTTGCCGCAAACTTCAGACATAAAAGAACAACACCGGACGCGCCGTCACAGAATCGTTGGATAATCGCGTTGTTGTACGCTTTACGCAATCTCTGAAAGAAGCCGAAACGGCCTCGACACGCAGCTTACACAAAAAACCGGCATGAAAAAGGCCCGCACAGAGCGGGCCTTCGTCAACTCGCTAGACTTGAGGATCAAGCCGAAACGTTGGCCTTCTCTTCCGAGCGCTCCGAATAGATGTAGAGCGGACGGGCGGAACCCTTGACGACATCGTCGGAGATGACGACTTCGCGAACACCTTCCAGCGTCGGCAGTTCGAACATCGTGTCGAGCAGGATCTTCTCCATGATCGAGCGCAAGCCGCGGGCGCCGGTCTTGCGGACGATCGCCTTGCGGGCGATTTCGCGGAGCGCATCCTCGTGGAAGGTCAGCTCGACGTCTTCCATCTCGAACAGGCGCTGGTACTGCTTGATCAGAGCGTTCTTCGGCTCCGACAGGATCTGGATCAGCGCTTCTTCATCCAGGTCTTCGAGTGTCGCCAGAACCGGCAGACGGCCGATGAATTCCGGGATGAGGCCGAACTTCACCAGATCTTCCGGCTCCAGTTCGCGCAGCACTTCGCCGACGCGGCGATCTTACGGCGCGCGAACCGCGGCACCGAAGCCGATCGAGGTCTTCTCGCCACGAGCGGAGATGATCTTGTCGAGGCCGGCG
>JAVBSF010000494.1:0-3112 GCA_031556925.1 Pararhizobium sp.
CGACGTGGAGCCCGCCGTCGCCCGTGTGCAGCAACGCATTGTCGAGCCGCTGGAGGGGGCGGACCGGGCGACATTTCTACGGCTGCTGGAACTGGTCAGCGACGCTCATAACGACATCACCTCCGCTCCGCTGCAGTCTTCCGGCTGAATGCGCACCGCTACGGGAAGGTGCGGTCGAGTCCACAGTGCCTGCCAGTGGCATGGCGGCGCGTCTGCGGCATGTCCTTGTTTCAGAGGTCAGGTTTACGGATCAATCGCATCGAGGAGAAAATCATGAGCGTCGAGAGTATCGGCTTTGTCGGCACAGGAGCGATCTCGGAAGCCATGGTCCGCGGGCTGCTGGCGACGCCGGCATATGCCCATGAAATCCATCTCTCTCCGCGCAGCGCCGAAATCTCGGCCCGGCTTGCGGCGGAATTTCCCGCCGTTCATGTCGCCGGGGACAATCAGCAGGTTGTCGATCGCAGCGAGATTGTTGTTCTCGCCATCCGCCCGCAAATCGCCGAAGAGGTGATCAGGGTGCTTTCGTTCAAAGACGGCCAATCCGTCATCAGTGTCGTCGCCGCAACCGAGCGGCAGGATCTCATCAACTGGATCGGCGCCGATGTGCATCTGGTGCAGGCCATTCCGCTGCCTTTCGTGGAAGACCGGCTCGGTGCGACCGCCGTTTTTCCGCCCGATCAACAGGCCGCGGCCCTGTTCGATGCGCTCGGCAGCGCGGTGCAGTGCGAGACGAGGAAAGAGTACGACCGTCTGGCCGCCATCAGTTCGCTGATGTCCACCTATTTCGGCATCATGGAAATCGCGACGGAATGGCTTGATCATAACGGCCTCGAACGATCCAAGGGGCAGGCCTATCTCGCACCGCTGTTCCAGAGTCTTGCAGAACGCGCACAACGTCCGGGCATCCAATCCTTCAATATCCTGAGCCGAGAATTCGCGACCAAGGGTGGTCTGAATGAGCAGGTACTGTCGGATTTCGAAACGAAGGGCGGCAAGAGCGCATTGATCCAGGCTCTGGACCGTGTGCTGGCGCGCATCGAAGGAAGCTAAAGCGTGTCGCGATCCTTCAGATTCGCTCATACGCTTTAGATCTTTGTTTTTGCGCATGTCTTTTCGCAAAACCGCTGCACACTTTTGCGAGACATGCTTTAGAATGTCGGCGGCGTGCAGGCGCTGATGACTTCGCAAGGGACCGGCCCGACACAGCGAAACCGGTGCGGGCGACGGCTCTCGAAATAATAGGCGTCACCGGGTCCGAGAATTCTGCGCTCCTCATCGACCGTCACCTCCAGCCGGCCTGTGAGGATGATGCCGCCTTCCTCGCCCTCATGCACCAGCGGCACTTTGCCGGTATCGGCACCGGGCTGATAACATTCCTTCAGGATCTGCAGGCTTCGCCCGAAAAGATTGTCACCCACCTGCCTGTAGGAAATCGGGCCTTTGCCGATCTCCACCAGTTCCTCCGAGGCATAGAACGCCTTTCTCGACCGCTCGGGCTCGAAGGCGAAGAATTCGGCAAGTCCGATGGGAATGCCGTCGAGGATACGCTTCAACGCCCCCACGGAAGGATTTGATGCATTCGATTCGATCAGAGAGATGGTCGAATTGGGAACGCCCGTCCGCTTGGCAAGCTCGCGCTGCGAAAGATTGTGCGCCATGCGCAGATGCCGAAGCCGGTTGCCGATATCGACGGACATGATGTCACCGTTCATGTTGTCCAGAATATCGAAAACATAACCATTCTGATTCATATTTTTCAATGGGTTATTTCCACAAAGAAAAGGACTTGTTCGCACGATCGAAATGATCGATCTCATGATGATGCCGAAGGAGGGCAACCATGGATCACCGCAGCTCGAACGCTCCCGTACTCGATAACTTCTGGATGCCGTTTACGGCGAACCGGCAATATAAGGCCGCGCCGCGCCTGCTCGCCGGCGCCGAAGGCATGCATTACACCGATATCGACGGCAACAGGGTGCTGGACGGCACGGCCGGCCTCTGGTGCTGCAATGCGGGCCATGGCCGCAAGAAGATCACGCAGGCCGTCGAGCGCCAGCTTGCGACCCTCGACTTTGCCCCGACATTCCAGATGGGGCATCCCATCGCCTTCGATTTCGCCGCCAAGCTTGCGAAACATGCGCCGGGCGGTCCTGACGCCAAGCTCGATCGAGTGTTTTTCACCGGATCGGGTTCCGAATCCGTCGATACGGCCCTGAAGATCGCGATCGCCTATCAGCGCGCTATTGGCCAGGGCACCCGCACCCGCATCATCGGCCGTGAAAAGGGCTATCACGGCGTCGGCTTCGGCGGCATTTCCGTTGGCGGCCTCGTCAACAATCGCCGCGTTTTCCCGCAGATTCCCGCCGATCACATGCGCCACACGCTCGATGTCGAACGCAATGCCTTTTCCAAGGGCCTGCCAGAGCATGGCATCGAGCTTGCCGATGACCTGGAACGTCTGGTGCAACTGCATGGCGCTGAAACCATCGCCGCCGTCATCGTCGAGCCGATGTCGGGTTCTGCCGGCGTTATCCTGCCGCCCAAGGGCTATCTCGAAAAGCTGCGCGCCACGGCCGACAAGCATGGCATTCTGCTGATCTTCGACGAAGTTATCACCGGCTTCGGCCGTCTCGGCACGCCGTTTGCGGTGGATTACTTCGACGTGGTTCCCGACCTCGTCACCACGGCCAAGGGCATCACCAACGGCGCGGTGCCCATGGGCGCGGTCTTTGCAAGCCGCAAGGTGCATGATGGCCTGATGACCGGCCCGGAAAATACCATCGAGCTTTTCCACGGCTACACCTATTCCGGCCATCCGGTCGCCTGCGCAGCCGGCATCGCGACCATGGAGATCTATGAGGAAGAAGGCCTTCTCACCCGCGCCGCCGAGCTTGCCGACTACTGGCAGGAGGCCCTGCACTCGCTGAAGGGCCTGCCGAATGTGGTCGATATCCGCAATCTCGGTCTTGTTGGCGCCGTGGAACTTGCTCCGCGCAATGGCGCACCGGGCACGCGGGCCTACGACGTCTTCGTCGATTGTTTCCAGAAGGGCCTCTTGATCCGGGTGACCGGCGACATCATCGCCCTGTCGCCGCCGCTGATCGTC
>JAVBSF010000275.1:0-16271 GCA_031556925.1 Pararhizobium sp.
CGGGCACAAACGGCTTTAGCCGCTCCCACTGGTCATCTCGAAGAACCTCACCATCCATCGCCGACCTCCAAAAGTCAGCGTTGAATCTGATTTGCGACTCGAATGGAATCCCAAATCGTTAAATTGTCACCACAGCCTAGCGTCAGAGGCGAAGTGATCGGTAAATTTCCCGTAAGTGTTCCGAAATGATCCACGGATTTAAATATTGTTAGGGCGAATTTCGTAAGTCTCTCACAAACCGCATGGCAAGATCGGACCGAATTGTCTTGCGGGAAGGACGGATGGCCGGGCTCACCGGTTTCCGACAACGAAGATCACGCCGCGCATCCCCTGCGTGGCGGACCAACACGGAACATACGATGCGCACAGATACCGGCGAAATCATTCATCTCGAAAACTATCAGCCGACCGATTTCGTCCTGGAGCGCGTGGATCTCACCTTTGAACTGGATCCGACAGAAACAAAAGTCGAGGCGCGGCTGATCTTCCATCGCCGCGAAGGCGTCGATGCCAACGCGCCGCTGGTGCTGGACGGCGACGACCTGAAGATGACCGGCCTGCTGTTCGATCAGGAAACGATCGATCCCGCGCATTATGACGCAACCGACAGCAGCCTGACGATCCGCAACCTTCCGGCGGAAGCGCCCTTCGAAATCACCATCACCACCGAGATCAACCCGGAAGCAAACACCACGCTGATGGGTCTCTACCGGACGAAGAACGTCTATTGCACCCAATGCGAGGCGGAGGGTTTCCGGCGCATCACCTATTTCCCGGATCGTCCGGACGTTCTGGCCGTCTATACCGTCAACATCATCGCCGACAAGGCGACCGCGCCGCTGCTTCTCTCGAACGGCAATTTCCTCGGCGGCGCCGGCATGGGCGATGGCCGTCATTTTGCCGCCTGGTTCGATCCGCATCCGAAGCCGAGTTATCTCTTTGCTCTTGTCGCCGGTGATCTCGGCGTCGTCGAGGACACGTTTACCACCCTGTCAGGCCGCGAAGTCGTTCTGAAGATCTACGTCGAACACGGCAAGGAGCCGCGCGCGGCCTATGCCATGGATGCGCTGAAGCGCTCGATGAAATGGGACGAAGAGGTGTTCGGCCGGGAATACGATCTCGATATCTTCATGATCGTCGCCGTGTCCGACTTCAACATGGGCGCCATGGAGAACAAGGGCCTCAACGTCTTCAACGACAAGTACGTGCTGGCGGACCCGGAAACCGCGACCGATGCCGATTACGCCAATATCGAAGCCATCATCGCGCATGAATACTTCCACAACTGGACCGGCAACCGCATCACCTGCCGCGACTGGTTCCAGCTCTGCCTCAAGGAAGGCCTGACGGTCTATCGCGACCACGAGTTCTCCGCCGACATGCGCTCGCGCACCGTCAAGCGCATCGCCGAGGTGCGACACCTGAAGTCGGAGCAGTTTCCCGAGGATGCCGGCCCGCTGGCGCATCCGGTTCGCCCAACGAAATATCGCGAAATCAATAACTTCTATACGACCACCGTCTATGAAAAGGGCAGCGAGGTCACCCGCATGATCGCGACGCTCCTGGGCGCCGATCTGTTCAAAAAGGGCATGGACCTCTACTTCGACCGCCATGACGGACAGGCCGTGACGATCGAGGATTTCGTGCGCTGCTTCGAGGATGCCAGCGGTCGCGATCTCACCCAGTTCGCGCTGTGGTATCATCAGGCGGGCACGCCTTTGGTCACCGTCTCGACAGACTATGACGCCGCGAAGCAGAGCCTGACCCTGTCGCTTGAGCAGATGGTGCCGGCAACGCCGGGCCAGCCCGACAAGGAGCCGATGCACATTCCGTTGCGCTTCGGCCTGCTGCTGGCCGATGGCAGCGAGGCCATCCCGGCATCCGTGAGCGGCGGCGAAGTGACCGGCGACGTTCTGCACCTCATCGAGCGCAAGCAGACGGTGGTCTTCGATGGCATCGCCTCGCGTCCCGTCGTCTCGCTCAATCGCGGCTTTTCGACGCCGATCAATCTGCATTTCGAGCAATCCGCCGCCGACCGCGCCCATATCGCCCGGCATGAAAGCGACCTCTTCGCCCGCTGGCAGGCACTCAACGATCTTGCAACTCCAAACCTCGTGGCCGCCGCCGCAAGCGCCCGCAAGGGAGAGCCGGCAAGCGTCGATCCGGCCCTTGTCGAAGCCCTGCTTGCCGCCGCGGCCGACGACACGCTGGAGCCGGCATTCCGCGCCCAGGCCCTGGCGCTGCCGAGTGAAGCCGATATCGCCCGCGAAATCGGCAGCAACAACGATCCCGACGCCATCCATTCCGGCCGTCAGCAGATCATGGCGGCCATTGCCAAGGCAGGACGCGATCTCTTTGCGAAGCTCGCAGAGGAAATGACCGTCACCGGCCCCTTCAGCCCTGATGCGGACAGCGCCGGGCGACGGGCCCTGCGCAACACCGCCCTCTCCTATCTCGTCTATGCCGAGAACCAGCCGGAGCGCGCGATGAAGGCCTTCCGCGACGCCAACAACATGACGGATCTCAGCCAGGCGCTGACCGTTCTGGCCCACCGCTTTCCGCATGATCCCGGCACGGCCGAGGCGCTTGCGGAGTTCAAGACCCGCTTCGAAGACAATGCCCTCGTCATCGACAAGTGGTTTGGCATACAGGCAACCATTCCCGGCGACGGCGCGCTGCAGCGCGTTCAAACGCTGATGGACGATCCGTTGTTCAACGCCTCAAATCCGAACCGCGTCCGCTCCCTGCTCGGCACCTATGCCTTCGCCAACCCCACCGGCTTCAACCGTCCCGATGGCGAAGGCTATCGTTTTCTGGCGAAGAACATTCTGGCGATCGATCCGAAGAACCCGCAACTTGCCGCGCGCATCCTGACCTCGATGCGCTCCTGGCGTTCGCTCGAACCGCAGCGGGCCGAACACGCCCGTAACGCGCTTCGCGAGATTGCAGGCGCTTCAAAGCTCTCGGCTGACGTCAGCGATATCGTCGAGCGCATGCTCAAGGGCTGAAGCGAAATCGGATATTGGCGACAATATATTAGCCAGTCATCACACTCCGAACCGTCCGGACAGGCGGTTCGGGGAAAATTAATAACCCACTGAAAACAATAAGATTTTCGCATTCAAGAACATTCTTGAATGCGCAAGCTATCATTTTCCAATGATTATAATTGGTTAATAAAGTTTTACGATTTCCTCTGGACAAGGCGAATCACAATTGATTCATTGAGTCAGATTCGGGCGAGCGGCGCAGCGAATCAAACGAGGGTTTACAGATTTGACGAAGATGGCGGAAGCGCAGCGGGGACGCGCGGCCGATGGGCGGCTGCGACCCAAATTTCCAGGCTTTCTGGCGCTGGAAAAGGAGATTATCCAGCACGCGCGGATATTCACCGAACCTGCCGCCTTGCGCCTCGCGCGGGCCGAGCCGCTTCTCAAGCGTTCCATTCCGATCCTGATCATCGCCTTCCTGCTGGTTGTCGCCATGTCGCGGGCCAACAGCATCATCGTCGAATATGCCCGGATGGAAGACGGAATTCGCCAGAGCACGTTGCTGGCGGCTGTCGCGGCAAGCGCCAGCCTGGAAGACGGCGCGCCCGCGCTTTTCGGCGAAGCGCGCAAGGGCGAGGTCGAGCAACGGCTTGCCGAACGCATCGTCCCGGAGGTCATGGCGAAGGATGCCTTTATCCTGACCATGCGTCCCGATGGCCGGGTTTTCGCCAGTTCCCCGGCCGGCTCAGGCTATGCCGGGCTTCCGCTCTCCACCATCGCGCCGGAAGTCGCGGCCTTCCAGTATTTTGGCGAGCGCTTGACCGTCATGAAAACGACGATCGGCGGCGCGGCCCATGTCGTCGCTCTGGTACAGGTTCCCGGCACCAGGGGTACCCTGCTCGTCGCGACCCCGACTGCCGCCATCGAAAAGCTCTGGCGTGACGAAGTATCGTTGAACGTCACGCTGTTTGCCGGCATTTCGGCCATCTTGCTGGTGATCCTCTACGCCTATTATATCCAGGCCAAGCGTTCGCGCGATGCCGACCAGATTTTTGCCGAATCCAACCTGCGCGTCGAAACGGCGCTGTCGCGCGGCCGGTGCGGCCTTTGGGATTTCGATCTGCCGAACCGGCGTCTGTTCTGGTCGCGCTCCATGTATGAAATGCTGGGTATGGCGCCGCACAACAGCGTCTTGTCCTTCGGCGATGCCGCGCGCCTGATGCACCCCGACGACAACGGCATCTACAAGGTGGCGCGCGCCATCGCCAAGGGCGACACGCCGCAGATCGATCAGGTTTTCCGCATGCGTCATGCGGCCGGCCATTACGTCTGGCTGCGCGCCCGCGCACAGGTCATCCGCACCACCACCGGCCGCGTTCATCTGATCGGCATCGCCATGGACGTGACCGAACAGCACCGGCTTGCCCAGCGCTATGCCGAAGCAGACCAGCGGCTGGCCGTCGCGATCGAATGCACCTCGGAAGCCTTCGTGCTCTGGGACAAGCACGACCGGCTCGTCATGTGCAACACCCACTACCAGCAGGCCTATGCCCTGCCCGACGATGTGCTGGTGCCCGGCACCGACCGCATCACCGTCATGAGCGCTTCCGCCCGCCCGATCATCGAACGGCGCATCGCCGACCCGGATCATTCCAACCATTCGCAGACATCCGAAGTGCAGCTTGCCGACCAGCGCTGGCTGCAGATCAACGAGCGGCGCACCCGCGACGGCGGCATGGTCTCCGTCGGCACGGACATCACGCTTCTGAAGCGTCACCAGGTGCGTCTGCGTGAATCCGAACGGCGGCTGATGGCGACGATCGGCGATCTCTCTGCGTCGCGCATCACACTTGAACGGCAGAAGGCCGAGCTTTCCATCGCCAACGCCAATTATCAGGCCGAGAAGGAACGCGCCGAAGCCGCCAACCGGGCGAAATCCGAATTCCTCGCCAATATGTCCCATGAGCTGCGTACCCCGCTCAACGCCATCCTCGGCTTCTCGGAAATCCTGCAGAACCAGATGTTCGGCCCACTCGGCTCGGAGAAATACGACGAATACTCCCGCGACATCCACGACAGCGGCAAGCATCTCCTCAATGTCATCAGCGACATCCTCGATATGTCGAAGATCGAGGCGGGGCACATGCAGATCAACCCCGAGATCATCGACCTTGCGCCGCTGATCGAGGAGACCCTGCGCCTGACGACGATCCCGGCCGAGCAGAAGAACATCTGCGTCGATCAGCAGGTGTCCTCTGGCCTCACCATGATCGCCGATCGCCGCGCGATGAAGCAGGTGCTTCTCAATCTGCTGTCCAATGCGGTGAAGTTCACCAATGAAGGCGGCAAGATTTCGCTCAGGGCGAAAAAGGTCGGCGGCGGCGTGACGCTGACCATCGCCGACACCGGCATCGGCATTCCGCGCGCGGCCCTGCAGAAGATCGGCCAGCCCTTCGAGCAGGTGCAGAGCCAGTATGCCAAGAGCAAGGGCGGTTCCGGCCTCGGTCTGGCGATCTCGCGCTCGCTGACGCTGCTGCATGGCGGCGCGATGAAAATCCATTCGCAGGAAAATGTCGGCACCATCATCTGCGTGCGCATCCCCAACTGCGCAGCCGCCTGACGGCTAAGGTCTGTCCGGCTCAGCTTGAACCGCACAGACCCTAGCTTTTTTTGTTTTCGGTTGCCTTTTCGGGAAAACCGGCTTTCACCACGCTCTGGAATATCCGCCGGACAGCTTTGGAGAGGCGGCGGATATCGGCCTCCAGAACCTTCAGGTCGGGCGCGTCGGCTGCCCGGCAAAGAAGATCGACAAGCCCGGACGGCGCATCCTTCAGTTCGAAATCGCCCTCGATACACAGACGCACCATCTGCGACAGTTCCGTGAAGAGATTGAGCGCGTCCAATACCGTATCGAGGCTTGAGGGCTCCATCAGGTCCGGGCCAAGTGTCTTTAAGGCATCGACCGTCGGTGTTCCGGCCGTGAGCGGCGCGACACCGCGGGCAGGCGCGATCAGCGCCAGGTATTGTGCAATGAACTCGATATCGACGAGCCCGCCGGGAATAAGCTTGAAGTCCCAGAGATCGCTTGGCGGCTTTTCCTTGTCGATCAGCCCGCGCATCTCGGAAACGTCGGCCATCACCTTGGCAATATCTCGCTTTCGGCCGAGGACTTCGCTGAAAATCTCCTCCGCTTCCGCAATCAGGCTCTCATCGCCGCAGAGGGTGCGGGCGCGGGTGAGCGCCATGTGCTCCCAGGTCCAGGCTTCACCGCGCTGATATTTGGCAAAGGCATTGATGCGCGTCGCGACCGGTCCCTTGTTGCCGGAGGGGCGCAAGCGCATATCGACCTCGTAGAGCACGCCTTCCGCTGTCGGCGCCGAGAGCGCCGCGATCAGCCGCTGGGTGACACGGGTGAAGTAACGTACAGCATCGAGCGGTTTCAGCCCATCCGATTCCAGCGCGTCGGAATCGTAGTCGTAGAGCAGGATGAGATCGACATCCGAACCGGCCGTGAGTTCTCGGCTCCCGAGCTTGCCCATGCCGACCACAGCCACGCGTCCGCCTTTGTAATTGCCATGGGCGGAACGCACTTCGGTAAGCACGGCGTCGAGGGCCGCGGCGATGATGAGGTCGGCAAGATCGGTGAAAGCATGTCCGGCCTGCGCGCCGGTGATCACCCCGGTCAACAGCCTGATGCCGATCAGGAAACGCTGCTCGGCGGCGATGATGCGCAGCCGGTCGAGGATTTCCTCGTAATGGCGTCCGCCGGCGACAAACCCCTCGATCCGCTCGGCCAGATAGGCGCGCGTCGGAAGCTCCGCCAAAAGACGCGGATCGAGCATGCCGTCAAAGACATGCGGCCGCCCGGCGATGATGCCGGCCAGTCGCGGCGCCGTCGACATGATGTTGACGATAAGGGAGAGAAGACCAGGATTGTTGCCGAGCAGCGAGAAGAGCTGGATGCCCGCCGGCAGCCCGGAGATGAACTGGTCGAAGCGCAAGAGCGCCTCGTCGGCCCGCTTGTTCTGGCCGAAGACGCGCAGCAGTTCCGGCGTCAGCTCCGTCAGCCTCTCGCGCGCTTCGACCGACTGGGTGGCGCGATAACGCCCGTAGTGCCAGGTGCGGATGGTCCGGGAAATATCCTGTGGCCGCTCGAAGCCGAGCGCTTTCAGCGTTTCAAGCGTATCGGGATCGTCCTTCTGGCCTGTAAAGACCAGATTGCCGGCGTCGCCGGAAAGCCGCGCCTCCTGCTCGAACAGCTGCGCATAGCGCCGTTCGACGGTCTTCAAAACCCTGGAAAGCCGCTCGGAGAACGACGCCGTATCGGCAAAGCCCAGCATATAGGCGATACGCTTCAATTCGGCTTCGGTGGTCGGCAGCACATGGGTCTGCTCGTCATGCACCATCTGCAGCCGGTGCTCGACATCGCGCAGGAACCAGTAGGCCTCGGTCAGTTCGACGGCTGTCTCCTCGTCGATCCAATTTGCCTTCGCCAGCCGGTCCAGCATCGGCTCGGTGGCGCGCAGCCTGAGATCGGCCATACGCCCTCCGGCGATCAGTTGCTGGGTCTGGACGAAAAACTCGATCTCCCGGATACCGCCGCGTCCGAGCTTGATATTGTGCCCCTTCACCGCAATCTCGCCGTGCCCCTTATGGGCGTGGATCTGCCGTTTGATCGAGTGAATATCGGCAATCGCCGCATAGTCGAGATATTTGCGGAAGACAAAAGGCGTCAGCTCCCGAAGGAAGCTCTCCCCCGCCTTCAGGTCACCCGCCACCGGCCGCGCCTTGATGAAGGCGGCGCGCTCCCAGTTCTGGCCGCGGCCCTCGTAATAAAGCAGCGCCGCCTCGACCGGAATGGCCAGCGGCGTCGCCCCCGGATCGGGCCGGAGCCGGAGATCGGTGCGAAACACATAACCGTCGCCGGTCCGCTCCTGCAGAATACGGATGAGGCGACGAAGCAGCCGGGCAAAGGTTTCCGGGGCTTCGGAGGCATCCGTGATCAGGGGTGCCGATGGCTCGTAAAACACCACGAGGTCGATATCGGAGGAGTAGTTGAGTTCGAAAGCTCCGAGCTTGCCCATGCCGAGCACCACCACGCCCGAACCCTCGCTCGGCCGCCCGGTATCCGCCACATGAAACTTGCCGGCTTCGGCCGCGCTCAGAAGCAGGTGATCGATCGTCGAGGATACCGCGGCACCGGCAAATTCGCTCAGCCAGCGGGTGGTTTCACGGCCATCGATGAGCCCTGCGAGATCGGACAATGCCAGGCAGAAGGCCATCTCGCGCTTGGCGACCCGCAGCCGCGCCATGATCTCGGCGTCGGGGAGCGCCTTGTCCGCCTCACCGCTCCGCCAGGCGCCGCGCGCATCATCGATCCGCCGTTGCAGATAGCTTTCGACCGGCGTCTGCAAAACCTCCGCCAGCATGGCGGGGCGAGCCGCAGCGGCATCGCGCAAATAGGGAGAAAGCGAGAATGCGGCGACGACGAAATCGCGCAAAGGCGTTTCCGGCGCCAGCAAGACGGCAATCGCGGGCTCGGATTTGCCCATATCCCGGAGAGTGGAAGCAACGGATTTCGCCTCGGACTGGCTCAACGGCCGGATCGGCGATGTGGCGATCCCATCCAGGCGCGGCAGATCGGTCTTGCTCATGCTCTCCTCCCGCCGGGATGATTCCGGCCGGCGCAGGCTATCCTATCCCCGAAGAAAGGGAAAATATAAGTGACAGCAGTCTTTAGCGCTCCGGAAATACCATCGTCACGCTCAATCCCGGACTGGCCGCGCCAGCCATGGTATCGTCAAGCTCCAGTGTGCCCTTGTGCATCTCCATGACGGCTTCGACCAAGGACAAGCCGAGCCCCGTGCCCGGCTTCGACCGGCTTTCATCCAGACGAACGAAGCGTGCGACAACCTCGTCGCGCTTGTCCGCAGGCACGCCCGGCCCGTGATCGGCCACCACGATGACGACGGCATCGCCCCGGCGCGCAAGCGACACGTGGATTTCCGGATCGTTTGCGCCTTCGGCGTATTTGATCGCATTATCGATGAGATTGCCGAGCGCCTGCCCGATCAGCTCGCGGTTGCCGTTGACATGCAAGGGGCCGGCGATCTCCGCTTTCAGCTGCAGCGATTGCTCCTCGGCGACCGGTTCATAGAGTTCGACGCAATCGGCGACGATCATCGACAGGTCGATATCGCTCATCTCCGCCGCAGCGCCACCGGCCTCGACCCGCGAGATCATCAAAAGCGCATTGAAGGTGCGGATCAGTTGGTCGGATTCGGCAATGATCTCCTCCAGCGAGGTGCGATAGGCCGCCGCCGTGGTCTTGTGGGCAAGGGCCGCCTCGGCCTTGTTGCGCAGCCGCGTCAACGGCGTCTTCAGGTCATGAGCGATGTTGTCGGAGACCTGTCGCAGCCCCTCGTTGAGCTTCTCGATCCGGCCCAGCATCGCATTCAGCGATTCCGAAAGCCGGTCGAACTCATCCCCGGACCCGCTCATCGGCAATCGCTGGGAAAGATCGCCCGCCATGATGCGGGTGCTGGCATCCGACATGCGGTCTATACGTCTCAGGGCGTTGCGGCCGATCGCAAACCAGATGACGAGCGCGCCGAGGCCCATGATACCCAGCGCCACCATGAGGGCCTGACGCACCAGTACGCGGAATTTTTCCGGCTCCTGTAAGTCGCGCCCGACAAGAACGCGCAAACCGTTTTCCAGCACCAGCACATGGGCCAGCGCGATATGCGTCTCCTTGCGGCTTTCGTCGGTGTAACGTTGATAGCGGAATGCCTGGCCCGTCCATCCTTCGTGATCCAGCAGTCCGGGCTCCAGCGAGGCGACGTTGCCAGCCAGGATCTCCCCTGTGGGTCCGGCGATCACGTAGAGATTGGCGCCGGGCTGGCGCGCGCGCCGTTCCAGCGTGCGCAACAGCCCGTTGACGCCGGCCCTGTCGTAAACCGCTTCGATCTGCTGGACTTCGGCATTCACCGCATCGCGCGTCTGCTGCTCGAGCAGCCGCTGCGACATTGCGGTTACGTAGAAGACGAGAAAAGCCGCGCAGAGCGAAAACAGAAGCAGATAGACCGCCGAAAGGCGAACGGCCGTCGTGCGAAAGAGAACCCGCAGCCGGCTCATCCGTCAGCCCGCGCTTCGTCCTTGATCATATAGCCCGCGCCGCGCACGGTGCGCAGCAGCGGCGCATCGAAATCCTTCTCGATCTTGGAGCGCAGCCGCGACACATGTACGTCGATGACGTTGGTCTGCGGATCGAAATGATAATCCCAGACATTTTCGAGCAGCATGGTGCGCGTCACCACCTGGCCAGAATTCTTCATCAGATATTCGAGCAGCCGGAATTCTCGCGGCTGAAGCACGATTTCCTTGCCCTGCCGGCGGACGGTATGGGAAAGCCGGTCGAGTTCGAGATCGCCGACCCGGTAGACCATGTCCTGCTCCGGCGCGCCCTTGCGGCGGCCAAGCACCTCGACACGCGCCAAAAGCTCGTTGAAGGAATAGGGTTTCGGAAGATAATCGTCACCGCCGGCGCGCAGTCCGGTCACCCGGTCGTCGACCTGTCCCAGCGCCGACAGAATGAGCACGGGGGTATGGATATCCTTGCGCCGCAGCTCGGAAATCACGGACAGCCCGTCGCGCCGCGGCAGCATCCGGTCGATTACCAGCACGTCGTAGGTATTTTCACTGGCCATGAACAGGCCACTTTCGCCGTCGCTGGCGTGGTCGGACATGATACCCGCCTCGCGAAAAGCCTTGGAGAGATAGGCGGCGGCTTCGAGATCGTCTTCGATAATCAGAATCTTCATGCGGATGACCATAGTCCCGGACCCTCACCTTTCACAACCGGCTTTGCCCCGTCGCGGGACGGCGGGACGAACGGCGGACGCCGCGAAACCCTTCGGTCTCGCGGCGTCCCTGTCTGGAAGAGCGCGAGCGCCTTAGCCCTGGTCGATCGGAAGCGCCACGAAGCGGCTGCCGTTCTCGGCCTGGATCTGGAACAGCGCCTTGCTGCGGCCGTCCTTCTTGGCGGCGGCGATCACCTTGAGGATGTCGTCAGCGGATTTGACTTCCTGGTTGTTGACGGAAACGATCTTCTCGCCTTCCTTCAGCCCACGGTCGCCGGCGTCGGAGTCTGGATCGACGGACGAGATCGTCACGCCGTTGCCGTCATCCGAGGGGGAGACGGTCACACCGAGATCGGCAAGCGCCTTTTCGGAGGCCGGGGCGGTCTCTTCCTGGCCCTGGTCCGGCGTGGCGGCAGCCTGCTGATCGTCCGTCGGCAGAGTACCAACCTCGAGCTTCACGCTCGTTGCCTTGCCATCGCGCCACAGCGAAACGTCGACGCTTGTGCCGGGCCGCATCGCACCGATCTTGCGGGCCAGCTCACGCGGTCCCTTGATCGTCTCGCCATTGACGGCGGTTACGACGTCACCCTTCTTGATACCGGCCTTTTCGCCAGGCGAACCGGTCTGCGGCTCGACAACCAGGGCGCCGCTTGCCTCGGCAAGACCGAGCGAATCGGCGATATCCTTGGTTACCGGCTGGATCTGAACACCAAGCCAGCCACGCGATACCGAGCCATCCTTCATCAGATCGGCAACCACATCCTTGGCGACGGAGGCGGGAATCGCGAAGGCGATACCGACATTGCCGCCGGACGGCGAGAAGATCGCGGTGTTGATACCGACGACTTCGCCCGAAAGGTTGAAGGTCGGACCTCCCGAGTTGCCACGGTTCACGGCCGCATCGACCTGCAGGTAATCGTCATAGGGGCCGGAACCGATGTCGCGGCCACGGGCCGAAACGATACCGGAGGTCACGGTACCGCCGAGGCCGAACGGGTTACCGACGGCAACCACCCAGTCGCCGACGCGAACCTTGCTGTCGTCAGCCCAGTTGACATACGTGAACTTGCGCTTGTCATCGACCTTGAGCACGGCAAGATCGGTGCGGCTGTCCTTGCCGATCAGCTTGGCATCGAGTTCCGTGCCGTCGTTCAGGACGACGGTAAAGGCCGAGCCGTCCGAAACCACGTGGTTGTTGGTGACGAGATAGCCGTCTTCGGTAATGAAGAAGCCGGAGCCCTGCGAAGTCGGACGCAGGCGGCCGGGGCCGGGCTTGCCGAGATGCGGACGCTCGGCGCGACGATCGCCGCCGCCGTTCTGGCCGCCGAATTCGCGGAAGAAACGCTTCAGCGGATGATCGTCCGGCAGCTCATCAAGGCCGGGACCGCCGAAATCGAAGCTGAAGCCGTTGGAAGCATCATCGGAAACAGGATTGGCGCGCGACTGAACGCGAACCGAAACGACGGCCGGCGAAACGGCATCGACGACATCGGCAAAGCTCGGAACCTGCGGGGCTTCGACCTTGACCGGAGCGGCAAAGGAATAGTTGACGGCAGCGGGAATACCCGTCGACAGCATGACCGCCGCAAGACCGGCAACGGTGGTCGTCTGCAGCACGGTTTTCAGGGAAGGACGCGAGGGCTTGAACATCGAATTTGCCTTTTCTCTTCTGGAACGGATCGCGAGGGGAAGCGATCGTTGAGACAAGAAATAGGCGCATCGACCTTACCGATGCGTGTCCGCTGAATGAATTTTTGGTAATGTTGGCGTTTAAAGCATGTCTCGCAAAAGTGTGCAGCGGTTTTGCGAAAAGACATGCGCAAAAACAAAGATCTAAAGCGTATGAGCGAATCTGAAAGATCGCGACACGCTTTAGCGGTCCAGACGCTTGTCGTTGCCCAGAAGCGCCTCAAGACGCGCCCTCTCGTCCGCCGTCAAAACCGTGCCCGTCGCCCGCCCGTTGCGGCGTCGCGCGGCAAATGCCATGGCGATGGCGCCGGCGATCAACAGCACCGCGGGCGTCCCCCAAAGCAAGAGCGTCTTGGTTTCGAACCGCGGCTTCAGAAGAACGAATTCGCCGTAGCGCGAGACGACATAGGCAATCACCGCGTCATCGCTGTCGCCACCGGCGATGCGCTCGCGCACGAGAACCCTGAGATCCTTCGCCAGTTCTGCATTCGAATCGTCGATCGACTGGTTCTGGCAGACCATGCAGCGCAGCTGCGCCGAAAGCGCCCGCGCCCGCGCCTCCAGCGCCGGGTCCGCCATCACTTCGTCAGGATTGACCGCAAAGGCGGGATAAGCCAGCACGACGACCATCAGAACTAAAGCAAGCCGCCGGATCATTCCGCCGGCTCCATCGCGAGTTTCGGCTGCGGTTTCGCCTTTTTCGGCACGCCGACCCGAAGGCGCCGGTCGCTGAGAGACACCGCTCCACCGATCATCATCAGCACCGCGCCCCCCCAGATGCAGAGGATCAGCGGCTTCCACCAGATCCGGATCACCATAGCGCCATCGGGCGCGGGATCGCCCAGCGAAACATAAAGCTGGCTGAAACCGAAGGTGCGGATGCCCGCCTCCGTCGTCGGCATGCGCCGCGCGGTATAGATGCGCTTGGACGACCAGAAATCGCCCACCACGACGCCGCTTTCGAGGATGTCGAAATGCGCAGCCTCTTCCGTGTAGTTCGGTCCCATGCCTTCCCGCATGCCGTCAAAGCGCAACGTATAGCCGCCCGCGTCCGCCGTCATGCCCGGCTTCATCTCGACGATCGTCTCGGTCTCATAGGCCGTGACCGCAACGATCCCGATCAGCGTGACACCGACACCGGCATGCGCCAGCGCCGTCCCGAAAGAGGAACGCGGCAGGCCTTTCAGACGCGCCCACGCCGTCGCCGCAGGCAACCGGCCGATGCCGGCGCGCAACACGAGATCCGTCAGCGAGCCGGCAATCAGATAGATGCCAAGCCCGATTCCCGCCGCGGCCATGACCGGCCCGCCGTAACGCGCATAGAAGACACCAAGCGCCACCACCAGCCCCAGGCCGATCGCCGCGAAAAGCCGCTGCGCGGCCCCTAGGAGATCGCCCCGCTTCCAGGCGAGCAAAGGTCCGAACGGCACCGCGACCAGAAGCGGCAGCATCAGCAGACCGAAGGTTATGTTGAAGAAAGGCGGCCCGACCGAAATCTTGGCCCCCGTCAGCGCCTCCAGCGCCAGCGGATAGAGCGTGCCGGTGAGCACGGTCGCCGTCGCTGTCGTCAGGATGAGGTTGTTATAGACGAGCGCCCCTTCCCGCGAGATCGGCGCAAACAGTCCGCCCGCCTTCAGCCGCACGGCCCGGAAGGCAAACAGCGACAGCGCGCCGCCGATGAACAGCATGAGAATGACGAGGATGAAAATGCCGCGGGTCGGGTCGGTGGCAAACGCGTGGACCGATGTCAAAACGCCGGAGCGCACGAGGAAGGTGCCCAGCAGCGACAGCGAAAAGGTCAGGATCGCCAGCAGCACGGTCCAGATTTTCAGAGCTTCGCGTTTTTCCATCACCAGCGCCGAATGCAACAGCGCCGTCCCGGCAAGCCAGGGCATGAAGGAAGCATTCTCGACCGGATCCCAGAACCACCAGCCGCCCCAGCCCAGTTCGTAATAGGCCCAGTAGGAGCCCATGGCGATGCCGGCGGTGAGAAAGGTCCAGGCGGCCAGCGTCCACGGCCGCACCCAGCGCGCCCATGCCGCATCGATCCGCCCATCGATCAGCGCCGCCACGGCAAAGGAAAAGCAGACGGAAAAACCGACATAACCGAGGTAGAGCAGCGGCGGATGGATCGCGAGGCCGATATCCTGCAACACGGGGTTCAGATCCCGCCCCTCGCCCGGCGCCGGCATGATCCGCGTGAACGGGTTTGAGGTCAGCAGGATGAACAGCGTAAAGGCCGTCGCCACCCAGGCCTGCACGCCCAGCACATTCGCCCTCAACGTATCCGGCAGGTTCCGTCCGAAGATCGCAACGAGCGCCGAAAAGAACACGAGGATCAGCAGCCACAGCAGCATCGACCCTTCATGATTTCCCCAGACGCCGGAATATTTGTAGAGCAGCGGGATCATCGAGTGGGAATTCTCCCACACGTTGGCGACCGAAAAATCCGAAGTCACATGGGCATAGGTCAGGGCGCCGAACGACAGCGCCACAAGACAGAAACTCGCGATCGCCGCCGTGGTCCCGCTCTGCATTAGCGACCGCTCGCCCCGCCAGGCGCCCATCACCGGC
Source organism: Pararhizobium sp. (assembly GCA_031556925.1). Taxonomy (GTDB): domain Bacteria; phylum Pseudomonadota; class Alphaproteobacteria; order Rhizobiales; family Rhizobiaceae; genus Pararhizobium. The sequence goes on from JAVBSF010000275.1 coordinate 15,116, forward strand.
AGGAGCGATTGCAGGATCGAAGTTGCGAGCGCCAGCACCAGCGCATAGTGGCCGAACTCGACGATCATCGGATGGTCTCCTTGCCGCCCAGCGACACGCCCTGCGCCTTCAGCCGGTCAGCCACATCCTTCGGCATATAGGTCTCGTCGTGCTTGGCGAGCACGGTATCGGCGACAAAAATCTTGCCGGTCTGATCGAACGCGCCTTCCGTCACCACACCCTGGCCCTCGCGGAACAGATCGGGCAGAATACCGGAATAGGTCACCGGCACCGTGCCGATCGTATCGGTGACGATAAAACTCACGGTCGTCCCCTCGCCCCGCTTCACCGAGCCGTTCTCGACCAGCCCGCCAAGACGAATCCGCGTTCCCGGCGCAATCGATGTTTTCTCCAGATCGCCCGGCACGTAGAAATAGGCAACCGACTGGCTGAAGGCGAACATGACCAGCAAAACCGCCGCCAGCAGAAAGCCGACACCGCCACCGATTACCGCCAGTCTCTTCTGCTTGCGCGTCATTTCACATCCTTGCCGGCATCGATGCCCAGTTCACCCGCGAGCGCCAGCAGACTGCGCCCCTCTTCGCTCTCCGCCGGAAAAGCCTGCAAGCCCTGGCGCAGCGCTTCGCCGGCTTCCGCTTTGCGGTCGAGCACGGCATAGGATCGGATAATTCGCATCCAGCCCTCGAAATTCTTCGGGTCTTCCTTCAGTTTCTCGGCAAGGCTCGACACCATGCCCTCGATCATCGCGCTTCGATCGCTGCTGTCCATCGTCTGCGCCGCCGCCACATCCGCCTCGGTCGGATTTCCGGGCGCGCCTTGCCCGCCCTTCAATTCCGTCAGATGACCATTGACCAGCGACAACCACGGCGCATCGGCCGGCGACGAGCGAACCAGTGCCTCGAATGCGGCCTGTGCTTCATCCACCTTACCCTGCTGTTTCAAGCCCAGCGCCAGATAATATTCGGAGCGCGGATCATTCGGCTCGATCGCCAGAGACTGCTTCAACGCTTCTTGCGCATCGGTCGTCACCAGTCCGCCCGAAAGCGCGATCAGGCTTTCGGCATAGCCGCCGAGCCGCGCCGGCGTGGGCCCAAGAAGACGAATGGCATTCTGATAGGCCGCCCCCGCATCCTCGATCCGCCCCTCGCGATAATAG
>JAVBSF010000281.1:0-9082 GCA_031556925.1 Pararhizobium sp.
ATGTCAGGCCGCGTTCGGATCGACGGGCGTGCCTTCGACGGTCTGGCGCGCCTCGTCCACGAGCATGACGGGGATGCCGTCGCGGATCGGATAGGCGAGGCGCGCCTTTTCCGAAACCAGTTCACCTGCCTCGGCATGATAGCTGAGCCGGCCCTTGGTCAGCGGGCAGACGAGCAGTTCGAGCAATTTGGGATCGACCCGGCTGGTTCTGTCTTCCATCGTCATGTCTGGAATTGGTCAGGTTCAGATTGAACCAGACGGACTCCCGCTTTCTTTGTTTTGATTGTCTTTTTGGGAAAACCGGTTTCCAGGTTTCCCTGACAAACTCTATTGCAGCATGTTTCCGATATCGCCGAAATTGCGCGCCAGCACGATCTCGGTAATGGCGATCAGCGTTTCGGCGCGAGTCTTCAGATCGGGCGCTTCCAGCAAAGCCTGTTTTTCGGCCGGCCCGTAGGGTGACATCATCGCCATGGAATTGACAAGGGTGCGGTTGCTCGCTCGCTCGACACTCTCCCAGTCCGCCTCCAGCTTGTTGGCTTCCAGATAGGCTTTGAACGCTGACAGCAGCGCTTCACGGTCGACCTGGGTATCGTCGTCGCTCTGGGAAAGGTCGGTGGCGAAGGGAGCAGTCCTGAAGGTGCGGTAGCCCTTGACAAGATGTGCCTCGCTCAGCAGCCGGAAGCGGCAGATGCCGGTCAGCGAGATTAGATAGCGACCGTCCTCCATCTCGGCAAAGGAGGTGATGCGACCGACGCAGCCGACCTTGCAGAGCGGCTGGTGTGGATTGCTGGCGGTCTCGTGGCTGCTGTCATCGAAAGAGGGCTGCACCATACCGATCAGCCGGTTGCCGGCCAGGGCATCGTCGAACATGGCGAGATAACGGGGTTCGAAGATATTCAGAGGCAGCTGAGCGCCGGGAAGCAGCAGCACGCCCGTCAGCGGGAAGACCGGCAATACATCCGGCAAATCCTGCGGTTTGAGGTAGCGTGCATTTCCGACTTGCATCTGTGCGTTCCCATTATGCCCTTCGTTTGCCCGACCTTCCCGTCATAATGTCGTGAAGATATCCGGTGCAGGCAGCAAAGCCCAAGCAGCAAACATGGTGCGCGCCCATGAAAACTCAAGAGAGCGAAACTCAAGAGAGCGAACCGCCGCCGTCCGGAATTCCGGCGGCGGCGTTTCCGTCGTCAGGAAAACAGGATCGAAGACAGCTTGCGGCGCGCCGCGAGCGTCGCCGGGTCCGTCGCCCCCCAGACTTCGAAGAATTTAAGAAGCTCGCGCCGCGCGCCGTCGTCATCAAAGGCGCGATCGCGTTTCATGATCGTCAGCAGGTGATCGGCCGCGGCGGTGCGGTCGCCTTCGACATTGCGGATCTTGGCAAGCTTCAGGCGGGCTTCGTGGTCGTCCGGATTAGCGGCAAGCGCCTGCTCCAGCGCTAGCGGATCGCCGAGCTTGCGAGCTTCCTCGATCTGGTCGAGCTTTTTGACAACGGCGGCCACGGCGGCGTCCGCGGCAATGGCTTCGGGTAGATCGGAGAGAACCTGACGGGCTTCGGCCGTCTGGCCGAGTGCAATCAGGCAATTGGCGAGACCGGCGACGGCGGCCGCATTTTCAGGGTCGGCCTGCAGGACGGCCGAATAAAGACCGCCGGCATTTTCGATATCGCCGGCGTCGAACAGGGCCTTTGCCTCGGCAAGCGCGCCATCGATCTCGACCTGCCGGTCATCCACGGCAGGGCCGGCGATCTTGTCGATGAAGTCCCGGATCTGGCTTTCAGGAACGGCGCCCATGAAGCCGTCGACCGGGCGTCCATCGGCAAAGGCGATCACGGCCGGGATCGACTGGATACCCAGCTGGCCGGCGATCGAGGGATGGTCGTCGATGTTCATCTTGACGAGTTTCACGCGCCCGGCGGCTTCGGTAACGACTTTCTCGATAACCGGCGTCAACTGCTTGCAGGGGCCGCACCAGGGCGCCCAGAAATCGACCAGAACCGGCTGCTGGCGCGAGGCTTCCAGAACGTCGCGGGTAAAGCCGGCAGTGGTCGTGTCCTTGATGAGATCGGCCACCGGAGCGGCTACCGCGGGCGGCTTCGCGCCGTAATTCACCTGCCCCGTCATCTGGGTGCCGAACGATCCTTGATAGGGGTTGCTGCCGCTCATGTCTGCTCCTCACGGACTCAGCGTCCGAATGACTGTTTTCTGCCGCAAAGATCGTATGTCAGGCCGTCACTTTCAAGACAAGCGGCTGATGGCCGGTCGCCTCGATAAAGCGCAGCAGATCCCTGGAGGCGATGGAGGTCGTCGCGTCGTTGGACAGCGGATGGCAATTGATGATGTCGTCACGCATCAGGTCTTCATCGATGATGATCGTGACGTTCCTTTCCGTATCGTTGATGACACCGAAGGCGGTGACGGCGCCGGGAATGACGCCCAGATATTCCATCAGCTTCTCCGGCTTGCCGAAGGAAACCTTGCTTGCGGCACCGATGATCTGATGCACGGTCTTCAGATCGACGGTCGCGTTTTCCTCGACGGTCAGCAGGAAGAAGTTGTCCTTCTTGTCCTTCACGAAGAGGTTCTTGGTATGACCGCCCGGAATTTCGTCGCGCAGCGAAACCGATTCGGCGACGGTGAAAACCGGCTCATGCCGCTTGGTCGTATGGGCGATTCCGAGGCTGTCGAGAAAGGCAAACAGATCGTCTGATGTCTTCGGCTTGATATCGCTCATGGGAGGCGTCCTCATCGTCTGGAAAGCGCTCCGTGCTTACGCCAAAGGGGCTGATGGCGCAATCTTGTCGGATCGGTGAACGAAAGAAAGCCTTGTTTTCAGAGGCTTGCAATGATCTTCGAAAAAATTTTAGACCAATCTGCGTTTTCCCTGTTGCATTTGAAAATGCCTTAGGCCATATACCGCCCGTCGCCGCAACACAGCGACCTTCGGCCACCAACTACCCCAGGCCGTCGACGATGAGCGGGTGTAGCTCAGGGGTAGAGCACAACCTTGCCAAGGTTGGGGTCGGGCGTTCGAATCGCCTCACCCGCTCCATTTTCTCTAAGATGCTGCAAGCCTCGGTTCGCCGGGGTTTTTGTTTTTCCGCTATATTGATTCTCGCGATCAGAAGCCCTTCCATCGACCCGCGCCGCCGGATACGGATCAGGCGCCTGTCGAAGAGGAAACCAGCATGCGGGAAGAAGGCGAGCCGCGATCGATTCTCGAACCGATCGAGCGGATGTCCGAAATCATTTTTGGCCTGCTGATGGCGCTCTCCTTCACGGGAACGATGAGCGCATCGGTTGCCGGCGGCGAAAAGGTTGTGAGCGTGCTGATGGCGGCTCTCTCCTGCAACGTGGCCTGGGGCATCGTCGATGCCGTGATGTTCGTTCTGACCTCGGTGATCGAGCGGATACGGCGCAGGAGCTTCGTTATGGCGATCCGCACCCTGCCCATGGCTGAGGCCGAGCGGATTTTTGGCGAAAACCTGCCGCCGGAAATGCTGAAAGTCGTTGCTGCCACCGAACTTGAGGCGCTGCTTAAACGCGTAAAGGCCTTGCCCAAGCCTCCGGAGCGAAGATTGATGGGCTGGGGCGATGTGAAGGCCGCCTGTGCTATCTGCGCGCTGGTGGTGTTGTCGACCCTGCCGCCTTCGCTGCCGTTCCTGTTCGTGGATGATCTCAAGGCTGCCATGCGCCTCTCCAACATCGTTGCTCTTGTCATGCTGTTTGCCATCGGCGCGCAGCTTGGCAATTATGCGAACCGGAAGCCCTGGCCCATGGCCTTTGCGACGGCTTCCATCGGCGGCGTGCTCGTGGCGGTCACGATCGCGCTTGGGGGCTAGGGCATTTTCGGGAAAAGTGTGAAGCGGCTTTCCGTCCGGAAATGCGTGAAACAAATCGTTAGGGGGATGCCGCGGAAGCTCGGTCTGATCGTTCCGCGGCAGAAATAGGTTTACTTCACGGCGGCGTTGCCGCCGTCCGCATAGAGAGCCGATCCTGTCACGAAGCTCGACATCGGACCTGCAAGGAAAAGCGCGGCTTGCGCGATCTCCTCCGGTGCGGCGATCCGCTTCATGGCATGCAGGCTGGCCGCCCATTCCTTCTGGGTCGCATCACCCGCCATAGGGGTATCAACGCCGCCCGGAAGAAGCGCATTGGCACGAATGCCTTGATGGGCGTAATCAGCCGTCAGCCCCTTTACCAGTCCCATCAGGCCCGCCTTTGCGGCTGCATAGGCGCCCATGCCGGGAATGCCGACACTGGTGCCGACAAGCTTGAGGTAAAGACAAGGGAGCCGCCGCCGCACTCCAGCATGGCGGGTATCTGGTGGCGGCTGCCCAAAAATGCGGAAGACAGGTTCGTGGTGAGCGTTTGCTGCCATTCTTCCGCGCTGACATCGGCAAGGGGCCTAATCGGGCCGACGGTGCCCGCGTTGTTAATAGCGATATCCACGCCACCGAAGACATCCCTCGCGGCTGCGACCAGAGCCTTGTGCGTTTCTTCGCAGGCAACATCACCGGTGACGGCATGGGCGCGTCCGCCCCGCTCGCGAATCTCTTCAGCCACCGCCCTCAGTGATTCGGCGCCCCGCGCATTCAGGACAACCGCCGCCCCTTCTGAGGCGAAAAGCAGCGCTATCGCCCGGCCGATACCCGACGACGCACCTGTTACGATTGCGACTTTGTTTGTGAGACTCTGCATATCCGACCTCCCTTGTGTTGGAGGTCGGGAGATAAAAGCCGGGCTTGCGGCCAGCCACCCGAAACCTGCGCGATCGTGCTATCCGCGCCCGACATAGGGCATCTGGGTGGCCATGACGGTCATTGTCAGCACATTTGCCGACAGCGGCAGCCCGGCCATGTAGACGACGGCTTCGGCGACGAGATGGGCGGGGATCGTCGGTTCCGCCGCCACCTCGCCGTTGGCCTGCAGCACACCCTTGCTCATGCGGCTCGTCATGTCAGTCGCAGCATTGCCGATATCGATCTGGCCGCAGGCGATGTCGAAGGGGCGACCGTCGAGCGCAGTGGATTTGGTGAGGCCTGAGACGGCGTGCTTGGTCGCCGTATAAGGAGCGGAGAGCGGGCGCGGCGTCGAGGCCGAGATCGAGCCGTTGTTGATGATCCGGCCACCACGCGGGGTCTGTGCCTTCATCATCTTCATGGCCTGCTGCGTACAGAGGAACGCGCCGGTCAGATTGACGGCGACGATCGCGTTCCAGTCCTCGAAGCTAATGTCCTCCATGGGGATTGCCGGCAGGCCCATACCGGCATTGTTGACCAGCAGGTCGAGACGGCCGAAGTCGGCGGCAATGGTCGAGAACAGCGTTGCAACGGAACGCGGATCGCCGATATCGGCGGCAATGGCACACACAGCTGCTCCGGGATGTTCCGCGCCCAGTTCGTCGGCGGCCGTCTGCAAGATATCGGCGCGACGGCCGGCGATGATGACGGTATATCCCTCGGCCAGCAGGGCCGCGCTGATCGCGCGTCCAATGCCAGTGCCGCCGCCGGTCACGAGCGCAATACCGCCGCCGGCTTTTTTCGTGTTTGCCATTTCAGTCCCTTCCCGACTTTCTGATTAGCTGCGGCTGAAGACGTAATCCGTTTCCTGCAGCAGAGTTTCGCCGGGGCGAAGGATGCCTTCGGGGAAGTTCGCATGGTTCACCGCGTCCGGCCATATCTGGGTTTCCAGGCAGAAGCCGGCGAAGGGGCCATACTTTCGGCCGTCCAGACCGGGAGCCGGGATATCCATTTTGAAGCCGGTATAGAACTGCACACCCGGCTCGCTGGTGCGGACTTCGAGCGCAACGCCGGAATTGACGCTGCGGGCAAGCGCCACGGAGCGCTTCGGGCCACGTGCGGTAGACAGGCAGAAATTGTGGTCGTAGCCGATCTTTTCGTCTTCCAGTTGCCGACGCATGGAGGTCATGCTGCGCAGGTCGAAGGCGGTGCCGTCGACGGGACGGATTTCGCCGGTCGGAACCTGCCGTTCATCCGTCGGCAGATAGTGCCCGGCGGCGATCATGATGTCGTGGCCGAAGGCGTCCGGTCCGCCGTCGAGGTTGAAATAGCTGTGCTGGCAGACATTGGCGATGGTCGCCTTGTCCGTGGTCGAGGCGTAGCCGACGCTTAAAGTCCCGCCGTCCTTGAGCTCATAGGTGCAGACGACACGGCAATTGCCGGGATAGCCGGCCCGACCTTCCGGATCGACGATTTCAAGCACGACGCGATTGGCCGCGTGTTCGACCACATTCCAGAGCCGTCTGGCGATGCCGTCGCTGCCGCCATGCAGATGCGTCACGCCTTTTTCGTTGCATTCGAGCTGATAGCCGGTTCCATCGATGGAAAACCGTCCGTCGCCGATGCGGTTGGCGTTGCGTCCCGGTGTCGCGCCGAAATAGGGGGAATGCTTGAGATAATCCTCAAGCGTTTCGAAGCCGAGCACCAGCGGCGGCGCATGGCCTTCGAGCCTGAGATCACGGATAACGGCGCCCCAGGTGAGAATATCGGCGGTCAGCCCGCCACCCGTGATTGTCAGCTGATGCACAGTCTCGCCGGATGGCAGCTGGCCGAATTCCTTACTCAATGTTCCCACGGCCTTGCATCTCCTCCAGGCGCCCGTTTGCCGCAAACTGCGCCATTTCCTGTGGCGCGGCAATCGTAAAGTCATACAATTCGCAACTCAGGAGCGACGGGTATATGCCCGGCACCCATGAGCGATACTTCCCTCTTATATGAGTTCATTCAACGTTGCCGATGGCCGAAAGCTCATAGGGGGTGGTTTGATAGATGTCGTTGATCCAGTTACCGAAAAGCAGGTGGGCATGGCTTCGCCAGCGATTCTGCGGCGGCAGGTCGGGATCGTTGTGCGGGAAATAGTTGAACGGCATCTTGATCGGCACGCCGGCATCGACATCGCGGAAATATTCGTCCGACAACGAGGTCGAATCATATTCCACATGGTTGAAGACATAAAGCCGGTTGCAGGTCTTCTCGTGCACGAAGCAGACGCCCATCTCATCCGATTCCATCAGGATCTCGAGACCGTCCACCTTCTCGATATCGGCGCGGCGCACCTCCGTCCAGCGGGAGACCGGGATCTGGAAATCGTCGGAGAAGCCGCTGAGATAGACGGATGACGGGTTAAGGTTGTGGTGGCGATAGACGCCAAATGCTTTTTCTTTCAGCGCATGCTTCGGGACATTGTGGAAATGGTAGATCGCCGCCATCGCGCCCCAGCAGATGTTGAGCGTCGAATGCACGTTGGTCGCCGTCCAGTCGAAGATCTGCTTCATCTCTTCCCAATAGGTCACGTCCTCGTAATCAAGGGTTTCCACGGGAGCACCGGTGATGATCAGGCCGTCGAACTTGCGATGCTTCACCTCTTCCCAGGTCTCGTAGAAGGCAAGGAGATGCTCTTCGGAGGTGTTCTTCGCCTTGTGGCCGCCGAGACGGATGAGCGAGAACTCGACTTGCAGCGGCGAGGCGCCGACAAGGCGCGCCATCTGCACCTCGGTCTTGATCTTGTTCGGCATGAGGTTGAGGAGCCCGATCTGGAGGGGGCGGATATCCTGCCGGATGGCCACCGTCTCGGTCATTACCCGCACGCCCTCTTTGGTAAGGGTTTCGAATGCGGGCAGCGTATCGGGGATCTTGATGGGCATGGTTCTCACTCGACGAACAAGGAGCCGGGAAACAAAAAACCGGCAACGAAAAATATCGCCACCGGTCCGCTTGCCCACGGCCCTTTAGCGACTTGTTTAACGTGGCTGCAAGCCGGCCGGCCAAATCACCACGAGATGCTTAAATAGCGCCGGTTCCGGGCAAAAGCAATGCCGGAAAAATCGCCTGATCCACTCAGCCTTCCAGCTCTTCACGCAGCATTTCGAGTTCCAGCCACTCTTCCTCCATCTTGGTGATGGAGGTGCGCAGCTTTTCCATTTCGGCGGCAAGCGCCGAAAACCGCGCCGGGTTCTTCGAAAACAGGTTGGGATCGGCCATTTCGGCTTCGCGCCTGGCGATTTCCGCTTCGGCCTTGGCCATTTCTTTCGGCAGGTTTTCGAGGGCGAATTTCTGCTTGAAGGAAAGCTTGCCCTTGCCGGATTTCGGCGCTTCCGTGGAGGTTGCCGGTGCCGAGCGCGCCTTTTCCGCCTTTTCTGCCTTGCGCTTTTCCTCCTGCGCGCCCTTGCGCTGCGTCATCATGTCGGAATAGCCGCCGGCATATTCGATCCAGCGGCCATCGGGTGCGTCGGGAACGGCGGGTGCGATGGTCGAGGTCACGGTACGGTCGAGGAAGTCGCGGTCGTGGCTGACGAGGATGACGGTGCCGGAAAAGCCGGCGACGATCTCCTGCAGAAGATCCAGCGTCTCGATGTCGAGATCGTTGGTCGGTTCGTCGAGGATCAGGAGGTTGGTCGGGCGCGAGAGAATGCGCGCCAGCATCAGCCGCGCGCGCTCGCCGCCGGAAAGGTTCTTGATCGGGGTGCGTGCCTGTTCCGGCTGGAAAAGAAATTCCTTCATGTAGCCGGTGACATGGCGCTGTTCGCCATTGACGAGAAGGTTTTCCCCGCGGCCGTCCGTCAGGTAGTGGGCGAGTGTATCTTCCGGGTTCAGATCCTCGCGCTTCTGGTCGAGGGTGGCGATTTCCAGATTGGTGCCGAGCTTGACGATGCCCGTGTCCGGGGCAAGTTGGCCCGTCAGCATTTTCAGGAGCGTCGTCTTGCCGGCGCCGTTCGGGCCAACGAGGCCGATGCAGTCGCCGCGATGCACACGGATCGAGAAAGGTGCGACGATCGTACGTTCGCCGTAGGCCTTGGTGATCTTGTCGGCCTCGATGACAAGCTTGCCGCTCTCCTGCGCATCGGAGACGGAGGCCTGTACCGTACCCTGGGGGCCCTTGTGGCCGCGATACTGGGCGCGCAGATCCTGCAGCGCGCCGAGGCGACGCATGTTGCGCTTGCGCCGGGCGGTCACGCCGTAGCGCAGCCAATGCTCCTCGCGGACGATCTTGCGGGCGAGCTTGTGGGCGTCGCGCTCCTCCTCCTCCAGCACCTGGTCGCGCCAGGCCTCGAAGCCGGCGAA
>JAVBSF010000214.1:0-15383 GCA_031556925.1 Pararhizobium sp.
GACGAGGCCGATCGCGCAGAAGGCGGTCGATTGAGAGCGAGGCCACGGTTTTGGACATCTTCTGCCGCAACGCTGTTAATGCGGATGAGACATATTGACCCGCACAGCCACCTTCTCGGGCATCTCCCGCCGGAACGTACAGCCTCTCTTGTGCCTCGTTGCCGCCCGTGCCCGGGTGTACTTTCCGCGCGAAGATGTCTCTCTCCGCGCCGAGTTGTCCCGTAGATGTCCACTGGACACACGACGCGTCCCTGCGAAACGCGAATGGGCGCCGAAACCTACGAGCTGAGCCCGTGTTTCGGCGGCCGAGTTCTCTATCGGCAGCGAATGCGGGCGGGGCACCTCCTTCTGGTTCGATCAGCTCTCGACGGTCGCCTTGGAAGCGACGTGCTCGGTCTTGTTCTCGCGGCGGGTGAGAACGATCGCGACGATCATCGCGGCGACCCCGAAGCCGACACCAAGCAGGCTCGGAAGTGTGGTGTTGTCGCCGATTGCAGCGAAGGAGGAGAAGTCCCAGAGCGCGTGCACGAGCATTCCTACGATCAGGCCACCGCTGACGCGGCGTGTCAGGTAAAGGGCGCTGCCGAGGAAGAAGGTGATGAAGAGTTGCCCGATGCCCAGGACACCGGTTCCGAAGAACATGTTGGGCACATGCAGCAGAGAGAAGAGGAGCGTGCTGAAGAACCACACGCCAAGCTCGCCGAATCGGCTGCGCAGAGCGACGATCAGTTGACCCCGGGTGAGCAGTTCTTCGTTGAATCCCACCAGCAGGCTGCCGACCACCAGCAAGAGCCACATCTGCGGGGTCACGCGTGATGAATCACCGAGGATGAGTGCGAGCACCGCCAGCACCACAAGTGCACCCGGAAAGATCCAGATCCATGCCGGGTATCGCCGCTTCTGCTCGATAAGCGCGGGACGCCACCACCCGAAGATCGTCACCATCACGATGAGAACGACAGCACCACCGACAAGCGGCGCGACGTACCAACTTGCGACCGTTTCGGCACTGTCACCGACGCGCGTGTAGTCGACACCATTGATGACCCAGATCGTGCAGAACACGATGAGGTAGAGCGCAAACGTGAGGATGCCGAGCCATACTCGAGGCGCGACGCGAGGGGAAGCGGGGGTCATGAGCCGATGCTATCGGCGCCGTGAGACCCCAACCGTGACATCTCTTACCGGAATCTTCGATGAGTTCACGGGACATTTGGGGCCACCCCACTCCCCCAAGCGGACACCCTCGGACGGAACGTACACCTGCTTGCTAAATTCCCAGCGCACTTGTCAATTTCCGCGCACAAATGTCCCAGGTCGATAGTTCAGCGTTTCGTGTATCGTCGCTGTCATGCCGACGATGACCGCCACTGTCACGCACACCGCTGCGCTCGCCCGACTCGGTCATGCGCTCTCGGACCCGACGCGGGCGGGTGTCCTCCTGGCGCTGCGGGAGGCCCCGGCATACCCGTCCGATCTGGCTGACGCGCTGGGCGTGTCACGGCAGGTGATGTCGAACCAGCTGGCGTGCCTTCGCGGCTGCGGCCTCGTCGAGTCGGTTCCCGATGGGCGCCGGACCTGGTACCAGCTTGCCGATCAACACTTGGCGCCGGCGCTCGACGAGCTCCTGCGCGTCGTGCTCTACGTCGAGCCCGGATGCTGCGCCGGCGAGAACTGCAGCTGCGCATGAGCGCCACGCACACGCCAACCGATCCCCGCCGGCACGTCCTGCAACGCAGCATCCGATGGATCGTCTTCGCGACGATCGCCTACAACCTCATCGAGGCGATCGTCGCGATCACGGCCGGGACGATCGCCTCCTCGGCAGCACTGGTGGGCTTCGGGCTCGACTCGACGATCGAAGTGCTCTCTGCAGCCGCGGTCGCATGGCAGTTCACCCGCCGCGATCCCGAACGCTGGGAGAAGGGCACGCTGCGCGTGATCGCGATCGCGTTCTTCGCCCTCGCCGCCTACGTCACCGCGAGCTCTCTGATCGCGCTCATCGCCCGAGTCGAGGTCGAGCACTCCCCGGTGGGGATCGCGATCACCGCGCTCAGTGTGGTCATCATGCCCTTCCTCTCGCTCGCCGAACGCCGTGCGGGGCGGGAGCTCGGATCTGCCACGGCTGTCGCGGACTCCAAACAGACCCTCATCTGCACGTACCTCTCCGGCGCCGTCCTGATCGGGCTCGTGCTCAACAGCCTGTTCGGCTGGTGGTGGGTCGACGCGATCGCCGGCCTCGTGATCGCCGTCTTCGCCGTCCGCGAGGGAGTCGAGGCGTGGCGCGGGGATGCCTGCGCAACCTCGGTCGGGATGATCCTCGAAGACCCCGCCGACCACCACGACGACTGAGCCCAGTGCGATTTGGGACATTTCTCCTCGGAATCCCACGCGCCGATCACGGACATTTAGGGCCGTTCAACCCAGCCATTCGGGACATCTGTCCGCGGAATTTACATTGCTATCCCCGGCACTACACGCCTGAGAACGCCCACTTACCCGTGGGGACGTTCCACATCTTCGACCCGCACATGCTCGGTCGCACCGGCGCGGATGTACGTCGTGAAGTGGCTGCTCGCATGGTCCTCCGCGACAGCGAATCGGCGTTGGGGTGCGGGCGGGCGATCGTTCGCGAGCAGGGCGCTCACGACCGGGAGAACCACCGAGAGGGCGCGGCGGCCGCCCAGCGATCAAGCGCCGGCGACGAGTACCCGAAGTAGCGCAGGATCAGCAGCGCGGCGTTATAGGCAAAGAGGCATCCCAGACGCACCTGGAAGTTGATCACCCGAGGGATCGCGGGGTAGTTGGTCGACGTGATCCCGTCCTCGTCCCTCGTCGTGGCCTGGAAGGCGAGCGAGATCACCGAGGGGTGCGTGTTGTCAGAGAGCACGTCATACAGTGCGGCGGCGCCGGTCATGTGGAGCTCGAGGAACAGACCAATCGACTTACCCAATGGCATCATCGGCTCACCGCCGATCCGCCACTCGTCGATCTGCTGCGGGTTGTCCAGAGGAGCGTCGACGTCGTCGAAGAGCTCGCGGATGCGGGCCAGGAGTTCGTCGCGTTTGGCCTTGAACTGCTTGGCCCGAGGCTTGTCCCATTTGCCGGCCGTGAAACGCTGGCGCTGGATCGATGCCAGGTGCTCGAGCATTTCACGCGCGACCCGGCGCGTGCCCGCCTCTTCTCCGGGGAGCGGCTCGAGCAGCCACGCGACTCGGCCGGCGTACTCGAGCTCTGACCTCACCAGCGGCCAGACGCCCAGGGGGATCATCGGCTCAGCGCGCAACAACGTCACCACCGACCGCAGCTGCAGGACGATCGCGTTGACCAGGTGACCCGCCATCTGGCCGTGGGCGTACTCGAGGTTCCTCGGCCGGTTCTCCGGGAACGCCTGCACGATCGCGAGGCCATCGAGCGCGGATGCCGAGTCCGGCGCTGCGCCACCACCGGACTGCGCCGAATCCTCGTGCCATGCAGTGATGAGCGCCTCGCAGATCTCCGCGAGCTCGAGGGGGCTCAGGTCGCCGTGGTCGGTGGCCGCCGCCCGGTCGTATGTGGCCATCCAGCCATTGTCTCGTAGGTGCGTGTCTTCATCCGATCGCAGCTGAGAGGAGTCTCAGTCGCCGCCGGACCCATAGGCGTCTTGGTCGTACCGCCGCAAAGCTGCCGTAAACCCTGGACTGCTGACGTCGTATCGCGCGACTGCCGACGCCGCGTCACCCTTGAACAGCGCGCCGTTGGCGTACACACGACCGCACACCGGACACACCGCGAACTCATCGGGGTCTGATGATCCCGATGCATCGAACGTCAGACGGCCATCGCGATCAGCGTGACGCCAATCCTGCGTCCACGAGTCGTTGCCGCACTCGCAGACCTGATTCTCACCGTCGTCCTCAACCGTCGCCTGCCCATCGACGTCGACAGTCGGATACGGCCAGGCTGCGACCGCGTCGCTCACGACACTGCACTCCTCACCTTCCCCCGACGCGCGGGCTTCGCCGTTATCGAAAGCTCGTCGACGGTGGTGAGCTTTGCGAAGCTCGCGAAAAGGGCTCGCAGCCGGTCGTCCTCAGTGACCTGGCCCCGAAGACCCAGCGCCCGGTCAAGCGCGACGTCCAGATCTCGATGCGCGCGCAGCAGTTCAGGCGCCATCGCTAGCGGGTTATAGTGTGCGGCGAGCGACCAGTCGGGGTGCCGGTCCCGTGCGGCCAGGACGGCGCGGCCAGCATCGGCGATCGACTGAGTCTGTGCCGCGGTCAGGGCCGGCAGCGGGAAGGTGTTCCAGGTCAGCGTCTTGGAGAACCGCAGGTCCGACTTGATCCGGCCGCCGACTGCGCGCTGCCACGCCATGAAGGCGGACGAGGAGATCACCGCGAACGCCAGCCCTGTGGGGTCGGACATTGTGAAGTTCGCGTTGCCGCTGATGGTCTCGGGCTCGAAGGATGCCACCGGCAGATAGCGATAGTTCTCGCTGGCGTGCGCGGGGATGCAGACGTAACGGGATGTAGGTCGCAGCGAGTTGGGTCGGAACAGGTGTGGGATGTCGCGCAGCTTGTAGGCGTCCCCGGTCGGCGTCTGCCGGCTGCGCCAGTCTCGGCATCCTTCGACCCGCGCGCGCAGAAACGGCGACTGGAGGATGTCGGAGGGTGGCGCGTCCTCGAGCCAGAGGCACCACCGGCTCGCATCGTGCAGCAGCTCCTTTGCGCCGACGAAGGGTCGGACGTACTTGGCAGCGATCGGGTCCGCGAACGCCGCGTCTCGGGCCTCGACATCGTCGATGAGAAGAAAGCCGCCGTCGACCGGCATGGTCCCGTAGACGGGTGCGGGAAGCGCGGCCAGCGGCTTCTCCCGTGCCTCCACGAAGGTCGTTGCTGCGTCCAAGAGGTAGGCGTTGATCTGACTCTTGACGGGTATGCGCTTGGGGTCACCCTTGAGAGTGTCGTAATCGAAGAGAGACGGCTTTGTCCGACCGCCTCTGTCGAAGCCAATGACAACACAGTGCACTGATGCAGCGCTCGGCGCTTCCGACGTCCATGCGAACGTGCGATGAGCGAACTCGACGCGCCATCCCGCATCGAAGAGCGGCCGGAACAACCCCGTGACCGGTTGCCCTTGGGCAATCGAGTTCGTCGACACGAAGGCGAAGTGTCCGCGCACCGCGCCGAAGAAGTCGGCAGCCTTCTTGAACCAGCCGGTCACGTAATCGAGGTATCCATCGAAGTGCTGACCCCACACGAGCTTGAGGTCGGCTCGCTGGTCGACGTGCTTTGACTTGTGGCCGATGAACGGCGGATTGCCCATCACATAGACGTGCTCGCTGGGTTCGACGACAGTCGCCCAATCGGTGTGCAGCGCGTTGCCGACCACGATGCTCTTGATCTTGTCCAGAGGGAGCGGGTCGGGGGCGGCCCCCAGGGCGAGCTCCATTGCCTGGTTCGCTTGGTGCTCCACCAGGTGCAGGGCGGTGGCGGCGATCTGCGCTGGCCATTCCTCGAGCTCAATCCCGTGGAAGCTCGACAGCCGGACGGAAAGGTGCTCCTCGGTGAAGAACATCGTGCGGGCTGTGTCGCCTGAAAGCTCCTGGATGCGTAGGAGGATCTCGAGATCGAGTGCGCGCATCTGCCGATAGCCGACGACGAGGAAGTTGCCGCAGCCGCACGCTGGGTCGAGGAACCGCATCTGTCCCATGTCCGCGCGCAGCTTCTTGAGCTTGGTGGTGTCGTGGTAGCCGTCCGTGAACCGCTGTCGCAACTCGTCGAGGAACATCGGGCCGATGACCTTCATGATGTTGGTCTCGGTGGTGTAGTGCTCGCCGAGCTCGCGACGCGCGGCTTTGTCCTTGACGGCTTGGAAGAGACTCCCGAAGATCGCAGGCGAGATCGCTGACCAGTTGAACATCGCCGCGGCCACCAGCCGATCGCGCATTCCAGAATCGAACGAGGGGATCGACACCGACTCCTCGAAGATGCCGCCGTTGACGTAGGGAAAGCGCGCGATTAGCTCGTCGAGGTTCGACTGCCGCCGGCTGGGCTCTCGCCCCATCACCTGGTACAGCAGCGACAGCTGCGGGCCGAGATCGGAGCCATCTTG
The DNA here is from genome assembly GCA_031556925.1 of Pararhizobium sp. GTDB lineage: Bacteria > Pseudomonadota > Alphaproteobacteria > Rhizobiales > Rhizobiaceae > Pararhizobium. Next base: position 6,094 of record JAVBSF010000214.1, read on the forward strand.
GGCGGTACGCGTCTCGAGGAACTCGAGAAACAGATCGCGGTCCCACACACCGGCGTCATCGGCATAGAGCGCGAAGAGAGTGCGCACCAAGAACACCGACGCCTCGTGATCGTCGTATCCCGAACCCTCGAGGGCCTCGTACAGCGACGCCATCAGCTTCGCGGCCTTGATCGACGCAGCCTCCTGAGACTTCGACCCGAAGGTGCGCTCACCGTAGCCAGCGAGGAAGGCGAGTTTGTCGGCGTGATCCCGCAATTGGGTCAGCGTGAACTCCTGTACACCGTCGTTCTCGGCGTGCAGGTCGAGCAGGCGGAGCCGGTGAAAGTCGCTAGTGAGAACCCAACGGGGAACCTCAGGGTCGGGGAGATCGTCGATGTAGTCGAGCGCTTGCTGCTCGGCCGCGACGAGATCCTTGCCGGCAGACTTCATCTCGATCAGCGCGAGACCGGGGATCAGCGCGTCGATGTATCCGCGGGAGCCGGTCGAGGACCGCTTGACACGCTTTTCATAGAAGGCTGCGCGGCTCTGCGTGATCCCGTACACACCGAGCAAGTCCCGAACGAATGACTGGGCCTGCTGCCGTTCGTCACCGGGCTCGTCTTGCCAATCACGGATGAACTGCGCGGCTCGAGTTCGGATCTCATTCATCGACAACGACTTCGGCACGATCACCACGGTAGCCGTCCCCCCGTCGTCCCCCGCTCAGGCCGCGATCGCGGCGGTCAGGGCATGGGGAAGGTCCACTTCGCCTCAGCTGAGCTAGGCGGTTGGCACTGCCCGTCTCCGACGTCCGTGCACCGATGCTGCAGGTGCAGCTCGTCGACGTGGATCTGGAAGTCACGACGAGCGTCGGCGTCGAGCGTCACCGTCAGCGGGTAGAGCTCCCAGCGGCGCGGGCCACCGAACTCGTAGCTGTCCCCTTGCGGCCGTCCGCAGTGGGGGCAGATCGCCATGACGTACTTGCGGCCAACCGGGTCGGAGAGGCGAAGGTCATACCTGCACGGCGCGGGCCAGTCGGCGGGAGTGGTGAGGCGGCGGATGTGGCCCTGTAGGTGCTGTTCGATGCGCGCCGGCGCGAACGGATGCCAGGGGTAGACGATGTCCAACCGGCCGTCGATCACGGCCGCGACGCCGCACCGTGAAACGACGTCTGCAGATCGGATGTACCAGCGGCTAAACCACCGCCCGCAGTCGCTCCCCCAACAGATCGTCTTCTTATAGCCGACCTTCCACGACTCCACCCGGACTTCGGCGTAGGCGCGGATGCCCCCGGTCATCAGGACGTCGGCAGCTTCCGCGAACGGCGTGTACCGGCCGGGCTCGAACAGCGGCCCCGGCAGCACCATCGTCAAGTTGTCGAGGCTGCCGGAGATTTTGTAGGCGCCAGGCACGCGCCGCTCGTGGTTGCGCGGCCCGAGGAACCAGCGGCACTGGATTCCGGCCGCCACGTAGCGGGCAGTGCGCGCGTCGAACTCGTCCGTCGTTTGGGCCGACCACTGCGCCTCGAGCGCGACACGGGTCTCTCCTCGTTCAATCAGCACGTCGGCGACCCAGTCACCGCTGGGCCCGACGTACTCCACCGTCGCCGTCCACCCCGCCCGCCGGGCAGCCTCGGCAAGCAGCGCTTTCGTCTGCAGGTGCTCTGCACTCTCCGGGGCGCCGACATGAATCGCGCAGTCCGCCTTCGGTCTGTGAGCGAAGAACCGCATGCCCCGAGAAGACGTCTTCGGAATGCCAGCTGACCCGCACGTCATCAGGAGCTCGCGACCCCGATAGGTGGCGCGCAACGACGACCATTCGTCGGCGGTGAGCCGGAACGACTCGAGCCGCTCACCGTCCAACACCGCTACCAGCGGCATCCGCCGAACCTGGCCCCGTGCGGGCTGACATCCCCAGTCACGGCGTCAACGTACCAGCGCGCTCAACGCGACCGTCTTACGCCGGCGCCCGCCGAGAGCTCTTGACGGCGGATGCCCTCGCGGTTATTGTTGTGCATGTCAGATACACAACTTAGAGTTGGAGGTAGTTGCCATGCGCGCTCTCCCCGTCCCCCAGGACGTCGTCGACCTGTTGGTCACCGCCATCCTGATCAGCAGCACCGACATCACCCAGTCGCCCGCACGGGTGCCAATCGTCACGCCCGGCCGCTCCCCCGCTGCAGTCCTCGCCGACGCCGATCGCCTCGGGCAGCAGCTGTGGGACGAGAACTACGCCAGCGTCGGCTTCGCGAACCGTTGCCACCTGCCGGCGCCCCGCTACGAGTGGCGGCCGGTCGCGGAGCTCATGGGCGACCGCGTCGACCTCGAGCAGATCCTGCAGATCGAGCGCAGCCGGCTGTACATGGAGGAGGTCTCCTGCCATCACGCCGGGTGGGACGACTCCGAAGCGAACCGGCAGCTGAGCCGCCTCGAGCAGAGCATCGAGGCTCGCCTGTACTTCCATCCCCGCGAAGTATCCCCGCAGGAGCCCGGGGTCGTGGAGTATGTCGGCCTCAGTCGCGCCGTCGACGAGTGGACGCGCGAGATCGGGTTCCGGTCGTCACTGACCGTGGCGGCGGCCGCGAAGGCCCTGGACGTGGGTGACCGATGACCCTGACGACCCCCCGCAAGCCTGCGGACATCCCAGACGAGATCCTCACCCGGCTGCGCCGGATGATCGTAGGTCTGCTCACGATCGGCCTCGCGGTTGGCGCCGGCTGGCTCGGCATCATCCTCGCGCCGCACATCGGCAAGCTCCTGCTGACCGCGGCGGCGATCGTGCTGCTCTGGGTGCTCGTGGTCAGCGTGATCGATTTCTTCCGCAGCAGCTGAGATCGCCATGCCGGCCTACAAGGTCACCTGGACTCAGCAGGCAATCGCCACCGCGACCGTCGACGTCGAACTCGACGAGCTCGCGCGGTGGGCGATCTCCGCCGGCGTCGTGCGCGCCGGCCCCGACCCTCGACCCGCGGATGCGGAGGCGCTGCGGCGATCGCTCGAGCACAACACCCATCTGCGCGGGGCAGTGCTGCGGCTCTACGCCACCCGGCAGCAGCCCGGACACGACTGAGGGGCGCCCCATCCGGGACGCCCCTCAGCCACTTGGTCGCTCACACCAGGCGTGAAGCGAGCTCGTCAATCTTGTCGGGCCTGAACCCGGACCAGTGATCCTCATCCGTGATCACGACCGGCGCCTGCAGGTAGCCGAGCGACTTCACCTGCTCGAGCGCATGCGCGTCTTCCGACAGGTCGTGGATCTCGTATTCGATGCCCTTGGAATCCAGCGCGCGATAGGTCGCCGTGCACTGGACGCACGACGGCTTGGTGTACACCGTGACAGCCATGTGACTCATCCTCCTCTCTTGGTCTCGTAGTTTGCGGTTCGGGTCAGACACGCTCGCGGGCGCGGTGGCGCAGCCAGACGACGGTGCCCACCAGAGCGATGATGAGACCGGCGGCCACGACGATCTGCGGCCAGCCGAATCCGATGCCATCGACGAACGGGATGACGACCTCGGCACCCTGGGCGAGCAGGTGGTTCTGCACCATCCAGTCGCGCACCGGGTTCAGCAGCACCCCGAACGAGAACATGCCGGTGGCCATGCCGCCGCACAGCATGAACATCAACGTCAGCAGGTCGTCCTCGTTCTCGGCAGCCGACTGCATCATGAGATCCACACCTCCTCCGGCGTCGGCGCCGGCGCGTCCGGGTATGGGATCTCACCGACGCGGTCCTCGAGCACGTTGACGTATTCGCCGGCGAACTCCTCCGCCCGCTCGCGCTCGGCACCTTGGGCGAGGGCGAATGTGAAGGCCTGCTCGTGCGCGAGCTCGGCGCGGTTCTTAGTGGTCTGCATGATGGTTCCTTTCGTTCACGCCGCGGCCGGCCGCCGGTAGGTGAGCACTTCGTTGTCCGACACGGTCATCAGGCCCTCGTCGCCGGAGTCGAGCTCGCGATACTCGATCGCCATCGCGTCTTCGTCGAGGATGTCCGGTTCCACCGCCTCCACGACCACCCAGATCCCGAGCGTGGAATCGGACAGCACCAGATCACCGACTGTGAGGTCGCCGGCCACGCCCTCGGAGATCTCCCCGTAGCCTTCGTCGTCGTCGTCCGCGGCCGCGGCGGGGTCGTCGTCGACGCCGACCGGCTCGGACTCGAACCGGACGTTGCCGGCCTTGCGGGCGCCGAGCGCGACGACGTTGCTGGGCATCGGTGCGGGGACCTCGACCGCCGGCGGCTCTATGCCGTCGAACAGGGTGATGCGGGTGGTCGCCCAGTCGTTGTAGGTCGGCGGGATCTCCTCGTCGCCGTCGATGAGCGGCGACGGTTCGGCGATCGTCTTGCGGGGGTGATCCGTTTCGAGCGGCGTGAGGGTGCGCAGGTGCTCCCAGTCCTGCGCGTCGGACTTGTCGAGCTTGGCCGGGTCGGGCGTGTAGAAGGTCTGCACTTCCACCGGGAGCGACTCGGCGCTGAGCGTGACGCCGCGGCCGCGCTTGTTGCGGGGCAGCGCGACGCCGATCGCCGGGGAGTCCCACATCATCATTGCGCCCTGCGGGGAGAGCCGGCCGAGGGAGAGGCGGGCTCCGAAGTTGTCGCGCATCTCACCGCCGAGGAACTCGACATCGGGGCGCTGGATGCCCAGCAGCATGTGGATCTTCGCGCTTCGGGCCAGGCGGGCCAGATCCGACAGGAGCTCGAGCACCGGCGCCTGAGTGGGCGCACCCTTCGGCTTCACCGTCTTGTACCAGCGCTGCACGCGGGCCTTGAAAGTCGCGTACTCATCGATGATCAGTGCGAGCGGCTCGAAGTCCTCGAGACGGGCGGTGCCCTGCTCGAGTTGGGTGTACCGCTGCTCCATGAGCTCGTGGGCCGCGTGCAGCATCCGCACCTGGTGCTCGACACGAGCCGCGACGAGCTCCACGTTCGGCCAGGTGCGGAACCCCGCGAACTCGATCCGCTTCCCGTCCAGCACCCACACCCGCCAGCGGGCCTGCGCCAGATGGGTGAGCACCGTGTGCTGGAACGACGTCTTGCCCGAGCCGGTTCCACCGATGACGAGCATGTGCGGAGAGACCGAGGGCTGCCAGGTCTGCACCGACCCGTCTTCGTCGACGCCGATCGGGATCTTGAACGCCTTGTACTCCGCGTGCGTCAGCTGCTTCGTCGACTGCGCCGGCTCGTGCAGCACCATGTCGGGCATCGGGGGACGGATCTCGAAGGTGACCTCGTCGCCTTCGAGATCCCAGTGCGCCCGCCACCGCCCCGGCAGCATCGAGGAGATCACCTTCTCGATCTGCATCCGTCGCGCCGGGATCGCCAACCGCGGCCCCATGTCGTGCTTGACCTTCATCTTGCGCACGTCGTTGGACTCGGGGTCTGTGGTGACCTCGACCTTGGCGCTCTCCCCGAGCAGCAGCTTCGCCACCTGCTCGGCGCGTTGCTGCTCGCGGGAGACCGGCGTGGTCGGCGGCGCGAGCTCGAGCACGAGGAGGCAGCGGCGGGGAACGTGCTTGAGCACGCGATACTCCTCGCCGATGCGGCGCGAGAACGACGTAACGATCTGGTCGACGAACCGCACATCACGGTCGTCGACGTGCGAGGCGTATCGGATCGTCACCTTGCGAGGGACGCCAACCCAACCGCGGGTCCACTTCACCGCCCGGACCAGGTCGCGCGACGGACGCTGAGCACCCAGCGACGGCAGCACCGCTTCGATGCCAGGATCGAGCCTGCTCTGCCTCTGGTAGGTGCGGATGCCGGTCGCGATCGACGCGATCGCGATCACCACAGACGCAACCCACACCCACGCGATCGCGTCGGTGAAGCGGGCCTGCATGTTCACCCCGGTCAGCACCACCGCAGCCGCCAGCACCGCCAGCGCGGGAAAGATCCCCGTCACCTGCCGGCGCGGCAACACCCCCAACGGCGTGACCGGGGCCGACGACGGACGGGCCGGCGGGCGAGCAAGTCGAGTCGCCATCGGATGCCTCCTGAACCGGGCCGCGCCGATCGCGGCCCTCTGCGTCATATAGGCCCCAGGAACCCGGCTTCGCGGACACGAGGATCTGGATCTAACCGCTGGCGGCCGCCCCGGACACCCACCCTTTCGGATCTGGCCGGAGGTATCGCGGGCGTACTGCCGCAGCACTTTCCCGCACATCGGCGCAATAACAGCGCCACCATGGCGCTTGACACCAGTGGTAGGCTTGCCCCGCGTAGCTGAAGCGAAGTCGGAAGCGGAGCGGGGCAAACCCCCCACCGCCGTAAGGAATATCCAGTCGGCAATATCCCCGCAGCATCACCGCATCAGCTGCACTCTCTCGGCGGCGACCCGGGCCGCACATCACCCGCATACGTTCATGCGCCGGGCCTGGCTGCCGCATCAGCAGCCGGAGAATGCCTCAGCCCTGAGCGGAGCTCTCGCCGCGACGGATCTCCCACTCGCGCCGCATCCACTCCCCCTGCCGCACCGCCGCAGCCCGGCTGACGCCACGCGCGGAATCCGGTGCCGGCGGGAATTGGGCGCCCTGGTTGTGCCGCTGCTCGAGGAGCGCGGACGCGTCGACGAACAGCGACTCGACCACAGAGGACAGCGCCGGCGTGCGGGCGTCGCGCAGCGCCCACCAGGCGGCCTTGAGCCGTGCGTGCAGGTCCGCGGGCAAGTAGTACGCCACCAGCCGGTGCCCCTCCGAGGCGATGCCCCGCGGCCCCTGCGCGCCCCGGGGTGCCGGCGGGAACGGTCGGCCGCCGTTGTGCTCGAGCTCAGCCCTCGTGACGTACTCGAGGAAGATCCCTTCCACGAGCGCCGAGAGCGTCGGCGCACCATCCGGGCGGTCGCGGGTCGCCCACCAGGCGGCCTTGAGGCGCGCATGCAGCGCTGCCGGGAGGTAGTACGAAACAGATCGGTATCCGGTTGCTGTGGTGCGCGCAGCGGGACCGGATACGGCCTGATCGTCGACGTGGAGGGCGTCTCGATCGGTCACACATCACCGTCTGGAAATAGCGGGCAGAGCCCGCGGGTTTCGGGTGCCCATGGGCGGACAATCGGTAGCCTACCCGCCGGTTATCCAGACGTCAGAGCCTCAGCCGTTCGCGCTACTGGCAGGAACCGACCGGGCAGAGGTCGACGCCCCAGAGCTCGAAGAAGTCCTCCGGGTTGACGAAGTTCTGGTGCTCGGGGAGCGTCGCCGGTCGCGGCAGCCGAGTGTCGTTCTGGGACAGGATCAGCTTCGCGACTTCGGGGTTGGTGTTGTTGGCGACGTTGATCCGCAGATCCAGGTGGCAGCCACCGGAGGGCGGGACGTTGCCCACAACGCCGATCTGCTGACCGGCTTCGACGATGTCGCCGACGTCGACCAGGCGCTGGGACTTGTACATGTGCAGGTAGGAGACCACGTACCCGTCTGCGTGCTCGATCGACAGCCACAGGGCGCTCGAGAGGACCACCTTGCCGGGCAGAATCGCGTAGACGGGGTCGCCGCAGGGGTTGGGCCACCGCTGCAGGTCGACGGCGGCGTGCCAGGTGGAGGCGCCGGGGACGCCGCTGCTGCGGGGTCCGTAACCGCTGGTCATGTTGTAGTCGGAGCGCAGGGGCAGCTGAATCTCGCCGTCGATGCTGCCGCTGCAGCCGCCGCCGATGATGCCCTCGCCCAGGGTGGCGATCAGATGCTCGGCCGCGGGCTCCCACTTGTCGTAGGCGTCGGGGAAGGCGCTGACCTGCACCCTCTGCGCCGCGACGCCGGGCGCCAGGCTCTCCCAGCCGCGGATGTCCAGCAGGCCACGCGGGGAGCCCCCGTTGGGGCCGGTGGGGCCGCCGAAGAACGCCTTGATGGAGTAGTCGAGATTCATGAGCTCCGCGACGGTCCCCCACCCCGACACGCGCTGCTGGAACGGGTTGACGCTGTCGTGGTCGCTGCCGACCGCATCATGGGGGTAGTTGAGCGACTCGGGGACGGAGGAGTTCGCGTACATCCGCAGCACGGACTCCTGCAGCGCAGTCATCAGCGCGATCTTGAGACCCTTGTCGGAGATGCCGAGGTCACGCCCAACCGTGATGATGCGGGTGGCGATCGCGATCTGCTTCTCGTTCAGCGTGACCTTGCCGCCGCGACCATTGGGGATCTCGATCGACTGGGGCGCGACCGACACCGCCGGCGCCGCATCGCCCGTCGACGAGCTCCCCCACCCCGTCGACGAGGCGGGCGGCGGCGAGCTCGACGACGCCGGCGGTGTCGGTCGCGTCGACGTCGAATCGCTCCACGACGCCGAGGAGGCCGTCGACGCGGCGACGCACCCGGCGCCATCCGATCCCACCGCGCCGGCAGAGGAGGCGATGACGCCCATGAACACCGCGAGCAGCCCACCGACGACCATGGCGAAGATCAGACCGACGACGCAGAGGATCGCGACGATCCGCTTCCACGGCGACCGGCCCTCATCCTCGGCCACTGTCAGGTCCGTCATCAGCGCGTGAGCTCCCGGGGGCGGTAGGCCTCAAGCTGGCGGCGCCGCTCGAGCGAACGCGCGGAGGGACGCTGAGCCGGACGGGGCGGCAGCGAGGAGATGTTCTGCACCCCGGACGCGGACTTGCGGTGCGCGGTGGCCACCCCCTGCGCGTCGACCTCGATCCGGCTGGCGCGGGTCTCGGCGATCTTCACGACCTTGAGCTCGCCGGCGTCAACGACCGGGGGCGTCACCCGCCGCGCGGCGGCATTGGTGGCGGCGGACGTGGCCTTGTTCGCGCTCTTCCGGGCGACGCTCTGGCCGACGACCACGGCGCCGGCTGCGGCCGCGCCGGCGACTCCCCCGCTGGTTGCCCCCTTCGCGACGGTGGCGGCACCCTTCGCGACGGAGGTCGCCGTGGACGCGGCGCCCAGGGCCTTACGAGCCGCACCGGGACCGACCGAGGGACCGCGCGTGCCGGAGGGGCCTCTGCCGCCTCCTGCGCCTCCCTGTGGGCCACGGCCGGGGTCGCGGACCTGGGTGAGAGTCACGGGCTCAGGCTCGGGCGCAGCGGGCTTCTCCGGCAGCGCCGCGGCGCTCGGCTTCGCCGGCCGGCGCTTGATCAGATCCTTCGCGGTGTTGGCCATGCTGGCGATCGCGCTCATCTTGAGCAGGGCGTTGGAGTCCTTCGGGCCGGGCTTCATGCCCAGGCCGAGCTTGTTCAGGTGGCCCGCGACGCCGCGGCCGGCGCGCAGGGTGGCGCGACGTGCACGCCACACCAGGACGATGACGATGATCAGGAAGATGATCAGCAGAACCATCCGCAGCTGGTGCGGGAGGAAGCCGGTCTGCCCCATGATCCAGGT
>JAVBSF010000307.1:0-17524 GCA_031556925.1 Pararhizobium sp.
CGGGATGCGGACATCGCTGCCCGAAACGGCATTCAGCATGACGCCGCCGGCATCCAGAACCAGAACCTGCCGCTCGGCTTCTCCTTTTTCGGGAACGCGGATCTTGCGGGTCGCGCCGGCCCGGCCGAAGGCGACATTGACGAAATATTCGCCGGGAACGAGTTGGAATGCCGCCGTTCCGCCTTCGGAGGTGGCGACCAGCGGCAGTTTGCCGTCGGAGCCGGGAATCGGGCTGAACACCCGCCAGGTCAGGCCCTGCTGCACCGGATCGCCCTTTTCCTTGAGCAGAGCTTCCAGTTTCACATCCTTGAGCGTCGCGCCTTCCGTCGCTTCGCCCGGCAGGACGGGATTGAAACTATTGAGCTTGGGCATCTTCTGGGGGGAAGAGATCGACGGAAAGCTTTTGAAGGGGTCGCTTGCTTCCTGGGCCAGCGCGGGCATCGTCAGCATGGCGAGCGCAGCGAGGGTCGACACGAATGGATGAAGCAGACCGGCTGAGATGCGCATGACGGTAGTTGACTTCCTGACTGTGTGGCTCCACTTGAGACGCCGGTATGGCATTTTCGTGGCTACCGCTGCGATATACCCCCGCAAATTAATGGAAATGGACCGCGATGAAAACCGAAATCAGCTTGCGTGATTATCTGTCCACCCGGCGTTCGATCCCCGCCTTCCAGATGTGCGAGCCGGGACCGGAAAAACAGGAAATCGAGGACATGCTGAAGCTTGCTTCGCGTGTTCCCGACCACGGCAAGCTCGCCCCCTGGCGTTTCATCGTCTATCGCGGCGAGGAGCGTGCCCGCATCAGTGCGGAACTTGCAAAGATGGCGCTGGCGGCGAAACCCGATCTCTCGCAGGAGATGATCGCGGTCGAAAATACACGGCTCACCCGCGCTCCCGTGGTCATTGCCGTCGTCAGCACGGCAGCGCCGCATTTCAAGATTCCCGAATGGGAGCAGGTCATGTCGGCGGGCGCGGTGTGTCTCAACCTGCTGATGGCCGCCAATGCGCATGGCTATTCCTCGAACTGGCTGACCGAATGGTTCGCCTTCGACGAGAAGGCCTATCCGCTGCTCGGCGTCAAACCGGGCGAAAAGATCGCCGGCTTCATCCATATAGGTTCGCCGCAGGTTCCGCCGACGGAACGTCCGCGTCCAGAGCTTGCCGATATCGTCACCTGGGCCGGGGAGGGCGTCTGATGTTCTACGAAACATCGTCCAACATTCACGGCCTCGCTCATGATCCGTTCAAGGCGATCGTCTCGCCAAGGCCGATCGGCTGGATCGGTTCGAGGGCGAAGGATGGCAGTTACAATCTTGCGCCCTATTCCTTTTTCAATGCGATCAGCGATACGCCGAAACTGGTGATGTTCTCGTCTTCCGGCAAGAAGGATTCTGTTCGCAATATCGAGGAAAGCGGTGAGTTCACCGCCAGTTTTGCCAGCCGCGATCTGGCTTCGCAGATGAACATGACATCGGTGGCCGCGCCGCGCGGCGAAAGCGAATTCGAGATTGCCGGCCTGACGCCGGTCGTCGGCTCGCTTGTGTCCGCGCCTTTCGTCGCTGAGGCCTATGCCGCGCTCGAATGCAAGGTGACGCAGATGTTTCAGCCGGTAACCCTGACAGGCGAGCCGTCCGACAATCATGTGGTCATCGGTCAGGTGGTCGGCATCCATATCCGTCCGGACGCGATCCGCGATGGTCGCTTCGACATGGCCAAGGTCAGGCCGATCGGCCGCATGGGTTATATGGACTATTGCGATGCCGGCGACGTCTTCGAGATGTTTCGCCCGAAGCGATAAGCTTATCGTCTTTCGGCATCCTGTGCAGGGTGACTGATCCTGCCGCTGAAACCTTCCGCGTTTGCGGTTTCACCGGCCAGAAGATAGGCGGGCAGACGGGCTTCCGCGGCCATCAACAAGGTTGAGGCTCGCATCGAGGCGACCGGCGAACCTGCCTCGCCTGCTTGCGATGGCGCGATGCCTGTCGCGTCGCAGGCGGCCTGCTCGTTGAAAAGGACGGCCACAAGCCGCCTCGAGGCCGTGGCGAGGGCGCGCGGCGGGAGGAACGCCTCCAGCGCGCCGCCGAATTCGGCGATAATCCGTGTCCCCCCGTCCTCCAGCCCGACTTTCGCTTCGGCGACGCGCAACAGCATGTCGAGTCGTTGCAGGTGGGCCGGGCCTTTGCAATCCGCGAGAACGAGCCCTTCGATTTCCTGAGACAGCAGCATGTCAAGCGCGTCTTCCGCCACCTTCAGGTCTTCGATGCGAACGAAGATGCGGGCAGTCTTCGCAGGGCTCCGGCGCTCGGCCAGCGGGGGCGGCAGGCCGGTGTCGTGCCATGCTGCGCCTTCGTCGATGATCACCACGGCATCTGCCGCCAGCGGGGCTTTCAGCGGCCCGCGGGGCAGATATGTCATGTTCGAAAAAATGTTCGGGGTGTTAACGGACATGGTGAACCAATCTTAAACTTTTGCCCGCTACTCTGCGGCACCATGAAGTGACAGTCGGTGTAGTGGGGCGTCCGTGATCATTCAAGCATTTCTTCGCTGGGTCGAAACGGCAAAGACCGGAGACCGGGCGCGAGCGGCAAGCGCGCTCGGCCGTGCCTATGCGGTTTCGGACATGAATACGCTGGATCGGCATGCGGCGGAAATGGCCATGACATTCCTGCTGGATGATCCTTCGCCCAAGGTTCGCATAGCCTTGGCGGAAGCGATTGCCGCTTCTCCCGCCATTCCCCGTTCCATCGTTCTTTGTCTTGCTGAAGATCAGCCGGAGGCCGCCTTCGCGGTCATTTCGCGTTCGCCGGTGCTGACGGACATGGACCTCGTGGATCTCGCCGCGCGCGGCACCCATGAGACGCGCGCCGTTATCGCCGCACGCCCGCTGATGTCACGGCCCGTCGCGGCCGCGATCGCCGAAATCGGCGGCGAGGAAGAAGTGCTGATCCTGCTGGAAACCCCGGCAGCCGAGTTTTCGGGCCGCGCCCTGAAAATATTGAGCGACCGGCTCGGCCATCTTGCTTCGGTGCGCAACTGCCTGCTGGATCGCGAGGATCTCCCGGCCGATGCGCGCCATGCGCTGGTGGAAAAGGTTTGCGCCGCCCTTTCCGGCTTTTCCCTGGCTCAAGCGGCAATCGGAGAGCGCCGGGTCGAGCGGATCACCCGCGAAGCCTGTGACAATGTTGCGGTTGGCATGGCAGCCAGCGTCGAGGCGAGCGAGGTGCCGGCGCTGGTCGAGCACTTGCGGCTGTCCGGCCGGCTGACGCCTGCCTTCCTCATGCATGCGCTCTGCTCGGGCCGGATCGATTTCTTTGCCGCCGCGATCCACGATCTGTCCGGTCTCTGCGAAAAACGGGTACGCTCGATCCTCTCCTACGGCCGCGTTCATGCCGTTCGGGCCTTGCTGGAGCAGGCGGGACTTGGCCGGGATGTCAGCGGCCAGTTTGCCGATGCATTGTTCCTCTGGCGCAAGGACAGCCAGCAGAACGAATCGTCCGTCGCCTCGATGTCGGCAACGCTGCTCTCGCGCCTGCGCCGCAGCAAAGGCGCGGAGGATACGGCAAGCGGTCTCGCCGAGATGGTGGAAAAGCTGTCAATTGCCGAGCAGCGGCAGACCGCACGCGAATACGCGCTGCTGGCCGCGCGCGAGGCGGCCTGATATTCCTGTCTCCCGCGCCGCGCTCCGCGGCGTTTTGACCCTGGGGAGCCTGCAATGCCGGAAAAACGTCGCGAACTGGTCGTGGTAACGGGGGCCGGAGGTTTTCTTGGGGGCCATGTCGTTGCCCGTCTTCTGTTGGCTGGTTACGACGTTCGCGGCACGCTGCGCTCGCGCAAGCGCGCAATGCAGGTCGAGGCCGATATCCGGAAGTTTGCCGGCGAACGCGGCGAACTTTCTTTCGCGGAGGTCGATCTTTTGTCCGACGATGGCTGGGACAAGGCCATGAAAGGGGCAAGCTACGTCGTTCACACGGCTTCGCCGTTTCCCGCGTCGCTGCCCCGGCATGAGGATGAGCTGATCAAGCCCGCGCGGGAAGGAACGCTGCGTGTGCTGCGCGCGGCGAAAGCGGCCGGCGTAAAGCGCGTCGTCGTGACATCCTCGATTGCCGCCATCGCTTATGGAAGTGGCTCATCGCCGTTCACCGAGGACGACTGGAGCGATATCGACGGCCCCTTGACGGTTCCCTACTACAAATCGAAAACCCTCGCCGAGAAAGCGGCCTGGGAGTTTGCCGCGAAGGAGATCCTTGATATCGCCGTCATCAATCCGGGCATGGTGATGGGGCCTATTATCGGACGCAAGGCGAGCACGTCGACCGGTATGGTCCGCAGTCTCCTGAAGGGCAAGTATCCGGCGCTGCCGGATTTTCGCGTTGCCATCGTCGATGTGCGCGATGCGGCTGAGGCGCATGTTCTGGCGCTGCAGGTGCCGGACGCCGGCGGCCAGCGCTTCATCGCGGCGACCGAAACGCTCACGATGCGCGCGATAGCCGATATTCTGCGGCAGTCGTTTCCGCAGGATGCCGGCAAGGTGCCACGGCTTGTTCTGCCGAGCTGGCTGGTGCGGTTTGCCGCACCGTTCGATGCCGGTCTCAGGTTGATCGTGAAGGAGCTTGGCCGGGACGTTCGGTTCTCCAGCGACAGGGCACGGCGCGTTCTGGGCTGGAAGCCGCGCCCGGCCGCAGACGCCGTACAGGCCACGGCTCGCAGCCTGCTGGACGCCGGAATGATTTAGGACCAATCGATTTCAGCCCATTCCGGTCTGCACATGGCGCTTGCTGCGCTTCCCGGTGCACACGTGCCGATGCATACGTCTTTTACCGTATGGCCGAGACCGCGGCCGGGCGTTATGAGCGCTGCGACCGGACATGAATCCGTTTATGAAATCCGTGAATCGAAGTTTGAAGGACCGACGCCAAGTGACCGTCACCATTGAGAAAGAGCCGCCGCGCCAAGCCGAGATCATCGATCTTCTGCATCAATCCGATCTCTATGCGCAGTCGCTCTATCCCGCCGAAAGCAATCATCTCGTGGATATTGCGACGTTGGAAAAGCCCGAGGTCGGCTTCTTCGTGGCGCGCCATCAGGGCGCGATCGTCGGTTGCTGCGCGCTGGTCGATGCCAAAGACGGCACCGGCGAAATCAAGCGGATGTTCGTCGATCCGAATGCGAGAGGTTTGAGGATTGGCCGTAGACTTCTGGAGCGTGTGGAAGCCTACGGTCGCGACATCGGGCTCTCGGCCATCCGTCTCGAAACCGGAATTTATCAGCCGGAAGCAATCGGCCTGTATCGCTCGGCAGGGTATCTCGACATCGAGCCCTTCGGCAGCTACCGGCCGGATCCCTTGAGCCTTTTCATGGAAAAGCCGCTCGGGTGATCCGGGCGGCCTTGTCGTTCTGATATTTCCGATGAGCGCTTGCGCGCAGGGATTCGGAAAGATTCAGATATCCAGGTTTTCGGCGAAGGCAGCCCGCTCCTGAATGAAGCGGAAGCGCGCATCTGCCTTCGTGCCCATCAGGCTATCCACCGCATCGCGAGTGCCTTCGAAATCCACCTCGTCGATCGCGACCTTGAGCAGCGTGCGCTTGGAAGGGTCCATCGTGGTTTCCTTGAGCTGGGCCGGCATCATCTCGCCCAGCCCCTTGAAGCGGCCGATCTCGACCTTGCCGCGACCGGTGAATTCGCGTTCCATCAGCTCGACGCGGTGGGCGTCGTCCCGCGCGTAAAGTGTCTTGGCCCCCTGCGAGATGCGGTAGAGCGGCGGCACGGCGAGATAGAGATGTCCGCCACGGATCAGCTCCGGCATTTCCTGATAGAAGAAGGTGATCAGCAGCGAGGCGATATGCGCACCGTCGACGTCGGCATCGGTCATGATGATGACGCGCTCGTAGCGCAGGTCTTCGTCCCGGTATTTGCTGCGGGTGCCGCAGCCGAGCGCCTGCACGAGATCCGAAATCTGCTGATTGGCGCCCAATTTCTCGCGGCCGGCGCTGGCGACGTTGAGGATCTTGCCGCGCAGCGGCAGAATCGCCTGATTGGAACGGTTGCGCGCCTGCTTGGCCGAGCCGCCGGCCGAATCACCCTCGACGATGAAGAGTTCGGCGCCGGCGGCGGAGTTCTGCGAGCAGTCGGCGAGCTTGCCGGGCAGGCGCAGCTTGCGCACTGCCGTCTTGCGGCTGACTTCTTTTTCCTTGCGGCGGCGCACGCGCTCGTCGGCGCGCTCGATCACCCATTCCAGAAGCTTCGCCGCCTCCTGCGGATTGTCTGCAAGGAAGTGATCGAAGGGATCGCGCAGCGCGTTTTCAACGATACGCTGGGCCTCGACGGTCGCCAGCTTGTCCTTGGTCTGGCCGACGAATTCCGGTTCGCGGATGAAGACGGAGAGCATGCCGGCGGCCGAGATCATCACGTCGTCGGTGGTGATGATCGCGGCGCGCTTGTTCTGCGTCAGCTCGGCATAGGCCTTCAGCCCCTTGGTGAGCGCGATGCGCAGCCCGGCCTCATGGGTGCCGCCCTCGGGGGTTGGGATGGTATTGCAATAGGAGTGAACGATGGAATCGCCGCCATACCAGGTGACCGCCCATTCGAGCGAACCATGGCCGGACTTTTCGCTCTTGCCCGCGAAGATCTCCCGCGTGACGGTGAACTCCTTGCCCATCGTCGCCTGCAGATAGTCCTTCAGGCCGCCAGGGAAATGGAAGACGGCCTTTTCCGGCGTTTCGGTTCCCTCAACCAGCGACGGATCGCAGGACCAGCGAATTTCGACGCCGCCGAAGAGATACGCCTTCGATCGCGCCATCCGGAAGATGCGGGCGGGTTCGAATTTCGCGTGGGGGCCGAAAATCTCCGGATCGGGATGGAAACGGGTCTTGGTGCCGCGCCGGTTCTGAACGTCGCCGAGTTCTTCGAGGCCGCCTTGCGGAATGCCGCGTGAAAAGCGCTGGCGATAGAGCTTGCGGTTGCGGGCGACTTCGACTTCGAGCAGATCGGAGAGCGCATTGACAACGGAAACGCCGACGCCGTGCAGACCGCCCGACGTTTCATAGACCTTGCTGTCGAATTTGCCGCCGGCATGCAGCACGGTCATGATCACTTCGAGCGTCGACTTGCCGGGGAATTTCGGATGGTTTTCGACTGGAATACCGCGACCGTTGTCCGTAACGGTCAGGCATCCCTCGGCATCGAGATGAACGTCGATGAAATTGGCGTGGCCCGCGACAGCTTCGTCCATCGAGTTATCGATGACTTCGGCAAAGAGATGATGCAGCGCCTTCTCGTCCGTGCCACCGATATACATGCCCGGACGGCGGCGGACAGGCTCAAGCCCTTCCAGCACCTCGATCGCAGACGCGTTGTAGTCGCCGGCATCGGCCTTCAGCGGCACAGGCTGGCGGGCAGGCGCAGCCGTCTTTATTTCCGTGACGGGGGCAATAGGGGGCGCAACCGGCTTGGGAGCGGGTTCAGGCGTTTGCGACGCGGGCGTCTGCGGGACTGCGGAGAAAAGGTCGTTGCTGTCGTTCATGGAGCGTTCGAAAATCTTTCCATTCTGGCGGCTTCGGTTCTGCAAGATAGGGATGGCTGCGTCGTAACAGCCGCAGTTCCATCGATCGCCCGCATGAGATACCGGGAGATTTCATCTCCGTCGGACGTGTCGCCGAAGCATGCCTTCAATAACCCCAACTGTTGCGTTTCGAAAGCGCTAATGGCAAGGCTTGGATCAAAAGAGGAACATTCTCCATGAAGCTGTCCACAGTTCATTTCGCCGTTTGCGCCCTTGTCTCGCTTGCCGCGGCGCTATCGCCTGCACGGGCCGAAGGTATCGGGCCGTTCAAGGATGATCTGTTTTCCTATGGAAAGGTACTCGACAGCGGCGATAACGGCGATTTCCGGGTCATCGATTACCAAAAGCCGCGCGATATCTGGAAGCGCGACATCGAGCCGGAGCATCGGGTGCGTCGCGCCTATGTTTCCCTTGGCGTCAGGAAGATGCAGGCCAACGAAACGATTGATATCGACGGCCACCCACTGGAGTTCGGACGGGTCGGCAATCCTCAGGGGGCCGCCTTTTCCGTGATCTTCGTCCATGGCCGCGGCGGCGATCGGCGGCTCGGCATGAACGACTATAATTTCGGCGGCAATTTCAACCGTCTGAAAAACCTCGCGGTCGCGAATGGCGGCGTCTATTACGCCCCGACCATCCGCTCCTTTGACGAGGCGGGCGTCGCTGACGTCAGCGGGTTGATCGCCTACGCGCAGCAACACGCGCCGGGAAGACCGATCGTGCTGGCCTGCGCTTCCATGGGCAGCTTCATCTGCTGGGGGATCACGCGCAATGCGGCCGCCGTCAGCGCGCTCAAGGGTATGGTGATCATGGGCGGCCCATCCGACGGCGCGTTTCCCGCAAGCGCGGCATTCAAGGCGAAGCTGCCGATCTACTTTACCCACGGCACGCTCGATATCGTCTACCCGTACCAGGGTCAGGTCGATTTCTATCGGTCCCTGAAGGACAAGGGCTATCCCACGCGCTTCGTGCTGTTCAATACCGGCTCACATGGAACCCCTGTGCGGATGACCGACTGGCGCGATGTCCTCAACTGGATCGGCGTGCGTTGAAATCGAACGATTTTCTCGCCGTTTCGTTAACCACTCCGGCAATTTTGAGCCGGTAGCAGGCTGTGCATTTGCATTTCTGAAAGTTGCGCATGGGATGGTCTCGAGCATTGAATTTGGGGTCGCTCTCACATGGACGCTCGCACCGATACCAGGCACATTCCACTCTGCGTAGATCTGGATGGCACCCTTCTTGCCGCCGACACGCTTTGGGAAGGCGTCGCGATTGTACTCTTTCGCAATCCGCTGATGCTGTTTGCCATGTTTTACTGGCTTGCCAAGGGCAAGGCGCGGTTGAAGCACGAGGTTGCCGTCCGTTCCGGCAGGCAGGCGGCGGACTGGCCTTATCGCGAGGCTGTCCTCAAGCGTCTGGCGCGCGAGCGCGAGACGGGGCGTCCGGTCATCCTGGTGACCGGGGCAGCAGAAAGCGTAGCGCTGGGTGTTGTCGCCCATGCCGGCGTATTTTCCTCCGTTCTCCACAGTTCCGCCGATCTGAACCTTACCAGCCGCCGCAAGCGCGACGCTCTGGTCGAGCGCTTCGGCGAAGGCGGCTTCGACTATATGGGCAACAGCCGTGACGATGTTCCGGTGTTTGATGCCGCGCGCAAGGCGATTGTCGTTGCCCCGGATGCGGCGGCGGAAAAATGGCGTCGCACGCACGATGCCGAAAAGCTCGATACCGGCAAAACCAGCGCCCTGATGGTGCTGAAGTCCATCCGCATTCATCAATGGGCCAAGAACGTGCTGATCGGCGTTCCGGTTGTCCTCAACCACGAAATTCTGAACGCCGTCGCGGTCTTCAATGCGATCTATGCCTTTTTCGCCTTCAGCTTCCTGGCGTCGGCCGTCTATATCGTCAACGATCTCTCCGATCTGACAAGCGACCGGCGTCACCCGAAGAAGCGTAACCGGCCGCTTGCCTCGGGCGCCATGTCGGTGCCGACAGGCTTGATGCTGGCGTTCAGCCTCGTTCTGGCGTCATTGTCGCTGACCTTGCTGCTGCCGCTCGAATTCGCGCTCGTTCTGGCTTTCTACGCGGTTGTAACGACGGCCTATACCTTCGTTCTCAAGCGGAAGCTGCTGGTCGATGTTTTCGCGCTGGCCGGTCTTTATACGCTGCGGATCGTCGCGGGATCGTTTGCGACCTATACGGAACTCTCCTTCTGGCTCCTGTCGTTCTCGATCTTCTTCTTCCTCAGCCTGGCGCTGGTGAAGCGCTATGTCGAACTTCACGAATATCAAGGCGAGGACCGGGCGCAGGTGCCCGGTCGTGGCTACATGGCGGATGACTATGAAATGGTCGGACAGGCCGGGGTGGCCTCCGCCTTTACCGCCGCGCTGGTTCTGGCGCTCTATATCCACAGCTCGGAAATGATGGAGATGTACACGGTGCCGTGGGCGCTCTGGCCGCTCTGCCCGCTGGTTCTCTACATGCAGCTCAGGATCTGGATGCTCGCTCGCCGGGGCATGCTGCATGAAGACCCGGTCGTCTTCATCATGCGTGACTGGCGCAGCATCGTGACGATGATGATCGGTGCCGGTCTCGTGCTCGTGGGCGCGGTGGGTGCGTGATGGCAATGCCTGACCACCAGAGCTGGGGGCGTCTCGACCGCCGCGCGCGGCGCGCCATCAGTGTGCATGCTTTCGAGGAGGAGGGGCGCAATGGCGGGCCTGACGCCTTCCTGCCTTTCGGCAACGGTCGCTCCTATGGAGATAGCTGTCACAACGATACCGGCGCGCTGATCGACAACAGCACCCGCAGCCGCATCAATGCCTTCGACCCCGGAACAGGGGTTCTCTCCTGCGATCCGGGGGTGACCTTGCGGCAGGTGCTGGAGCGGGTCGTACCCCACCGTTTCTTTTTGCCGGTAACGCCCGGCACAGCCTTCGTGACGGTCGGCGGCGCGGTTGCGAACGATGTCCATGGCAAGAACCACCATGCTCGCGGCACGTTCGGCCACCATGTTCTCGGCCTGACCCTGCTGCGCTCGAACGGCGATGTCCTCGTCTGCTCACCCCGGGAAAATACCGAGCTATTTTTCGCGACGATCGGCGGCATGGGGCTGACGGGCCTCATCCTTTCGGTCGACCTGCAGATGATGAAGGTACCGTCAGCCCATATCCAGCAGCACGCGATCCGTTTCGATAGCCTCGACGACTATTTCGCGATGGTCGACCGCGTTGACGGCGAGCATGAATATTCCGTCGCCTGGATCGACCAGCTGGCGACAGGCCGTTCGATGGGGCGAGGGGTGCTGCTTGCCGGCGATCACGCCGACGCGTCCTGCGAATTTCCGGACATGCCGAAAGGATTGAAGCTTGGCGTTCCTTTCTCACCGCCGTTCAATCTCCTGAACCGGCTGACGCTCAAGGGCTTCAATGAACTCTACTATCGCAAGGAAAAGCCGGGTGAGATCGTCTCCACAGTAAAGTGGCCGGGGTATTTCTACCCTCTGGATGCGCTCAACAACTGGAACCGGCTTTACGGGCCGAAGGGGCTTTATCAGCACCAGAGCGTCTTTCCGGAGCAAAACGCGCCTGCCGTCACGGCCCTGCTGATGGAGACAGCGCGCGCAGCCGGCCACGCGTCCTTCCTGACCGTGCTCAAGAAGTTCGGGAACCGGTCGCAACGGGGCATCCTGTCCTTCGCGCGCCCCGGCTTTACTCTGACGCTCGACTTCGCCAATCAGGGTGAACGAACGCTTAAGCTTCTCGATGCGCTGGATACGGTCGTGCTCGAGGCCGGCGGCGCCATCAATCCTTACAAGGATGCGCGCATGAGCGCTCAAACCTTTGCTGCGTCGTTCCCCGATTGGAAAAAGCTGGAGGCGCTGCGCGATCCGGCCATGGTCTCCAACTTTTGGAAACGGACCGCCCTGGCCTTGCCAAAATGAGAATCCGTAAAATTCTATTCAAATAAACCCACGACTTAAACCGAATGTACTTCTCTTTGATGTAGACCCATCCGCGGGAACAGGGAGTAAAAAACGTGAAGTATATTGTTTTCATCCTATTCACGGTGCTGACCAATGCTGCCGCGCAGCTGATGCTGAAGCAGGGCATGCTGTCGCTCGGGCCACTGAGCTTTGCCGCCGATACGGCGATCGCACGCATTTTCCAGATCGTCTTCAATCCGTGGGTTTTCGCCGGTCTCGCGACCTTCGTCATCTCCATGGCCTCGCATCTCTATGTCTTGTCGAAGGTCGAACTCTCCTTCGCCTATCCGTTCCTGAGCCTCGCCTATGTGGCGGTCGCTCTGTTTGCCTATTTCATCTTCCACGAAGACCTGAATGCGTGGCGCATCGCCGGCATCGCCTTCATCTGCGTGGGCACCGTCCTTATCGCCCAATCCGGCATGTCGTCCCATGACGAAAACCATGTCGCCGGGGGCGCAACAGCAAAAATCGGGAGTGCATCATGAAGCATGTCATTTTCGGCGGCGACGGTTTCGTCGGCCGGCATCTCGCCCAGAAGCTCGTGCAGGAAGGACAGGACGTCCTTGTTGCCGATATCGTGAAGTCCGATCTTCCGCATTATGCCCGCGCCCGTTTCGTTCATTGCGATGTGACGAACGAAGAGGATGTCATGAAGGTCGAGATCGGCCCGGACGACATGGTCTACAACATGGCGGCCAAGATGCTGTCGCCCCTGCAAGTCAAGGCGAAGCGCTGGGAATTCTTCTGGCCGGTCAACTACTACGGTGCCGAAAACATCATGAAGGCGACGGCGCGCTCGGGCGCGAACCGCCTCGTGCAGTTCACGACGGACATGATCTACGGCCACACTGTCCAGTCACCCCAGACGGAAGATCATCCGGCCAACCCGCTTGGCGAATACGGCAAGTCCAAATGGGCGACCGAACTGCTCGCCGCCGAATGGCGCAAGCAGGGCATGAAGATCACCATCTTCCGTCCGCGGCTGATCATCGGCCCCGGTCGCCTCGGTATTCTGGAAAAACTGTTCAAGCTGATCGACGCCAACCTGCCGGTGCCGATGATTGGCTCGGGCAAGGCGCCGTACCAGTTCATCTCTGTCTTCGATTGCGCCGAAGCCGCGCGCCTCGCCTGGAAGGGCGGCGTGCCGAACGAGGCCTACAATCTCGGCTCCGACAATCCGCCGTCGGTGCGCAAGCTGCTGGGCGATCTTATCACCCATGCGGGCTCGAAATCCTTCCTGATCCCGACGCCGGGGTTTGCCGTCAAGGCGACGCTTGCCGCTTTCGATGCCATGAACCTGCCGATCATGGACCCGGAACAATATCTCATCGCCGATGAGATGTGTGTCCGCGAGACCGGCAAGCTGAAGCGCGATCTCGGCTGGAAGGCGGAGTACAGGGACAGCGACATGCTGGCCGCCGCCTATGACGAATATCGCGCCAAGAAGGCCGGCCGCGCTGTGGCTACGCCGTCTGCCGTGCCGGCGGAATGAACGAGGGGACAAGGACAATGCTCGATAAGCCAGCTCGCGTCATGATCGACGCTCCCGCCCTCGATGGCGGCGTCAGGAAGCCCAATCTTCTCACGGTCGAACAGGCCAAGGACATGAGCGTCGCCGACATGACGACGCTGTTCAAGGATCACCTGAATCCCGGCCAGCTTCACTTCATGAAGCTGCTCGGCTTCAACAAGATCAAGGTCGAGACGGCCGAGGGCATGTATTACGTCGACCAGAACGGCCGGAAAATCCTCGATTTCTTCGGCGGTTTCGGTTCGCTGGCGCTCGGTCACAATCATCAGCGCCTGATCGCCGCCCGCAAGCAGTTCCAGGACGAGAACCGTCATGAGATAGCCATCGCCTTCATGTCGCAATATGCGGCGGCGCTGGCCAAGAACCTCGCGGAAATCGCGCCGGGTGATCTCGACATGGTGTTCCTCGGCTCCTCCGGCTCTGAAGCGATGGAAGCGGCGATCAAGCTTGCCGAGCGTGTCGCCGGCCCCAAGCGGCCGCGCATCGTCTATGCCGAGAATTCCTTCCACGGCAAGACGCGCGGCGTGCTGTCGATCACCGATGGCCCGCTTTATCGCGGCGAGTTCAAGCTGCTCGACAACAATGTGAAGGTGCCGTTCGGTGACATCGATGCGATCCGCCGCGCCTTCGAGAGTGATCCGACGATCGGCGTGCTGGTGCTGGAAACCATTCAGGGCGGCGGCGGCATCAACATCGCGCCGCCCGAATTCTGGCAGGATGTTCGCGCGCTCTGCAACAAGCATGGCGTCATCTGGGTGGCGGATGAAGTGCAGTGCGGCGTCGGCCGCTCCGGCCGCTTCTTCGCCTTCGAATATGCCAATGTCGTGCCGGATATCACGGCGGTCGCCAAGTCGCTCGGCGGCGGCAAAACCGCCATGGCCGCGATGATCGCCCGCCGCGAGATTTACATGAAGGCCTACGGCACGCCGAAGACCGCGATGATCCACGCCCACGCCACCTTCGGCGGCATCGGCGAGGCCTGCATCACGGCCATCGAGACGTTGAATGTCCTTTACGACGAAGATCTCATCGAGAACGCCGCCGTGCAGGGCGAGTATCTGCTGGAGCGCCTGAACGCGCTCAAGGCCAGGTATCCGAAGATCATCAAGGACGTGCGCGGGCAGGGGCTGATGATCGGCCTCGAGTTCCAGGATTTCAGTCAGACGCTGCCGCTCGTGCTGCGGCCGGTCGTGGCGGTGTTGGACGACAAGCTGAAGGGCTCGCTGTCGGGCTTCATCGGCGCGCTCCTGCTGCGCGATTACGATACGCTGGTGGCGTTCACCGAGTATAACCGCAATGTCATCCGCCTTCTGCCGCCGCTGATCTGCGAGCGCCAGCATGTCGATCAGCTCTGCGACGGGCTTGACGATCTGCTCGGGCGCGGCATCGTCCGCATCGTCAAGGATTTCGTCGGCAGCCAGCTCGGCTGAGGCGTTTTTCCTGCCGTTAATCCTTCGAAAACGGCGGTTTACCGCCGTTTTCTGATTCAGATTGCCCCATCCGCTGCAAACCGCTTCGGGAAATTGCGCCAACGCGCCGCAATGACTCGCACTTTCGGCGTGGATTTGCTACGCCGGGCGCCGATCATTCTGTGCCTGGAGGAAGCCGCATGACCCCTGAAGTACGTCCGCTCGTTGCCGGAAATTGGAAGATGAACGGGGTGAGGGCGTCGCTCGACCAGATCAAGGCGATGGCCGAAGGCGTGCAGGGGCCGCTGGCGACGAAGGTGGACAGTCTCATCTGCCCGCCGATCACGCTGCTTTACGTCGCGACCGCGCTCTGCACCGATAGCCCGCTTGCCATCGGCGCGCAGGATTGCCACGAAAAGGCGGCCGGCGCCCATACGGGTAACGTTTCCGCCGAGATGATCGCCGATTGCTTCGGAACCTATGTGATCGTCGGCCACTCCGAACGGCGCATGGACCATTGCGAACTCGACGCGCTGATCCGATCCAAGGCGGAAGCCGCCCATGATGCCGGCCTGACCGCCATCGTCTGCATCGGCGAAAGCGGCGAGGAGCGGAAGGAAGGCAAGACCCTCGATGTTCTCAAGCATCAGCTCGCAGCCTCGGTGCCGGACGGTGCGACCGCCGAAAACACCGTCATCGCCTATGAGCCGGTCTGGGCGATCGGCACGGGGCTGACGCCCACGGTAAGCGACGTGGAAGAGGCCCATGCCTTCATGCGCGCCGAACTTAGGAAGCGTTTCGGCGGCGAGGGTGCGAAGATGCGCATTCTCTCTGGCGGTTCGGTCAAGCCTTCCAACGCGAAGGAACTTCTGGGCGTCGCCAATGTCGACGGCGCGCTGATCGGCGGCGCGAGCTTGAAAGCCGACGACTTCCTCGCCATCTACCGGGCGTATGAAGAACTGGCTGCCTGAAGACGCTTTGCACCGGCGATTGCAGGCGGGGGCTTTTAATGCGCGGTTGCTTGGTATATGCAGCCGCCAACGAACTTTGTTGGCATCCCGGCTGGCCGGTGCGGATGTTCCGCCCGCCGCCGAGACGATGGTCAGGACCGGATAAAATGCAGACCGTATTGCTTGTCATCTATCTCATGGTTGTTCTCGCGCTGATCGGCGTCGTGCTGATCCAGCGGTCTGAAGGCGGCGGCCTCGGTATCGGCGGCGGTTCGGGCTTCATGTCCGCGCGCGGCACGGCCAATGCGCTGACCCGCACGACGGCGATCCTGGCGGCCCTGTTCTTCGTTCTGGCGCTCGGCATGGGCATCCTCGCCCGCTACCAGCCGAATGCGACCGACGTTCTCGACCGTATTCCGGGCACGACCTCGAACGGCAACGGTGTTCTCGATTCGCTCGGCGGCGGCGCTGCTGCTCCGGCTGGCGAAACCCCGGCCCAGAACGGCGCGGCGGGCAGTCAGGCTCCGGCAACGCAGACTCCGGCTGCTCAGACGCCTGCAACCGAGACCCCTTCTGCTGAAACACCGGCAACCCAGACGCCTGCCACGACGCAGACGCCTGCGGATAATTCCGGCGTTCCCAGCGGCCAGTAAGGCCAACGCATCTTGAAGCCGCCGGCGGAAGATTTTTCCGCCGGTTTTCTTTTGTTTGAATTCCTGCCACCCATCTTTTGACGGAAAAGTTCTGAAAGACGAATTTTTCGGTGGCGGAATCGTTTTTGAAACGGTATCCGGTGAAGCCCATGGCGCGATATGTATTCATCACTGGCGGCGTGGTTTCTTCCCTTGGAAAAGGGATTGCCGCAGCCGCTCTCGGAGCGTTGCTGCAAGCCCGTGGTTACCGGGTGCGGCTTCGCAAACTCGACCCCTATCTCAACGTCGATCCAGGCACCATGAGCCCGACCCAGCACGGCGAGGTCTTCGTGACCGACGACGGTGCCGAGACCGACCTCGACCTTGGCCACTACGAACGCTTTACCGGCCGTTCGGCGACCAAGACCGACAACATCACCACGGGTCGCATCTACAAGAACATCATCGATAAGGAACGTCGAGGCGACTATCTCGGCGCGACCGTTCAGGTCATTCCGCACGTCACCAACGAGATCAAGAACTTCGTCATCGAAGGCAATGACGACTACGATTTCGTCATCTGCGAAATCGGCGGCACGGTCGGCGATATCGAGGCGATGCCGTTCATGGAGGCGATCCGCCAGCTGAAGAACGATTTGCCGCGCGGCACGTCGGTCTTCGTGCACCTGACGCTGATGCCTTACATCCCGGCCGCCGGCGAACTGAAGACCAAGCCGACCCAGCATTCCGTCAAGGAATTGCAGGCGCTCGGTATTCATCCCGATATCCTGCTCGTTCGCGCCGACCGCGAAATTCCGGAAGCCGAGCGCCGCAAGCTGTCGCTGTTCTGCAACGTGCGTCCGTCCGCCGTCATCCAGGCGCTGGATGTCGCGAGCATCTATGACGTTCCGATCGCCTACCACAAGGAAGGTCTGGACAACGAAGTTCTGGCCGCCTTCGGCATCGAGCCGGCCCCGAAGCCGCGCATGGACAGCTGGGAAAACGTCGCGAACCGCATCCGCACGCCGGAAGGCGAGGTCCCGATCGCGATCGTCGGCAAGTATACCGGCCTCAAGGATGCCTATAAGTCGCTGATCGAGGCGCTGTATCATGGCGGCATCGCCAACCGCGTCAAGGTCAAGCTCGACTGGATCGAATCGGAGGTCTTCGAAAAGGAAGATCCTGCGCCGTATCTGGAAAAGGTTCACGGCATCCTCGTTCCCGGCGGCTTTGGCGAGCGCGGTTCGGAAGGCAAGATCAATGCTGCCCGCTTCGCCCGCGAGCGCAAGGTGCCGTATTTCGGCATCTGCTTCGGCATGCAGATGGCGTGCATCGAGGCGGCCCGTTCGCTTGCCGGCATCGACGGTGCGTCGTCGACGGAATTCGGACCGGCCAAGGACCCGGTGGTCGGCCTCATGACGGAATGGCTGCGCGGCAACATGCTGGAACTGCGAC
>JAVBSF010000502.1:0-3029 GCA_031556925.1 Pararhizobium sp.
GCCAATGATACCTCCGGATATCCGGAGGTTTCTTTTGGGCGATCAGCAGACGGGTTTCCGGTCGCCCGTGTCGCCGATACGGCCTTCGCAATGTTGCCCGGCCGTAATGGCCGGCACTATCTTGGCCTCGGTGGTAAGATCGCCCGACCGCTCGCCGAGTGGCGGCGATCCGACTTCTACGGCCATTCCGGCGAACTCGCCGACGAGGTGGCGTTTCGTGCACGGGTGATCGAGAACGCCGAACATCAGCGCGAACGGCAGGCACTCGGCCGCTGCGAGATCTTCACCCGTGTCCATACGCCCTGGGGAATGTCGCAGCGCACGACCGTCTATGCGCAGGGCGTCGAGTGCCATTCCACCGCCGGGCACGGCGGCTTCAAGCTCTCGGCCGAGCGCAACCGAAAGGTTCACCCGCTGCTGCGGTCGAAAGACGGCTTCTATGAGGAGGACTCCGCCTGGGCGATCGTCGCGATCACCTTCCCCCATCTGTTCACCGCGTTCGAACGCCGCTGCGCGGAACGGTCCATCAAGGATTGGTGGCCCGACGCCTGGGAAACGATCTTCGTCACGACCCTGGCGCCGGGGGAGTCCCATGTGAAGGACCGTCGCGCTTTCGAGGCGGCCCATGCCGGTGACTGGATCGTCATCTCCGCCCTTCGCTCCGATCATCATCCCGGCATGATCGAAGTGATCGCCACGCGCGGCGGGAAGCGGGAGCACAATGCCGGGGAGCGACGGTTTCTCGTGCCTTCTGGTGAATACGAGCCGGCCCGCTTCGGCTTCGTAATCGATGTCGATAGTCATCGGTCCTATGACGGGCCGTCGAGCTTTGTCGTCTGGCAGGGGAGGGAGACGTCATGACCCGGTCCCCGGAACGTCAGGCGTTGCTTTTCCGGATGGAAGAGGCCCGCCGCCAGACACAACGCCAGCTCGACATGATCGGCCGGCAGATTACCGCCAAGATGACGGCTCTCATCCCGTCGCTCGGACGGCGCCGGAGCGGATACCGGCGGGGTAAACCGCCCGCGCCGGAAGCCTTCCTCGCCCGCTATCGCTCCAGCCTGGCGGCGATCACCGCGGAACGGCAGCCGGAGATCGATGCTCTTGCCCGCAAGCTCGCGCGCCAGGAGGCCGCCATCGCCGCTTTCCAGGCACGACCGGAATTTAGTGCTTCCGCTCGGGGTCCGGAACGAGGATGCCGTCAACACCGTCGTGAGAGGAGCGCGCCATGAGGCGCTTTGACGCCGAGCCGCTTCCACCTCTGACCGAGGAAGAGGTGAGTGCTCTTCAAGATTATGCCGCTAGACACGGCCGTTCGTGGAAGCGCATCCTGAACAACGCCTGGATGGGCGAAGCGCCCCATGACGATGGCGGGATATTACGCCGACTTCGCAACACGCACGGCCCCACCTGGCTTGATCGTTACCGCTTGCCCAAACGGTAGCGCACGCCGTCAGCGCTTGCGCACGAATTCCGTGCGCAGGACCAGCCCCTTGATCACGTCGTGGCGGCAATCGATCTCTTCCGGATTATCGGTGAGCCGGATCGACCTGATGACGGTGCCCTGCTTCAGCGTCTGGCCGGCGCCTTTGACCTTCAGATCCTTGATCAGCACGACGGAGTCGCCGTCGGCGAGAACATTGCCGGAGGCATCCCGGACTTCGGCTACCTTCGCCTTCTCCGCGGCAAGTTCGGAGGCCGGCCGCCATTCCCCGGTTGCTTCGTCATA
This sequence comes from Pararhizobium sp., assembly GCA_031556925.1. Lineage (GTDB taxonomy): Bacteria > Pseudomonadota > Alphaproteobacteria > Rhizobiales > Rhizobiaceae > Pararhizobium. The sequence continues at coordinate 1,730 of JAVBSF010000502.1, forward strand.
GACGTAATCGTCGTTGCTCTGGTCGCTCATCTGTCGTGCCCTTTTCTCGGAGACCTTGCGAGGGTCCCGCATATCAGGAGCGCATCTATCGCGGAAACTCGCCGAGATCAAACCGCCGCCGCTTTCCCATCGAGAGCGCCTCGCAGACCAGCGGACATCAGGAGGGCGGCAAAGCATTCCCGCCCCGGTGAGCGAAGCTCTTCCGGGAGATGGGAACTGGTTTGGCGCGCGCCTTGCCTGGTTTCCTCTTCGGCTCTGACATCCCGTGTCGATCCCTTTGGCCGTTCCGCCCTTCGGTTTCGTTGCGGTCTGAACCGGCTGCCGGTCGTTTCAAGGCCGCTGTCGCGCCGCGGGGCGGCCGGTCAAGCCGCTCGTCGCAAAGCAGCCACGCGTGCTTCGCAGGTCTGAAAGACCCGCTTGTCCGCTTGACTGCTCCGCTCGATCTGGCCTGCCCGGACCCTGAAACGCCCGGCTTGCGCCGGCTCCTTTTGACCGCACCGAAGGGTAGACCGGCCAAGGGGCCGAACCGCTTCGGGGGAACCGAAAAGGAAACCATCATGGCAAAGCCCGCAACCCAGTCCCGTCAATCCGCCGCCCGCGTCGTTCAGCTCCGCAAGGGCGCCACGATCGAAATGGTCCGCCTCACATGCCCCGATGAAACGCAGGCGCTCCGGATCGCCGAAAGCTTCGGGACCGCCATTCTCGACAGCGACGGCATCCGCGACATGCACGAGCGCCTGATCGTCGAGACCGCCACGGGCCTTTCCGACGGGCTTGGCGAGCGGGCGATGCAGATCCATCTCCAGCGCATCGTCGGCGCCTATGTCGGATCCGCTCACGGCGCCGGCCAGTTCTACTCGCGCGCCGTCACCGAGGCGCGTGACGCCACCGCCAAGGGTGCGGCTGATGCTCGCGATGAGGATCTTGACGGTCCCGTCGGTTATGACAGCGCCGCCCAGCGCAAGCGCGAGTTTGCGGCCGACATGGGCGTTCAGGCGCACGCGCTCCGGATGGCCGCCGAAGGTGCCGTCGCCGCCTACGAGCAGATCGTCGGCGAGGCATGGAAGCCCTTCGACCGGCCTGTCGACAATCCGGGCCAGTCCCTCGACCGCAAGGCGGCCGCCGCGCAGATGTCGGCCTTCGATTGAGGCCGACCTGGCGGAGCTTCGGCTCCGCCTTCATCGTATCCAGGAAGAAGCCGTCTCCTCACGGGGGCGGCTTTCCGTGTTTCGACGTCGCGGCGAAGTCGCATCAGGAGAGGGGAGAGAGAAAGAAATAGGGGCGAGAGACAGGCGCCATC
>JAVBSF010000173.1:0-8769 GCA_031556925.1 Pararhizobium sp.
TTCAATTGGGTTTGGGGGGGTTTTCGGCCTATTCTTCGTCCCCCCGGCCGGGGGGTTGTTGGGGGCCGCCCGGGCGTTGGGGGGGCGGGAGCCTCAAATTCTCAAGGATGAAGTTGCCCCTCACCCTAGCCCTCTCCCCGCAAGCGGGGCGAGGGGACGACGCAGAGCTTGGTCCGCTTACGCGTCCGCCGGCCGGTCCTTGGGATCGAACTGAATGATCGTCAGCCAATTCGCCGTCAGCGCCGGCTTGCGCTCTCCCTCGACGTCCACCGTCACATCATAGGTAACCATCACCATGCCGGCGCCGCGGAAGCGGGCTTCGGCCATGGTGAAGCGGCCGCGCACGCGCGCGCCGCTCCTCACCGGCGTCATGAACCGCACCTTGTCGAAGCCGTAATTGATACCCATGGTCTGCTCGCGCACTTTGGGCAGGCAATTATAGTTCATGGCCGACAAGAGCGACAACGACAGGAAGCCATGGGCAATGGTCCCGCCGAAGGGGGTCTCGGCCGCCGCGCGCACCGGGTCCGTATGGATGAACTGATGATCGTCCGTCGCATCGGCAAAGCTGTCGATGACCTTCTGCGTCACGGTGATCCAGTCGGAGACGCCGATCTCCTTCCCGACCAGACCTTTGATATCCGAGAGCGAAATTTCCTGCGGCATGGATTTTCCTAAAACAATGGCCTCCCAGGGGCCTGTTATATGCCGCGGAACGGATCTCCCGCAATTGCCGCAATGAAGGAGGCGTCAATAAATTTCGACGTGAAAACCGACACTTCGAGCCGGCGTCACGCCGGGTCTGCCTGCGTCTTCCCCAAGCAGTGTCTGCCAGCGCGCGCCGTCCGTTGCCGGCAGCGCCGTCACATGGGGTGCGTGCGACCGGTTGATGGCGATGGCGAGCCGGGTTTTCCTCCGCTGAACGGCGTCTTGCGTTGCGATCACCATCAGCAGCGTGTCCGTTTCCGGGCTTTCCCAGTCGCCAGTCGTCATCGGCGCGCCATCGAAACGCAGCCATGCAATATCGCCGTTGCCGGTGAAAAATCCGGACTGCCGAAGCGCACTGAAGCGGGCGCGGAGAGCTGACAAAGAGCAGGTGTGGTCGATCAGGTCGTTGTCCAGCGCCTCCCAATCGACATAAGTGATGTCGTTGTCCTGGCAATAGGCGTTGTTGTTGCCGCGCTGGCTGCGTCCGCCCTCGTCGCCGGCCGTCAGCATGACGGTGCCGCGCGTGGCAAAAAGGGTGGAAAGAAGGCCCTTCACGTCCCGCTTTCGCCAGGCGTGCACTTCGTCGTCCTCGGTCTGGCCCTCGGCGCCGTTGTTCCAGGAATAGTTCTCGTTGTGACCGTCGCGGTTGTCCTCGCCATTCGTCTCGTTGTGCTTTTCGGCATAGGAAACGAGGTCCATCAGCGTGAAGCCGTCATGGGCTGCGATAAAATTGACGCTGCGCGTGTTCGCCGATCCATGGCGGGAAAAGATATCGGAGGAGCCGGCAAGCGCCGTCGCCAACGATCCGATGGTGCGCTCGTCGCCGCGCCAATGGCGGCGGATATCGTCGCGGGCGCGGTCGTTCCACTCGAGGAAGGGCGGCGGGAAATTGCCGAGCTGGTAGCCGCCCGGCCCGACATCCCAGGGTTCCGCGATCAGCACGCGATCCTTGAGGATGGGATCGGCCAGCATTTCCCGCAGCAACGCCGCATCCCGGCTGAAGCCGCTGATGTCGCGGCCGAGGATCGAGCCGAGATCGAATCGAAAGCCGTCGATACCGGCGGAGAGAACGAAATGCCGGAGGCTGTCGAGGATCAGCCGGCGCACGACGGGGTTGTCGCAGGCGATGGTATTGCCGCAGCCGGTGTCGTTGATCAGCTCGCCGGGGCGATCGGTGGCGTGGCGGTAATAGGTGAGATTGTCGAGCCCGCGCATCGAAACCGTCGTGCCCCAGCGGTCGCTCTCGCCGGAATGGTTGAAGACGAGATCGAGGATCACGCCGATGCCTTCCTTATGAAGCGCGTCGACGGCTTCGCGCAATTCGCTGACGCCGCCCGGAGCAAGGCGCGGGTCGAGCGCCATGAAGGCGATCGGATTGTAGCCCCAGCCATTGGAAAGCCCGAGCGGCGGCAAGTGGCGTTCGTCGATCCAAGCGGTGATCGGCATGAGTTCGACGGCGGAAACGCCGATATGCTTGAGATGGGCGATGACGGCCGGATGCGCGAGTGCCGCAACCGTGCCACGGATCGCCTCCGGCACCTCCGGGTGGCGCATCGTGAAGGGCTTGACGGCGACTTCGTAGACAAGACCGCCGGGGGTGAAGCGCACGGGTTCCGGCTGCCGGTAAGATAGCTCGGTGACGATGGCGCGGGGCACCAGATCGGTCGTGTCTTCGCCGAAATGCATGAGGCTGATATCGTGCCGGAACGGACGATCGAGCTCGATCGCATAGGGATCGACCAGCAGCTTGGCCGGATCGAACCACAGCCCCTCATCCGGCGCATAACGGCCCGAGGCCCGGTAGCCGTAGCGCGTCCCGACGCCGGCCTCCGCTACGGTCAGCCGATGAGTGTTGTCCTCGCCGCGCTGCATCGGCAGGCGGCGCAGTTCCTTCCCGCCGGTTTCGTCGAAGAGGCAGAGTTCGATGCTGCTGGCTGTGGCTGAAAAGACGGAGAAGGTCGTGCCGTCAGTGCCGATAATGGCGCCCAGTGGTGTCGGGGAGGTGAGGTTCGACATGAAACTGCCTACTGTCTTGGCGACCGGTGTTGGTGGCTGGATTGACATTGCCGCAGTCACTTCATTTTCGAGGAAGGGCTCCGTCGTTCCCTCTACCCGCTTGCGGGGAGAGGGCTAGGGTGAGGGGCAAACTCTCCTCTCCGAGATTGCCGCTTCTGCCCTCATCCGGCCCCCTTTTTTTTAAAGAAGAAGGGAGATGCCGCGCCCTCTTTCTTGACTCAGGTAATGACGCTCGGCTCCGTCCGTCCGGTTCTTTCCGTGATGCCGGCGATTTCATCGGCGACGGCGATCAGGTCAGCCAGCGCCTCCTGTGTGTCGATGTCATGACGGGCTGCATCGGGCTCGTAGCGCTCGATATAGACGCGCAGCGTCGCGCCCGAGGTGCCGGTGCCGGAGAGGCGGAAGACGACGCGCGAGCCGCCTTCGAAGAGGATGCGGATGCCCTGATTGTTGCTGACGGACTGATCGACGGGATCGTGATAGGAGAAATCGTCTGATGCCGCGACCTTCAGCGCGCCGAAGGTCTTGCCGGGCAGGGTGGAAAGCTCACCGCGCAGCGCGTCCATCAGGCCGTTGGCGGCTGCCGCATCCACCTCCTCGTAATCATGGCGCGAATAGTAGTTGCGGCCGTAAATCATCCAGTGCTGGCGGGCGATCTCCTGCACGCTGTCCTGCCGCACGGCGAGAATGTTGAGCCAGAGCAGCACCGCCCAAAGCCCATCCTTCTCTCGCACATGGTTGGAGCCGGTGCCCGCGCTTTCCTCGCCGCAGATGGTGACGAGGCCGGCATCCATCAGGTTTCCGAAGAATTTCCAGCCGGTCGGGGTCTCGTAGATGCCGATGCCGAGTTTTTCGGCCACGCGGTCGGCGGCGGCCGAGGTCGGCATGGAGCGGGCGATGCCGGCGAGACCCTTGGCATAGCCGGGGGCCAGCTGCGCATTGGCGGCGAGCATGGCGAGGCTGTCCGAGGGGGTGATGAAGATGCCCTTGCCGATGATCAGGTTGCGGTCGCCGTCGCCGTCGGAAGCCGCGCCGAAGTCCGGGGCGTTTTCGCCCATCATCTCCTCGTAGAGCGCGCGGGCATGGACGAGGTTCGGGTCGGGATGATGGCCGCCGAAATCCGGCAGGGGGATGAAGTTCAGAACCGAGCCCTTGGCGGCGCCCAGCCGGTTTTCGAGAATTTCCTTGGCATAGGGTCCGGTGACGGCGCTCATCGCATCGAAAACGATGCGGAAGCCGCTTCCGAGAAGACGGCGGATCGCGCCGAAATCGAACAGCTGCTCCATCAGCTCGGCATAGTCGGCGACGGGATCGATCACCACGACTTCCATGCCGGCGATATCCTGACTGCCCTCGCTGTCGAGATTGATGTCGGCGACATCGGCGATCCTGTAGCTGTCGATGGATTTGGTGCGGGCGAAGATGGCGTCGGTGACCTTTTCCGTTGCCGGGCCGCCATTGCCGATATTGTACTTGATGCCGAAATCCTCGGTCGGGCCGCCGGGATTGTGGCTGGCGGAGAGCACGATGCCGCCAAAGGCCTTGTATTTGCGGATGACATTGGAGGCGGCCGGCGTCGACAGGATGCCGCCGCGGCCGACGAGCACGCGACCGAAGCCGTTAGCGGCGGCCATCTTGATGGCGAGCTGGATGACCTCGCGGTTGTAGTAGCGGCCGTCGCCGCCGATCACCAGCGTTTCGCCCTTGAAGCCGTCGAGACTGTCGAAGATCGACTGGATGAAATTCTCGGCATAGTTCTTCTGCTGGAAGACCGGCACCTTCTTGCGCAGGCCGGATGTGCCGGGTTTCTGGTCGCCATAGGGCGTGGTCGGGACGGTTTTGATCATGGTGTCAGCCTTTCGCAAGAAGCCTTGAATAGAGCGCGGCATAGCGCCCGGCGCTCAGATCCCAGGAAACGTCGGATTTCATGCCCTGAACCTGCAGGCGGTTCCAGACCTTGGTGTCCTGATAGAGAGTGAAGGTGCGCCGGAGCGCATGGCGCAGGCCATCGGCGGTCACCGGAGAAAACTGGACGCCGGTGGCGACGCCCGCCGCCAGCGCCGCCTCGTTGGCGTCGACGATCGTATCGGCCAGCCCGCCGGTGCGCGCCACGACGGGCACGCAGCCATAGCGCAGCCCGTAAAGCTGGGTGAGGCCGCAGGGTTCGAAGCGGGAGGGAATCAGGATGGCGTCGGCTCCGGCCTGCATCAAGTGCGAGAGCGGTTCGTCATAGCCGATGACGATGCCGACGCGGCCGGGATGGCGGGCGGCTGCCGAAAGGAAGGCGGCTTCCAGCGCCGGATCGCCGGAGCCGAGAATGGCGAGCTTGCCGCCGGCATCGACGATGTCGTCGATCACCTCGGCCAGCACATCCATGCCCTTCTGCCAGGTCAGGCGGCTGACCACGCAGAAGAGCGGGCCGGGCGTCAGGTCGAAGCCGAAGCGGGCGGCGAGCGCCTGCTTGTTGGCCTCCCGTTTCCGGATGCCGGAAGCGCCATAGGTCGTCTTGAGGCTGGTGTCCGTCTGCGGGTTCCAGACATCGGTGTCGATGCCGTTGACGATGCCGTGCAGCGAGGAAAGCCGCGAGGCGAGCAGTCCTTCGAGCCCCATGCCGAATTCGGGGGTGAGGATTTCCTGCGCGTAGGACGGGCTGACGGTGGTGACGGCCCAGGCCGTCCTCAAACCGCCCTTCAGGAAGCCGACGTCGCCGTAATATTCGACGTAATCGACCGAGAAGGCTTCCGGCGGCAGCGCCAGTTCCTGAAAGATATCGGGACCGAACTGCCCCTGGAAGGCGATGTTGTGGATGGTCAGCACCGATGGCGTCAGATGCGCCGCGCCGAAGCGCATATAGACCGGCGTCAGCGCCGCCTGCCAGTCGTGCACGTGGACGAGATCGGGTTGCCAGTCGATGACGCCGCCGCCGGCGATTTCGGCCGCAGCCAGCGAAAGCCCGGCGAAACGGCGGAAATTGTCGGGGTAATCGCGGCCGGTGCGGTCGACATAGGGCCCGCCGTCGCGGTCGTAGAGATGCGGCGCGTCGAGCACCAGCAGGTCGAGCCCCCCGTGCTCGACCGCCAGGATGGAGGCCGGCGCTCCGAAAAGGCTCGCAAAGCCGCCGACGATCCTCGGCTCTTCGATCGCCCTGAGCACGGCGGGATAGCCGGGCATCAGCGTGCGCACATCGACGCCATGGGGCTTGAGCGCCCCCGGCAGGGCGCCCGCCACATCGGCAAGCCCGCCCGTCTTGACGAGCGGAAAGACTTCGGAGGCGACCGAGAGAACCTGCATGCTCACATGCCCAGCTTGTCGATCATCGGCTGGGTGATCAGGCAGATGCCGTTTTCCGAGCGGCGGAAGCGCTTGGCGTCGAATTCGGGATCGTCGCCGACGACGAGGCCTTCGGGAATGACGACGCGCGAGTCGATCACGACGTTCTTCAACTGCGCATGCCGGCCGATGCGTACATTCGGCAGGATGACGGCATTTTCGAGCCGCGAATAGGAGTTCACCCGAACGCCGGTAAACAGCATGCTGCGGTTGAGCGACGCGCCGGAGATGATGCAATCGCCCGAAACGAGAGAGGAAATCGCCGATCCGCGACGATTGTCGTCGTCATGGACGAATTTCGCCGGCGGCTTGATTTCCGCGAAGGTCCAGATCGGCCAGGTGCTGTCGTAGATATCGAGTTCGGGGGTCACATGCGTCAGGTCGATATTGGCCTGCCAGTAGGCGTCGATGGTGCCGACGTCGCGCCAGTAGGCCTCGCGCTCGAAATCGGAGCGCACGCAGGACTCGCTGAACCGGTGAGCGACGGCTTTGCCGTTCTGGACGATATAGGGAATGATGTCCTTGCCGAAATCGCGGCTGGAGGAGGGATCGGCGGCGTCGCGGCGCAGGAGATCCATCAGGAATTTCGTGTGGAAGACATAGATGCCCATCGAGGCGAGCGCCATCGTCGGGTTGCCGGGAATGCCCGGCGGATCGGCCGGCTTTTCGACGAAAGCGATGATCTGGTCCTTGTCGTCGACATGCATGACGCCGAAGCCGGTCGCTTCCATGCGCGGCACTTCGAGGCAGCCGATGGTGACGTCGGCGCCGGAATCGACGTGCTGCTGCAGCATCAATTCGTAGTCCATTTTATAGATATGGTCGCCGGCGAGGATAACCATGTATTCGACGCCATGATCCTCGATGATGTCGATGTTCTGGAACACGGCATCGGCGGTGCCTTCATACCATTGCGTTTCCGAAACGCGAGGGGAGGCGCGCAGGAGATCGAAGCTATCGTTAAGATCGGGGCGGAAGAAGTTACAGCCGCGCTGCAGATGGCGGATCAGCGAGTGGGCCTTGTACTGGGTCGCGACCCCGATGCGGCGGATACCGGAATTCAGCGCGTTGGAAAGCGCGAAATCGATGATGCGCGCCTTGCCGCCGAAATAGACGGCAGGCTTGGCGCGCCGGTCGGTCAGTTCCTTCAGGCGGCTTCCCCGGCCGCCGGCGAGAACATAGGCCATGGCATCACGGGCGAGGGGCTGCGATCTTTTTTCCATTGGTTTCCTCCCGAAAATTGTTCCCTGAGACCGGGCCTCCTGGGTGGGCCGTCGCTCTATTATGGCTTTCATTCCCTCCCGGCTCATTGGCGCCGGGCGGTCAATCCTGTTCGAGTATCAATGTCGCGAGCGGCGGCAGGGTGATCGATGCCGCAATTGCACCCGCCCCCCGCTTGATTGCCTTGACGGCTCCTCCGTTGCCCTTGCCCGACCCGCCGTAGATTTCGGCGTCGCTGTTCAGAATTTCCCGCCAGCGGCCCTCGACTGGCAGCGGCACGCTGTAGTTTTCCCGGTAGACGGGGGTAAAGTTGCAGACGACGGCGATCAGCTTTTCGCCCGGCGCCTTGCGCAGCCAGGCATAGACCGAGTTGTCGCGGTCGTCGGCGATCAGCCATTCGAAACCGTCGCCCTCGCAATCGCGGGCATGGAGCGCCGCCTTGTTGCGATAGGTGCCGTTGAGGTCGCGGATCAGCCGGCGCATACCCTCGTGCATCGGGTATTCCAGCAGGTTCCAGTCGAGCGACCGTTCTTCCGACCATTCCTGCCACTGGGCGAATTCCTGGCCCATGAACAGAAGCTTCTTGCCGGGATAGGCCCACATGAAGCTGTAATAGGCCCTGAGATTGGCGAATTTCTGCCAGTCGTCGCCGGCCATCTTGGCGATCAGCGAGCCCTTGCCGTGCACCACCTCGTCATGGGAGAGCGGCAGCACGAAATTTTCCGAGAAAGCGTAGAGCAGGCCGAAGGTCAGGTCGTTGTGATGGTGCTTGCGGTGGATGGGCTCGCGCGCGAAATATTGCAGCGTGTCGTGCATGAAGCCCATGTTCCACTTGAAGCCGAAGCCCAGCCCGCCCTCGTGCACCGGCGCGGACACCTTCGGCCAGGAGGTCGATTCCTCCGCGATCGTCAGGATGCCGGGATGGCTGCCATAGACCTCGCGGTTCATCGCCTGCAGGAAGCGCACGGCATCGAGATTTTCGTTGCCGCCATATTCGTTCGGCACCCATTCCCCGTGCTTTCGCGAATAGTCGAGATAGAGCATGGAGGCGACGGCATCGACGCGAAGCCCGTCGAGATGAAACTTTTCCGCCCAGTAGAGCGCGTTGTTGATCAGGTAAGAGAAGACCTCCGCGCGGCCGAAATTGTAGATCGCGGTGTTCCAGTCGGGGTGATAGCCCTGACGCGGATCGGCATGTTCATAAAGGGCCGTTCCATCGAACCAGCGAAGCCCGTGGGCATCCGTCGGGAAGTGCGCGGGCACCCAGTCGAGGATGACACCGAGGCCGACCTTGTGGGCGCCGTTGACGAAACGGGCAAAGCCCTCCGGCTCGCCGAAGCGGGCGGTCGGAGCATAGAGCCCCGTCGTCTGGTAGCCCCAGGACGGATCGAAGGGATATTCCGAGATCGGCAGGAATTCGATGTGGGTAAAGCCCATGTCGACGCAATAGGGGATCAGCCGCGAGGCAAGCTCGTCCCATGTCAGCATCTCCCC
>JAVBSF010000199.1:0-8181 GCA_031556925.1 Pararhizobium sp.
GCATGTCGAAGTTACCGATCGCGTCGTCATCGACGGTCGTTCCCTTGCTGCATCCGTCGTCCGGAAGGCGGACGGAGAGGGCAGGACGATCACGCCATATCCTGGTGGTGTCGTGCCGCCAGGACACTTCTTTCTCCACTCTTCTTTTGCGAGCTCCTATGACTCCCGATACTTCGGCCCGGTCCCCGACAGCGGCCTCCTCGGCCTCGCCCGGCCGATCCTCACCTTCGATCCGTGATCGCATTTCTGATCGTTGGCGATTTGAGTTGCTCATCGTCGCATCCGTCGTCTGCGGCTCAGTCGGCTGGAGCGGCAACGTGCTCGCTCTTCCGGCCGCGATGCTCTTCCCGGCGCTTTGGGCGATGTCGCCATCGCGCAGGGTCGCGGCCCTCGTGTCGGCGGCCTACTTCCTGGCCGCCTCGCGCGGCCTGCCGCAGGGTGTCGCAAATTTCTATTCATCCGATCTTTGGCCGGGCTTCCTGCTCTGGATGGCGGCCTCAGCCTCGTTCGTTGCCATGCATGCGGTGGCGTGGACAAGACGACCTGGAAAGGGAAGGGCGGTGCGTTATCTGGCAGCGGCGGTGCTGATGGGGCTGCCGCCCTTCGGCATCACCGGATGGGCGCATCCGCTGACCGCCGCCGGCGTGCTCTTTCCGGGCTGGGGCTGGTGGGGGCTCGCTGCGGCCGCGGCCGGCCTGCTCGTCATGGTGACAAGATATCGGCTGGCTGCCGCCATTGGCCTCGGAGGCTTATGGCTCTGGTCCACTGCCGCGTGGATAGAGCCGAAGCTACCGGAAGGATGGAGGGGCGTCGATCTTGAATACGGCGAGATGCTCGGTCGCGTTGGAGCGCTCGAGTATCACAGTGACCTGATCGCAACGGTGCGCAAGGCGGGAGGCAAGGGAACCCGCGTCGTCGTCCTTCCCGAAAGCGCCCTCGGCTTCTGGACGCCGACGGTCGCTCGCCTTTGGCGGGAGGGACTGAACGGGCTCGACGTCACGGTCGTCGCCGGCGCTGCCGTCATCGATGCGCATGGCTACGATAACGTCATGGTGGCGGTTGGTTCAGGCGCCGCTGGCATCCTCTACAAGGAGCGCATGCCGGTTCCGGTTTCCATGTGGCAGCCATGGTTGCATTGGACAGGGCAGAGCGGCGGCGCCCAAGCGCACCTGTTCGCGAACCCGGTTGTGGTGGTTGGGACAACGAGGATCGCGCCGCTCATCTGCTACGAACAACTGATCCTCTGGCCAGTGCTGCAGTCGATGTTGCATTCCCCTGACGTCATCGTCGCCACGGGTAACGGCTGGTGGACCGAAGGCACGTCGATCGTTGCTATTCAGAAGGCGAGCGTTGCCGCCTGGGCGAAGCTCTTCGACCTGCCCGTCGTCATGGCCTTCAACACATAACGGAGACAATCAGATGGTCGATGCCGCCCTCATCAAACAATGCGCCGATCCGGGCTTAAAGCCCGCGATTGTCGAACAGTTCATTGAGCGGGCGGGGTCGCAGGATCCGCTCGCCGTTACAGTAAGGTCCGGAAACCGCGTTGTTCTGGTGCCGAAGCCGGGAACGCCGGACGAGACAATGGAGCTGATCCGTCAGAATCTCGGCCGCAATGTCGTTCGAGTCGGCATCACGCAGTACCCGGCCGGTCTCGGCATCATGGAGGCCGGTGAACTGAGGGCCGATCTGATCGATCCTTGCGAAAATATCCGTATGGGCACAGCGCTCTTCGTCAAGGTCTATCGTATCGTTACCAAGTGGTACGGCAATCCCACCGGAAGTGAGGCTCTTCCCGTGGTTCTCGATGATGCGATCATCGCCTGGCAGACGGGGTATTTCGAGGGAACGGCGGTGTTTCGGGCACCGGATCCTGGTGCGTTGGAGATACCTCAACCTGGTCAGGAGGAGCCTGCGAGCGACGCTATCGAGCAGTCAGCAGATCCTGCTGCGGTGGACGTGAGCGATCCTGTCACGGACGGAGTCCGGAGCGACGATCCCAACAAGGCCGGCATCCGTGTCGATCTTTCCGGAATTGGTGCTGAATGACCTTGATGCTCGCCGCTCCGCATGTGCAATTATGAGCCTGTTTGCACTGGCGAAATTGGCTGCCGCCCTCTATAAGGGCACATAGGGCAGTACGCGCTGCCTGGGGTGTGGAAACCCTTACTCGGCGGTTGGTGTCGGCCGTTACGACACCAGAATCCTCTGACCATTTGGCCGGGGGCCTGTGACGTATGTCCAGGTGCTCCGGTGCTAAAGGTCGCAGGACTGTCCGAGTACAGTTTCCAACCCCCGGCTTGGGATCAGGGATTAACGTTTGCGGGGGCGCACCGCGGACAAGCCGGAGACTGGATCGAATGACACCGGACGCGCCACCGTCGGAAGACAAACTCGAAATGCGTCCCGTATACGGCCTGACGCAAGGTCTGCCCAAGGCTGATTTGGAGAGCCTGACAGTGGATGCTATCCGGACGCATCGGCGTCTGGTCGACAATGCAGATCGGCTGTTCCAGGCTCTGCCCGACACCTACAAATCCGGTAAGGAGGCGGGCGGCGCTCAGCACCTCACTTACATCCAGGCCTGCATGGAGATGCATGCGCAGATGTATGTGGTGAACACGCTGGTCACCATCCTCGGCTATATCCCAAAAGTGTCGGTGAACTGAGGCTCAGATCAGCTTTCGGCGAATGGCGACGGCGGTCAGGTGGGTCAGGGTATGCACGTCGAAACGTTTCTTTGTTTCGGCGATCTTGACGCGCACGCTGTTGTACTTGACGCCCTCGAGGTCCGCCGCTTCCTCCATCGTTTTGCCGACAGCGATCCAGCTGAGATAAGCGGCCCCCTTGGGATCGAGACTAATCGGCTCTTCGACACTTGGGGTCGGTTCAGCGAGATTGATACGGGCATGAAGTTGCGCGACCGCGGATGCAGCCTCGACGGGGTCGATCTCGCGGTCCAGGTCGATTGCCGGCTTCTCCGAGGCAAGCGTGAACATCGCTATGGAACCGTGTGCGGCCTTGATGGGCACCGTGATGCCGGAGCGAATTCCGAAATCGGCTGCATGCGCAAAGAACGAGCGTTCCGCTCTGGTTAGCCGTGGGTTGTCCTGTTTACCGCTCCAAGTGAAGGCTCGTTTCAGGGACTTGGCGCGTCGAATGACGGGGTCGATCGCAAGATAGCCTCGCTGGAAATAGTCAGATTGCCACTCTTGACGATAGTTCGATATTGCGAGCGAGCGCCCTGGCTGGATGTTCAAATAGGCATAGCCTGCAAAACCGATCTGTTCGGTAAAGGTAGCCAGCGCGTCCTTCAGGATGCTCTCGTCCCCAGGAATGGCGGCGAGGTCGATCAGCTTGTCCAGCCAGTGTCGCATTCGAAATTCCTTGTTGATCGTCAGGTGGAACAGATCATGTGATCCCTTTATGAGCAGATGAATCTATAATGCAATCTAAAGTTGCATAAGATAGTTTATGGAACTCGCCTCTCCAAATCGGTGAAAATCAGCCCACGAGCGAACTACCAAGATCACTGCGGCTGCGGCTCTCAGCCCGGCGGGAGGACGCTCGGCTTCGTGTTCCGCCACCATTCGCACAGCGTGGCCGTAGACTTCAGCAGAAAATTTGTTCGTCGTCTTGCCTGGCATAGACCCGACCTCTCACAAGGGGGCTCCGACAAAGCCCGGCGGTTCAGCATGTCGATCAAAGCCTCGCCACAACAATGGACCATCACAACCCTCCTCAACCCTGGAAATACGGACCTCGTACTTGGCCATTGATCCAACCTCAGATCTTGCCGCCAGCTTCGGCAATGACCTTTGTCAGGCTGCCGTTCGCCGGGAAAAGGGGGATCAGGCAAGCCTGTAGGGCATGGTAGATGTCGCCTTTGCCGGGGAACAGGCTGCGCGAGGGCACGAGGTCTTCCGTCAGTTCTTCATGCCAGCCGCCGTTCTTGTGATCGATGAATGAGCGTTCGATCACGTTCCAGATTCTGCGGTAGTGTTCCTCGTGGTAGTCGCTCGGCAGGTGCTCGTTCAGGAAGTGCGCTGCGCCGGCACCCTCGCAGGCCGGCCACCACAGCTTGTTGCGCTTGGCGGGCTTGTCGTCCCAGTCGAGCGTGTAGAAGAAACCGCCCTTGTCGTCGTCCCAACCGAGCGCGATCGACTGCGAGAAGAGGCTCTTGGCCGCATCCCGCATCCACTCCTGCTTCTTGCCGCCGAGCACCCAGAGTTGAAGGAGGAGGCGCGCCCATTCCAGCCAGTGACCGGGCGTCGTGCCTGCTGGACGGAACATTTCGTTCGGGTGGTAGTAGTCCTTGTCGAGGCGCCAATCGGTGGTGAAATGTTCGCCGACGCGCCAGCCGACGGAACCGGCAGCACGACGGATGACGAGGTCGGCGATGCTTTCGGCCCTGGCGAGATAATCGCGATCCCCGGTTGCCTCGAAGGCAGCCATCAGCGCCTCGGTGAGGTGCATGTTGGAGTTCTGGCCGCGGTAGTTTCCGCCGTCGAGCGGCTGCCAGTCGGCGGTGAACTCCTCAGCGATGGCGCCGTGCCTGGTTTCCCAGAATTTCGTGTTGAGGATTTCGGTGATGTCGGCAAGCATGCGGTCGGCCAGCGGATGACCGATCGTCTTGGCGGAGGAGGCGGCGAGCAGAACGAAGGCGTGGCCGTAGCCCTGCTTGTTGGTATCGACGGGGCCGTCATTGTTCAGCGACCAGAAATAGCCGCCATTCTTCCGGTCCCGGTGGTGGTTCCAGATGTACTGCATGCCGTGATCGACGACATCGGATGCGCCGGGCCGACCGAGCAGGGTGCCGATCGAGAAGCAATGGACGGCGCGGGCGGCGATGTGGATGCCGCGCACCTGGCCCTCCGCGTCGAGCGGCTTGCCGGTGTCGTCGAGATCGTAGAATCCACCCTTGGGATTGATGGAGTCATGTTGGAAGAAATCGAACAGCCCGTTTGCCTGGGAAAGAAGCCAGCTGCGATGGTAGGCAAGCTCCGTCCACTTCCGCTTCTGGGTAAGAGTTGGGATATGTTTCATGGTATCCGCTTATGAATCGACCTAAAGACCTGGATTGCTCAGATGAGCGTCGGGCTGTGTGGACTGGCAGGAGTAGAGATCGTAGAAACGGAAATCCGGCAAGGCGCCATCAGCAAGCGGCTTGGCCGGGGTGAAAATGATGCGGCGCGTCTCGCCCGCCGCCAGATCGAAGGCATTGTCGGAATATTTGCCGTCGGTCTCGGTCTCGATCATCACGAAGAGCGCAAGTCCTTTGGCGGCGACATTGAGGCAGATGGAGCCGTCCTCCTCGACATATTCATGCGTGACCATCAGGCCGGCGGGCTCGAGCTCCAGCGCCTTGTAGGTGCCGTGCACATAGTGCCCCTCGTCGCCCATGCCGTTCGATGCCGTGAAGCGCCAGGCAAGCAGCGTTCCCGAGGGGATCTCGGAGACATCGATGCTGGTAGCCGTCACCGCAGCGTCAGGCGTGCAGACTGCCTGCACATCCTTCAGGTGCCTGCGCTCGCCCTTCATGTCGATGATTGAGATCGACAGGTCGACGCTGACGTCATCAAGCGTGTCGTTGACCAATGAGAAGCGGATGTGCTTGCCGTCGTCGGATGGGATGGCGGCGACCGCAACAGGCTGGAAGAAGCGCTTGACCAGATAGTGCATCGCCTTCCAGCGACCGCCGTAATCGAGGCTAGACCAGGAGGCCACCGGCCATGTGTCGTTGAGCTGCCAGTAGATCGTTCCCATGCAATGCGGCTTCAGCGACCGCCAGTATTCCACCGCCGTCTTGATCGCGAGACCCTGCTGGATCTGGCTGAGATAGACGAAATTCGGGAAATCCTTCGGGAAGCGGAAATAGCGGAACATCGTGCCCGCGATGCGCTCGTTACCGCCGGCGTTCTTCTGATGCAGCTCCATGACAGGAGACGCGACGTTCATGTCCTTGGCCTCGGCATAGGTCTTGATAACAGGGAGCGAGGTGTAGGACTGAAAGCCGAATTCCGAGCAGAAGCGCGGGCGCACCGAGCGATAGTTGTCGAACGACTTGTTCTCGTGCCAGACCGACCAATAGTGCATGTCGCCGGAGCCGTCGGCATGCCAGGCATCGCCGAAATCGAGATAGCCGGACGCCGGGCTCGACGGCCACCAGATCGCATCCGGCGCCGCCTTCTTCATCGCCTGCTCGATCACCCGGTTGAGGCGATCGTAGGAAACGAGATAGCGGTCGCGGTCCTTCTTGGATTCGTCAAACCAGGTGAGTGCTCCGACCAGCTCGTTGTCGCCGCACCAGAGCGCGATCGAAGGATGCGAGTTCAGGCGGCGGACCTGATAGTCGACCTCGAGTGCGACATTGTCGAGGAAGTCCTCGGTCGATGGATAGAGGTTGCAGGCGAACATGAAGTCCTGCCAGACCATGAGGCCAAGACGATCGCAGAGATCGTAGAAATGGTCATGCTCGTAGAACCCGCCGCCCCAGACGCGGATCATGTTCATGTTGGCGGACTTGGCCGATTGCAGCAGATCCTCGGTCTTGTCAGGCGACGACAACGAAAACAGCGCGTCGGCGGGAATCCAGTTGGCGCCGCGGCAGAAGATCTCGCGGCCGTTCACCTTCAGCGCGAAGCGGGCGCCGGCGGCGTCTGGGGTGGTGATGAGCTCGACGGTGCGAAGACCGATCTGCTTGGTAACGGCATCTGCAGGCAGATCGACGGTCAGCGCATAAAGCGCCTGCTCGCCACTTCCCGCCGGCCACCAGAGCCGCGGCTTGTCGATCTCGAACACATGATTGACGACAGTCTCGCCGGCGCTGACGCCGACATCGAGCCGTACGCGCTCACCGTCCAGCAAAAAATGCACGGGCACGATGCCTGGGTTCTTGGAGAACAGCGTCGCGGTGACCTGCAGATCCACGGAACCATCGGCTTTGTGGACTTGCAGCGTCGTGACGTGTTCGATACGCGCGGTCTCAAGCTTGCGCAATGCGATCGTGCCGTAAAGTCCAAGCGGCGCGATCGCGATGTTCCAGTCCCATCCGAAATGGCACTGCGACTTGCGCAGCATGTTGCCATTCGCAATGGGAGAAATGCCCGTATGATAAGGCACATAGAAGGGTTGCTGGGCTTGACGTTTCGCGCTTTCGACAATGCTTGAGCGCAGGACGATGCGAATGACGTTATGGCCAGCGTTAAGCATACCGGATACATCCGGTCGATAGCGCCGGAACGAATTATCGGCGGCGAGAGCCAAGGTGTCATTAACATACACACTCGCAACCGTGTCGAGATAATCGATGTCGAGATACCAATCACCACTCACATCACTGAGATCAAAAGAGCGCTCAAGTACCCAGTCGCATTGTGCCACCCACTGAATGGCCTCCTCGTTGCGACCAAAATAGGGATCCGGAATGAGTTCGGCGGCATGCAGTGCCGTGTGTACATCGCCCGGTAGCACAATGGACGCCGTGGTGTCGCCGTCTGACGACGTGAGCTTCCACGAGCCGGCCAGGTCAAACACGGTGTTGGTGTTCAGCAAAGATGTCATGTCTTTATCCAGATCTTGCTCGACAGCGGAAAAGTCCGGGGAGCAGGTTTGATGGTTGAAGCCGTGCGGATGGGCAGATCGAATTGGCAACCCTCCTGCAAGAATGCCTTACAGGCGCAGTTCGCTCTCCGCGTCGAAGATCGACGCCAGCGACATGTCGTAGCCGAGCTTGACGGCCGACCCCGGATTGAAGCGGCGGGCACCGTTGATGCGCACCGACATGGTGTGCCCGGCATGCTTCAGCCAGAGCAGGTTGTCGGCGCCCATCGGCTCCTCGATATCGACGGTGGCATCGTGCACCTCGGCGCCGAGGTTCTCGTTGACCTTGATATGCTCCGGCCGCACGCCGAGCGTCACCTTCCGGCCCGCCTGCAATGGCCCGTTCGCCTCATAGGCATCGACGTTGAAATCGACGCCGTTGGCGGTGAACACGGTGGCGTCGCCCCGCTTGGCGATCTCGCCGCGCAGGAAGTTCATCGACGGCGACCCGATGAAGCCGGCGACGAACAGGCTGCGCGGCTTGTTGTAGATCGTCGTCGGATCGGCAAGCTGCTGGATTTCGCCGTTCTTCATGATCGCGATGCGGTCGGCGAGCGTCAGCGCCTCGATCTGGTCGTG
>JAVBSF010000136.1:0-23161 GCA_031556925.1 Pararhizobium sp.
GGGGACGATGGAGTTTGCCGCCCCTCGTGGGACGAATCCATTCAGCGTACCGGTTGGGCCGGCCAATCCATCACATCCGCCTTGCCGCCGGCGAGGCGATCACGGCTGCCGGAAACGATGTCGTAGGGGAAGCCGAGCGGGATGGCGCTGGCCGCATCGAGGCGGGCGATCTGCTCTTCCGTCAGGCTGATATCGAGCGCAGCAAGATTATCATCCAGCTGGGCCGTGGTGCGCGGGCCGATGATCGGCAGCGTCGTGCCCTTGGCCAGCACCCAGGCGATGGCGATCTGGCCGGCGGGCACGCCAGTTTCTTCCGAGATCGCCAGGACTTCATCAACCGTGGCCGTCTTGCGGGCATCGCTTTCGCCATGGATGACGACGCCGAGGCCCTGCGCCCTGCCCGTCTCGCCCTTGCGATACTTGCCCGTGAGCAAGCCGCCACCAAGCGGCGACCAGCTGACCGCGCCGAGACCGAAGGCATTGGCCATGGGGATCAGCTCGCGTTCCACCGTGCGCTCGACAAGACTGTATTCGATCTGCAGCGCCGAGATCGGCGACCAGCCGCGCAGGTCAGCAAGGGTCGCGGCGGTGGCAACACGCCAGGCCGGGAAATCCGAAAGGCCG
Organism: Pararhizobium sp.; assembly: GCA_031556925.1. Taxonomy (GTDB): domain Bacteria; phylum Pseudomonadota; class Alphaproteobacteria; order Rhizobiales; family Rhizobiaceae; genus Pararhizobium. Next base: position 625 of record JAVBSF010000136.1, read on the forward strand.
GAATAGAGGATCTTGCCGGAACGGGCGAGATCATCGAGGCCACGGGCGATCTCATCAATCGGGGTGACATCGTCCGGCATATGCACCCAGAGCAGGTCGATACGGTCGGTGTTGAGGCGCCTGAGGCTGGCCTCCACCGACTGGATCATCGCCTTGCGGCTGTTGCCGGTGCGCTGCAAGCCACTGGCCGGCGCATCGCCCAGCGAAAACTTGGTGGCGAGCACGATATCGTCACGGTCGCTAGCGATGAACTCGCCGGTCATCGTTTCCGACTGGCCGAACTGATACTGGTCGGCCGTATCGATGAAATTGCCACCGGCAGCGCGGTAGCCGTCGAAGATCTGCTTGGCGGTCTCACGGTCGGCGCCATAGCCCCAACCGGTGCCGAAATTGCCGGTGCCCAGCGCCAGCGAGGAAACCCGAAGGCCGGTGCGGCCGAAAACCCTGTAACGCATGCTCATCTGCTTCATCCTTCTTTCACGGCCTTGGCCCGGTTGGGCTTCGATAATTTAAATGACGATCGTCATGTATTGTGTTTAAATTACGATCGTCATATATTTTGTCAAGAGGCCTTTTTTAAAGGAGATGCGGCATGCGTCCGAGCAAGGAACAGGCGAAGGAAAACCGGCAGCGTATTCTCGACACGGCGGCAAAACTGTTTCGCGAAAACGGCATTCATGCCGTGGGCGTCGATGCCGTGATGAAGGGCGCCGGGCTCACCCACGGCGGCTTCTACGGTCACTTCAAATCCAAGAGCGATCTGGCCGAGCAAGCGCTGGCGCATGTCATGGCGGAAAGCCTGAAAACCGAAGCGCAGACCTCATCGCTGCGGGATTTCGCTCACATCTACCTGTCGCCCGCGCATCGCGATCAGGCCGGCGACGGATGTGCTGTCGCAGCCCTCGGGCCGGAATTTGCGCGCTTGCCGGAGCGCGAGCGTGACGCTGTCACGGATTATATTCGCGCCCGCATCGAACAAGTCGAACACCTGCGCAGGGCGGGTGGTGACAAACCCCACCGGGCAAAGGCGATTGCCGATATTGCCAGCCTTGTCGGCGCGCTGATCATGGCGCGCGCCGTCAACGACCCGGCGCTGTCGCAGGAAATATTGGAGAGCGTCTCCGGCATCGTCGCGGGTGAACCAGGCAAGGCCTGAAGAGGCTGCCGGATTGAGCGGGAGGCAGGGATCGGCTCCTTGCCCTGCCCGCGCCGAGGCTCTACATAACCCGCAACACCAGATGCAGGAGCAAACCCCATGAACACCGATCTCATCAAACTGTTCGACAGCGACGAGGCGGCGGTGCGCAAGGTGCTGGCCGATACGCTCGCCGGCGCCGATGACGGCGAACTCTTCATCGAACATATCCAGTCGGAGGCGCTCTCCTTCGACAATGGCCGCCTGAAGGGCGGCAGCTTCAACACCGATCAGGGTTTTGGCCTGCGCGCCGTGGCCGGCGAAGCCGTGGGTTACGCCCATGCGGGCGATCTTTCCGTTGCCGCGCTGAAGCGCGCGGCCGATGCCGTGGGGGCCGTGACGCGCGGTTATTCCGGCTCTTACGCCGCAGCGCCCCAGCGCACCAACGTCAAGCTTTATGGCGATGAGAACCCGATCGGCGAGCCCAGCTTCGAAGCCAAGGTCGCGCTGCTGACCGAAATCGATGCCTATCTGCGCGCCAAGGATCCGAAGGTGCGGCAGGTCAGCGCCTCGATCGCAGCCTCCTGGCAGGTGGTCGATATCCTGCGCGCCGATGGCGAGCGCATGCATGACATTCGTCCGATGACGCGGCTCAATATCTCCGTTGTCGTCGGTGATGGCGACCGGCAGGAATCCGGCTCCTACGGCGTCGGCGGCCGTCGCGGCTTCGGCGATTTCGTGCTGACGGAAAGCTGGCAGCGCGGGGCCGACGAAGCCTTGCGGCAGGCGCTGGTCAATCTCGACGCGATCGAAGCGCCGGCCGGCACCATGGATGTGGTGCTCTCCTCGGGCTGGCCGGGCGTGATGCTGCACGAAGCCGTCGGCCACGGGCTGGAAGGCGACTTCAACCGCAAGAAGACCTCCGCCTTTGCCGGGCTGATGGGCGAACAGGTTGCCGCCAGGGGCGTGACCGTCGTCGATGACGGCACGATCGAATCCCGCCGCGGCTCGCTCACCATCGATGATGAAGGCACGCCGTCCGGCTACAATGTGCTGATCGATGACGGCAAGCTTGTCGGTTATATGCAGGACCGCCAGAACGCCCGGCTGATGGGCATGAAGCCGACCGGCAACGGCCGGCGGGAAGGCTATGCCCATGTGCCGATGCCGCGCATGACCAACACCTACCTGCTCTCCGGCGACAAGACTCCGGAAGAGATCATCTCGTCGGTGAAGAAGGGCATCTATGCCGTCTCCTTCGGCGGCGGGCAGGTGGATATCACGTCGGGCAAGTTCGTCTTCGGCTGCACCGAAGCCTATCTGATCGAGAACGGCAAGGTTGGCGCACCGGTGAAGGGCGCGATGCTGATCGGCAACGGGCCGGACGCGATGAAGCGCATCACCATGATCGGCAATGACATGAAGCTCGACAACGGCATGGGCAATTGCGGCAAGGCCGGCCAGTGGGTGCCGGTCGGCGTCGGCCAGCCGCACCTGCGCATGAACGACATGACGGTGGGCGGCACCAAGACGTGATGACAGAATAATTCTTTTTCGTTTCGGCACTTAGCGCCGGAACCAAAAGCTCTCCTGCGAAGTTGAAAGGCAGATCCCGAATTCGCCGGGACGCCCTTGGACCAAAAAGGAGAGACATCATGGGACGCGGAATTCTGCTCTGGCTACTGGGGGTTCCGATCCCCATCATCATCCTTCTCGCACTCTTCTGGCGATAGGTGATATGATGACGATACCCGTTTCCTCGACGGCCGTCGTTCCGGAAGAATCGTCCCGCTCGGCTGTCAGCTGGGCGGCGATCTTTGCCGGGGCGGTTGCGGCAACCGCACTGACGCTGGCGCTGATGCTCGTCGGCTCGGGCCTTGGCCTCACCATGGTTTCCCCCTGGTCGAACGAAGGCGTTTCAGCCACTACTTTTGCCGTATCGACAGCGATCTGGCTTGTTCTCGTGCAGTGGCTTTCATCCGCGTTTGGCGGCTATCTCACTGGGCGCCTGCGAACCAAATGGGTTGGCGTACACACAGACGAAGTATTCTTCCGCGATACGGCCCATGGCCTGATGGCCTGGGCGGTGGCAACGCTTCTGGTTGCCGGCGCCCTCGGTTCGGCAGTATCGTCGACGGTATCGACCATCGGTTCCGGCGTGCAGACTGCAACACTTGCGGCAGGCGCAACGGTTGCAACTGCGGCTGCATCGACAGATAGTGCCGACACCGGAGACACCGGCAATGCTCTGACCGGCTATTTCGTCGATTCGCTCTTGCGTCCGGCTGATCCACGCACGCCGCCGACGACCGCTTCCACCGGCAATGTGACCGCCGAAGTCTCCGGCATCCTGATGAACAGTGCAGCAAATGGCGAAATGTCGGAAGCCGACAAGACCTATCTTGGCCAGCTCGTTGCCGCCCGCACCGGCCTTTCCGAAGCCGATGCCACCGCCCGCGTCGATAGCGTGCTAAAGAGTATCGAGGATGCAAAGGTCAAGGCACAGGAAGCCGCCGATACGGCGCGCAAGACAAGCGCCACGGTCGCCTTGATCGGCGCATTGTCGCTCTTCATCGGCGCCTTTGTCGCCGGTGTCGCGGCAGCCCTTGGCGGTCGCCAGCGCGATGACGAATCGCTCTATCTCGTGCGCTAGATAAACCGAAGACCAAAATGAAAGGCGGGTCGTGATGAACGATCCGCCTTTTTCCCTTTCGATTCAACTTGGCTTAATACCGAAGCCTTATCCTGCCGGTCTTTGAAGCGGCGCCATGACGGCCCGCAGCGATGAAGGCCGGCCCCATGCTCAAACGTTTCGTGAAAAGCACATTGATCACCGGCGGGCTGGAAACCGCGCGGATCGTGAAAATGGCCGGCCTGATGAAAGCCGCGCGCGGACGCGGCGCGATCTTCACCCTGCATCATGTGCGTCGGAAGCAGCCCCGCGCCTTCGATCCCAATGCGCATCTGGAAGTGACGCCGGAGTTCCTTGACGCGGCCATCACCACCCTGAAGGGCGAAGGCTATCGTTTCGTTGCGCTGGAAGACCTGCCGGCTGCTCTCAAGTCCGGCGAGACCGCGCCGCTCGCCGTTTTCACGCTGGATGACGGCTACCGCAACAATCTCGAATATGCCGCCCCGGTCTTCACCCGCCACGGCGTGCCCTTCACGGTTTTCGCGACGAAGGGCTTTAGGGAGAGGACGCATAGCCTGTGGTGGGAAACGCTGGCCGACCTTCTGCAAGGCAGGGACAAGATCGAGTTCGATTTCGGCAAGGGCCCTGAAACGATGCCCATCGAGACCGGCGCCAAAAAGCAGGCGGCCTTCGACCGCTTTGCCGATTTCGTCAATGGCCGCGATGAGGCCGAAGCCGTTGCCGCCATCGACAAGGCTGCCCGCGCGGCCGGCATCGAGCCGCTGGCCATCACGGAAAAACTGACGCTGGATGCGGACGGCCTCAAGCAGCTTGTCGCCAATCCGCTCGCAAGCCTTGGTGTCCACACCGTCAGCCACCGCATGCTCGCCCGGCTTTCCGACGATGCGGCAAGGGCCGAACTCACCTGCTCGATGGCCTCGATCGAGGCCATCACCGGCCGCCGGCCGAAGACGCTCGCCTATCCCTACGGCTTCTCCTGGGCGATTTCGGCACGGGACCGCCTGCTGGCCCGCGAACTGGGCCTGACGATTGCCGTGACCACGCAGCCGGGCACGCTTTCGGCGGAACAGGAAACAACCGCCCTGCCCCGTATTTCGCTGAACGGGCATTTCCAGAAGGCGGCCTATGTCGGCGCGCTGGCGTCGGGTATTCCGTTCCGGATGATGCGGACGGGGTGATTTCCGCCACTTAATCTATCCCACGGGGAGAGTTTGCCGCATCTGCCTTCTCCCCGCCTGCAGGGAGAAGGTGCCCGAAGGGCGGATGAGGGGCTGTGCCTCGACATCTTCACGGATGAGAGATTGCCCCTCACCCTGGCCCTCTCCCCCCAGGCGGGGAGAGGGGACGACGGAGATCTACGGATACATCCGCACCTTGTCCCAAACCCCATCCGGATCTGCACGACGAAATTCGATTCGGTCATGCAGGCGGAAAGCACCGTCCTTCCAGAACTCGATGGAGGTCGGGCGGATGCGAAAACCGGACCAGTGGCCGGGTCGCGGGATTTCGCCGATCGCATACCGCGCGGTATATTCCGCCACGGCCTTTTCCAGCGCGAAACGGCTTTCCAGCGGGCGTGACTGCTTGGATGCCCAGGCGCCGATGCGGCTGCCGCGGGGCCTTGTCTTGTAATACTCATCCGCTTCCTGGTCGGTGACGATCTCGACCGGGCCGCGAATGCGCACCTGTCGGCGCAGCGATTTCCAGTGGAAACACATAGCGGCTTTCATGCTGCCGAGGATTTCCTGGCCTTTCTGGCTCTCGAAATTCGTGTAGAAGACGAATCCTCTCGTATCGAAATCCTTGAGCAGCACCATACGCACATTCGGCAGCCCATCCTTATCCACCGTCGCCAGCGCTACCCCATTGGGATCATTGATCTCGCTGGCTGTGGCCTCCTTCAGCCAGTTTCCGAAAAGCGCGAATGGCTCGTTTTCGGCGGTGAAGTCACCAGTTGTTAACCCAGTCTCGCTCATATTGTCTTCCAATGCCGTGATTTGTGGTGCGGAGAGAACCCCGGATGTCCGCCCGCCAGTGAATATGTCAGAGCCGTTGCGATCAGGTCCGTCGACCGCCGCATCTGGCTCTCCCGAGTTCGACAGGTAGGCCGTTGCAAGACATAGCAAACAGCATCAACGATACCAAGGTCTTGTCCCGCCCGCGCGGGATTGCCGCGGCTCTGCTTGCGGGTTTTCTGCTGTCCGGCTGCATGGGCGCCGGCCTCGATCTCGCCGCAGGCGATGTCGATCACAGCGTCGCGACGGGTTCCGTTCCTCTGACCGGCAACGAGAGCTTCTCCGATGCCATGACGGTGCGCAACGCCGTTTCCTCCGCCGATGTCACCCGGATCGAGGGCAACTCCATTCCCTGGGCCAATTCCTCCTCGGGCAGCGCCGGCGTCATCAGCAGCATCAACGAGGAACAGGTGAACGGCGTCACCTGCCGGCGCTTCACCACCACCCGCCACTCCTATCAGGGCATCGCCAAATTCGACGGCAACACCTGCCTGATGCAGAATGGCGAATGGACACTGACCAGCTTCGCCCCGCGCAGCTGACGAATACACGCTGACCGCGTGTTAACCACAGTCTCAATTAGAAGCTCCAAAACGCCACGACGCCCGGCCTGAGGCCGTGGCGGATAACCCTTATTTAAGCTCGCCCTTCCCATCATCGGCCAACGGAGACGGCCTGGCGCCCTTTCCCTTGTTTTTCAGGCGAAGCCGACACCCACGCTAGATGGATGCGGCATAAACGGGCGGTGATGGCATGCGGGATCCCTATGCAGTGCTGGGTGTGAGGCGAAACGCCGGCCCCGACGAGATCAAGACGGCCTGGCGTACCGTCGCCAAGGCGGTCCATCCCGACCACAATCGCGACGACCCCAATGCCGCCGCGCGCTTTGCCGAAGTCGGCCGCGCCTATGAACTGCTGCGCGATCCCAAGCTGCGCAACCGCTACGACCATGCCCGGCGCGAGGCCGACCTGCGCCGCATGGAGGAGATGAAGCGCAAGTCGCAGGAACGCGAACCGCTCGATCCCGAAACCGCCGAGGAGATGATTTCCCGCATCTTCGGAACGGAAGCCCGCGCGCAGGCGAGACCGCAACCGGCTCCGAAACCTGCACCGGCGCAGCCGGAAGCGAAAGCCGAGCCGAAACAGGAGCCAAAGGCCGAACCGGCGGCAGCAGCCGCAGCCACAGCCGAGCCCGAAACGGCCGAACAGAAGGCGGAAACCCGGCCCGAGACAGAGGAACGTTACGGCCCCTTCGGCATCCTGCCCCGCGCCGCCGCTCCGGCCGCGGAACTCGTCTCGGCAATCGTGCGACGCATTCGCGGTTCCCAGAAAGCCGTGGACAAGGTGCCTGACATCTTCGCAGAGGCGACCGTGACCATCGCCGACATCTTCCGCCGCGAGAAGGCGACGGTAACGCTGCCCGACGGCCAGACCCTGAAGGTCGCCCTGCCCGCCGGCACGACCGACGGCAGCGTCATCCGACTCAAGGAGCAGGGATACCGGCTGAACGGCATGCTGCGCGGCGATCTCGTCGTTCATGTCCACATCGCCGCCGACGAGGCCTTCCGCCCTGATGGCATCGATCTCCACACCACCCTTCCCGTCAACATCCAGGACGCGGTGCTCGGCTGCGAGACCAAGGTCGACACTCCGACAGGAGCGGCCAAGGTCACGATCCCCGCATGGTCCGGCTCCGACCGGACAATCCGTCTCGAAGGCCATGGCCTGCCGGATGCCGATGGCGGACGCGGCGCGCTGGTCATCGAACTGCGGCTGATGCTGTGGGACAAACCTGACGAACGCATCACCGACCTGATGCGCGCCCGCCGCGACGGTCTCATTCTCTAGAGTCCATCTGGCTCCAGAGTCCATCTGGTTCAGATTGAACCAGATGGACTCTCGTTTTCTTTTTCGTTTGTCCTTTTGGGAAAACCGGTTCCCACTTTTCCCTGACAAACTCCGAGAACGGACGGTTCGTGACTGAACCATGACATTGTCAGGGGCGCTGACCCAATATTACGGGGACTAACAGTTCCTGATGGGCGCTGCGCTTGAACCACCCCGAAGGCTATGCCATAGCGGTGACTTCCAATTTCGGAGCCGGCGCGGCGAAATGTCGCTTTCCGGTATCCCGCTACGTCAATCTATCCGCCGTTCCGCTCGCCAGTGCGAGGGAAAAGCATAGCATTATAGGGGCATCCAAATGTCGCAAGGTCTGATGAAGGGTAAGCGCGGGCTCATCATGGGCGTCGCCAACAACCGGTCGATCGCATGGGGCATTGCCAAGGCCATCCACGCACAGGGCGGCGAGATCGCCTTCACTTATCAGGGCGATGCGCTGAAGAAGCGCGTCGAGCCTCTCGTCGCCGAAGTGGACGGCTTCCTCGCCGGTCATTGCGATGTCAGCGATGAAGCAACCATCGACGAAGTCTTCGACAACCTCGAAAAGAAGTGGGGCAAGATCGACTTCATCGTTCACGCCATCGGCTTTTCCGACAAGGACGAGCTGACCGGCCGTTACGTCGATACCTCGGCGGACAACTTCGCCAAGACGATGCAGATTTCGGTCTATTCCTTCACTTCGGTCGCGCGCCGCGCCGAAAAGCTGATGACCGATGGCGGCTCGATGCTGACGCTGACCTATTACGGTGCAGAAAAGGTCATGCCGAACTACAACGTCATGGGCGTTGCCAAGGCGGCACTCGAAGCCAGCGTCAAGTATCTCGCCGTCGACCTCGGCCCGAAGAACATCCGCGTCAACGCGATCTCGGCCGGCCCGATCAAGACGCTTGCCGCCTCCGGCATCGGCGATTTCCGCTACATTCTCAAGTGGAACGAATACAACGCGCCGCTGCGCCGCACGGTCACCATCGAGGAAGTCGGCGATGTCGGCCTCTATATGCTCTCCGACCTGTCGCGCTCGGTCACCGGCGAAGTTCACCATGCCGACAGCGGCTATCATGTCGTCGGCATGAAGGCTGTCGATGCGCCTGATATCAGCGTCATCAAGGACTGACAGGCCTGTTCCATAAAGAAGGCCCCGCTTCACCGGCGGGGCCTTTCGCTTTTTCAGACCCGGTGCAATCTGTTGCTTATCTATATGATCCGCCACGGCCAGACCGACTGGAACGCCCAGATCAGGCTGCAGGGCCAGAAGGATATTCCGCTCAACGATACCGGCCGCGGGCAGGCAAGCGGCAACGGCCGCAAGCTTGCGGAACTGCTGGGCGATGCGGCATCCGCATATGAATTCGTGGCAAGCCCGCTTGGCCGCACCCGCGAGACGATGGAGCGCCTGCGCACCGCCATGGGCCTCGCCCCCCTCGCCTACCGCACCGATGCGCGGCTGAAGGAACTCTCCTTCGGCGATTGGGAAGGTTATACGCTGGAAGAACTGGAAGCGGTCGCGCCCGAGCGGGTCGCCGAGCGCGAGCTTTCGAAATGGGATTTCATCCCGCCGGGCAAGGACGCCGAAAGCTACGAGATCCTGTCCTGGCGCGTCGGCGCCTGGCTGGCGGACACCACGAAACCGACTGTCGCGGTCGGTCATGGCGGTGTCATCCGCGCTCTCTTCAAGCTCTGCGGCGCAATGAGCGCGGAGGAAGCGGCTCTCGGCGCGATCCCGCAGGATCGCATCCTGAAAATCGAGGATGGCAGGATAGGCTGGTTGTAAACGACGAGAGCGATCCGGCTCTGTCATCCTTCGCCCCGGAAGCGGGGAGAAGGAGAGAACGGCGGCTGCCGCTGCTTACTGGACGATTTCCAGATCGTTGATCACGCGCTTGCCATCGACTTCCGTATAGAAGACCAGAACCTTGACGCCTGCGGTCAGCCCCTCGAAGTTGAATTCCTCGGGCGCCTGGTAGCTTTTTCCGTCGTCCAGCGACAGGCTCAGACGCTCGGTATCGACCGATGTGATGACGGCTTCGACATCGGCGCTTTCGGCATAGGCGCCGAGCGGAGAGAGGAAGCTTGCTGTGGCCATGAGTGCCGCGACGATGAACTTCATGCGGGTTACCCTCGTAGGTGATTCTTTGAATTTTGTTGTCCGCATGATGTGCCCCCCGATTGTGGCGAAAGTTGCCCAGTGTTGTGGCTTTTCGCAGTTTGCCCGATTTTCAGGCCTATGGTTAACGCGGCGTTACGCCCCTTACGCAACGCGGTGTTTTCAGCGGCATTTTCATAACAGGATCAGTCTCTAAAGCCAATCTTAAGACTCGATCACTACCGTCCCTCTTTAAAACAGGGGAATACTGGCTTGACCATCGGCACAACTCTTCGCCATCGCGTGGAAATGCTTGCGAGGCTGGCGAGGCCTTCGCTCTTTCCGGCCGTGATCGCCGCTGCCGTCGTTTTCACCGGCGGATACTTTTTCGACCAGCAGAACCGCCTTAATTTTCGCAACGAGCTGAAAATCAAGGTGCAGAACGAACTCAGCCTGATCTCGACCCGCCTGCAGGCCGAAATCACCACCAGCATCACCGCGCTGCGCGGCATCGCCAACAGCGTCGCCGCCAACCCGGAGATGACGCAGAAGCAATTCGATCAGCTCGCCTCGCGCGTCCTCCTGCAAAACCCGCAGATGACCCGCATCAGCGCCGCCCCGGAGGCCATCGTCTCGATGGTGACGCCGATCAAGGGCAACGAGCACCTGATCGGCATGGATTTCAAGCGTTTCGGCTCGTCTCGCGTTGCCACGGACCGGGCGCAATCGAAGGCGCGGCCGATCATATCCGGCCCGGTGCGGCTGGCGGACGGAGGCGCCGGCTTCAACCTCTTCTCGCCGGTCTTCGCTAAGCGGCTGGCGCATATGCGCTTCTGGGGCTTCATGGAAGCCATCGTCGATGAGACCGAACTCTACCGCGCAGCCCGCCTGCTGAAGACCGACAGCGAGGTCGAGCGCGAGAGCACGGACCGTCATCTCGACGTCAAGCTCGCGATCCGCGACGTCTCCGTCAGCGACAACATCCAGGATCCGTTCTTCGGCGAAGCTGCGATCTTCGAGCAGACGCCGGTCATTCGCCAGCTGCATTTGCCGGGCGGCACCTGGGAGCTTGCGGCCGTTCCCGCCGCGGGCTGGGACCAGGCGCCCGACAACGACAAGGGCCTGATGATCGCCATTCTCGCGGCGGCGGCCATCATCATCATCCCGATCGTCGTGACATTCGGTCTCGTCGGCGAGCGGCAGCGGACCATCGCGGCGCTGCGGTCACGCGACCGGGAGTTGCTGACCCTGTCCCACCGGCTCAATCTCGCGCTCGAATCCTCCAATATCGGCATCTGGGAAATCGATCTCGACAGCCAGGAACGCACCTGGGACGAGCGCATGTACCATCTCCACGGGCTTCCCCTCGGCGACGGTCATCCGGCCTATGCCGACTGGCGCCACACCGTTCATCCCGACGAGATCGAAGGCGTTTCGCTCACGCTCTTCCGGGCGCTGGACGAAAACCAGGAATACCGCTCGCAATACCGCATCGTGCTTCCCGGCGGCGGCGTTCGCCATCTGCGCCATGTCGGCTCGACCCATGTCGGCGCCGACGGCAAGGCCAAGATCACCGGCATCAGCTGGGATGTGACCGACGACGTGATGATGACCGAGCAGATCCGGGCCGCCAAGACGCTGGCCGATGCCCGCAACACCGAACTCAAGGACGCGCTCGACGGCCTTTCCGAACGCGAGCAGCAGCTGGAGGAAATCTCACGGCGGCTCGATCTTGCCCTTGCCTCCTATCAGTGCGGCATGTGGGAAGCCGATCTCGACACCGGCATCAGCTATTGGGACCAGCGCATGCACCAGCTCTACGGCCTGGTGTTCACCGACGGGCAGGCAACGCACGAAAGCTGGCTGAACGCCCTGCATCCGGATGACCGTCACGAGGCCGAGGCAAACATCAACAACGCCATCGCGCAAAGCCTGCCCTATGTGCAGCAGTCCCGCGTCATCTTGCCGGGCGGTCTCGTGCGTCACGTCCGCTCCGTCGGCAAGCTGCATGTTTCGCCGGAGGGCGAACGCAAGATCATCGGCATCGCCTTCGACATCAGCGACGACGTGAAGCTGACCGAAGAGCTGAAGGCGGCCAAGGCCGTAGCCGAGGTGAAAAACGATGAACTGGCGGAAGCCAATCACCGCATCGAGCACAATGCGCTGCACGATCCGCTGACCGGGCTCGGCAACCGGCGCATGCTGGACCGCAAGCTGGAAACGCTTTCGGCCGCCCGCACCGACGGCCTTTCCAACGTCGCGCTGCTGCATATCGACCTCGATCGCTTCAAGCAGATCAACGACACGCTCGGCCATGCCGCCGGCGACGCCATGCTGGTGCATGCCTCGCGCATTCTCCGCTCCAGCATCCGCGCCAACGACATGGTGGCGCGCATCGGCGGCGACGAATTCGTCGTCGTCATCACCGATGCGCCCGAGAAGGACTATCTGGAAAAGCTGTCGCAGCGGATCATCCACGAGATGCGCCAGCCGGTGGACTACAACGGCTTCCCCTGCCGCTTCGGCGTCAGCATCGGGATCGCGATGGCAGGCGACCTGGCCGTCGACGAGCGCAAGCTGCTGGTCAACGCCGATATCGCGCTTTACCGCGCCAAGGAAAACGGCCGTAACCGCTATGAGTTCTTCACCGAGACGCTGCAGGCCGAGATCATCACCACCAAGCGCATCGCCGACGAAATCCTCGAAGGCATCGAAAAGAACCAGTTCGTCGCCTGGTATCAGCCGCAATTCGAGGCGGGCACGCTGAAGCTTGCCGGCGTCGAGGCGCTGATCCGTTGGAACCATCCGACGGAGGGGCTGCTTACCCCCGACAAGTTCCTTGGCATCGCCGAGGAGCTGAATGTCGTCGCCACCCTCGACCGCATCGTGCTCGACCGCGCGCTTCTCGACGCCATGGTCTGGGCCTCCAAGGGCATCCATGTGCCGAAGATTTCGGTCAACGTCTCGGCGAAACGCCTTTCCGACGACCTGCTTGTCAATTCGCTGCAGGGCCTGAGCTTCACGCCCGGCCAGCTGTCCTTCGAACTGGTGGAATCGATCTTCCTCGACGAGAGCGACGACATCGTCACCGCCAATATCGAGGGCATCAAGAAACTCGGCATCGACATCGAGATCGACGACTTCGGCACCGGCCACACCTCGATCGTCAGCCTGCTGAAGATCAAGCCGAAGCGGCTGAAGATCGACCGCCAGCTGGTCGCCCCCATCCTCGGCGCGCGCAAGGAACAGGCGCTGATCCGCTCGATCATCGAAATCGGCCGCTCGCTCGGCATCGAGACGGTGGCGGAAGGGGTGGAGAGCATGGAGCACGCGGAGATGCTCGGCATGCTCGGCTGCGATCTGCTGCAGGGGTTTGCCTTCTCCAAGGCCCGCAGCGCGGAAGATTTTCTAGCTTTTGCCAAGGGCGATGCTCTGGCGCTGGCGTCATGATCCGCAAACTGTCACTCGCCTGAAACGACAGAAATGCCCCTCACCCTGGCCCTCTCCCCGCTTACGGGGAGAGGGGACTACGGAGGTTGCGGCTTGTCCCTTCTCCCCGCAAGCGGGGAGAAGGTGCCCGCCCCTGAAGGGCTCTGCTTGCCGCGAAGTACAACGGCATTCCCCCACCGACGCTTTTTCACCAGAAAGGCTTTTCCCTTTCCGTCGTTTTCCACTAATAGTCTCGGCCGAAAGCTTGGGGCACTCGTCCCTCCCCGTCAGTCCACGGTTTCCGGTTTCATGTCACACAATACGTTCGGCCATCTCTTCCGCGTCACCACCTGGGGCGAAAGCCACGGGCCTGCCCTCGGCTGCGTCGTCGACGGCTGCCCTCCCGGCATCCGCTTCACGCTCGCCGAGCTGCAGGCCTGGCTCGACAAGCGCAAGCCCGGCCAGTCGCGTTTCGTCACCCAGCGCCGCGAGGACGATCTGGTGAGGGTGCTCTCCGGCGTGATGCTGGGCGAGGACGGCGAGACGATGATCACCACCGGCACGCCGGTTTCGATGATGATCGAGAATACCGACCAGCGCTCCAAGGACTATGGCGAGATCGCCAAGCGCTACCGCCCCGGCCATGCCGATTATACCTATGACGTGAAATACGGCATTCGCGACTATCGCGGCGGCGGTCGCTCCTCTGCCCGCGAGACGGCGGCGCGCGTGGCGGCCGGCGGCCTTGCCCGCAAGGTCGTGCCGGGCCTCAATGTCCGTGCAGCACTCGTTCAGATCGGCAAGCACAGGATCAACCGCGCCAACTGGGACTGGGCGCAGGTCAATGAAAACCCGTTCTTCTCCCCGGATGCCGGGATCGTGCCGGTCTGGGAAGAGTATCTCGACGGCATCCGCAAGGCCGGTTCCTCGATCGGCGCCGTGGTCGAGGTGATCGCCGAGGGCGTGCCTGCCGGCATCGGCGCGCCGATCTATGCCAAGCTCGATCAGGACATCGCCTCGAACCTGATGTCGATCAATGCCGTCAAGGGCGTGGAGATCGGCAACGGTTTTGGCGCCGCCGAAATTACCGGCGAGGAAAATGCCGACGAGATGCGCATGGGCAATGACGGCAACCCGATCTTCCTGTCCAACCATGCCGGCGGTATTCTGGGTGGCATTTCCACCGGCCAGCCGGTGATCGCCCGCTTCGCCATCAAGCCGACCTCTTCCATCCTCACCGAGCGCCGCTCGATCGACAGCGACGGTAACAATGTCGATGTGCGCACCAAGGGCCGTCACGACCCCTGCGTCGGCATCCGCGCCGTGCCGATCGGCGAGGCCATGGTTGCCTGCACGATTGCCGACCACTACCTGCGCGATCGCGGCCAGACGGGTCGCTTGAAATGACGGGCCGCCTGAAGTAACCGCCGGACGAACAAGGAGAACCCCATGGCCTATGACCAGAAGCACGTCGTCGACGCCATCCGCGCCTTCGAAGCCGGCGAGATCGTTGTCGTCACCGATGACGACGGCCGCGAGAACGAAGGCGACCTGATCGTCGCAGCCGTTCACTGCACGCCGGAAAAGATGGGCTTCATCGTGCGCTACACCTCCGGCATCGTCTGCACGCCGATGCCGCGCGAGGAGGCCAAGCGCCTGAACCTCAACGCCATGGTCGCCGAGAACGATTCGGCCCACACGACGGCCTTCACCGTCTCCGTCGATTTCAAGCATGGCACCACGACCGGCATTTCGGCGGAGGACCGCACGCTGACCGTGCGCAATCTTGCCAACCCCAATGTCGGCCCTGGCGACTTCACCCGTCCCGGCCACATCTGTCCGCTCGTGGCCCGCGAAGGCGGTGTCCTGATGCGTTCCGGCCATACGGAAGCCGCCGTCGATCTCTGCAAGCTCGCCAGTCTGCCGCCGGTCGGCGTCATCTGCGAACTCGTCAACGACGACGGCACGGTCATGCGCGGCCCGCAGGTCGCGAGCTTTGCCGAGACCCATGGTCTGAAGCAGGTTTCGGTCGCCGACCTCATCGCCTACCGCCAGCGAAAGGACAAGCTGATCGAGCTGGAAAGCACCTTCGACATCGACACCGCCTACGGCAAGGCGAAGGGTCATGCCTATTCCCTGCCCTGGGATCCGATGCAGCATCTGGCCGTCGTCTTCGGCGATATTCGCGACGGTGTGGATATTCCGGTGCGCCTGCATCTGGAAAATGTCGGCGCCGACGTGTTCGGCAAGGACTGCCAACTCGACACGATCATGAAGCGCATGGCCGAAAACGGCCGCGGCGTCATCGTCTATCTGCGCGAAGGCTCCGTCGGCGTCGGCGTTTCCAAGACGGCGCGCACGGCAAAACACGAGCGCGAAGGCCATGACGAGGCGCAGGCGCGCGAAAGCGAATGGCTGGAAATCGGCCTCGGCGCACAGATCCTCAAGGATCTCGGCATCACCTCGATCCGCCTCATTTCCACCCGCGAGCGCCACTATGTCGGTCTGGAAGGTTTCGGCATCGCCATCACGGCCACGGATATCATCTGAGGAACAATGCCGGTGGCGATGAAAGCATGACCTGCTAGATTCATCACCGGCATATTCTTGGTTTCTTAACCAAGTTTCGCCCGAATAGCGCCAGCCTTTGAACCCCGACTTTGAGGTGAACGTGGTACGGACATTTGGAAGATCCTCGCCGGACGCAATGCGTCGCGAGAATGAGCGGCTGGCAGCACTCGCCCAACTCGATCTGCTCGATGCCCCGCGAGACGAAGGTTTCGAGCGCATTGTCCGGCTGATCAAGTCGATCTTTTCGATCGATATCGGCCTCGTTTCTCTCATCGATGCCCATCGGCAATGGTATGCGGCCTGCTCGGGTCTCGCAGCGGACGAGGTGTCACGCGAAGACAGCTTCTGCCGATTTGTTGTCGATAGCGAAAAGCCGATCGTCGTTGCCGATGCGTCTCAAGACCCCCGTTTCGCTCAGCATCCGGCGGTCACCGGGGAAAGCCATATCCGCTTCTATGCCGGCGTGCCGTTGCAGACAAAGGCGGGGCACACGATCGGCACCGTCTGCGCCATCGACCGACGTCCACGCTCGTTCAACACGCGCGACCTCACCATTCTCCAGGAACTCTCGGGCGCAGCCATGGACCGGATCCAGCTTCTGCAATCGGCAGCGACAGACGGCCTGACGGAAGCCCTCACGCGGCGTGCCTTCAAGCATGAAGCCGAGCAGCTGATCTCGCTTGCCCGCCGTCACCAGCACGATCTCTCCTGCATCGTCTTCGATATCGACCATTTCAAGAAGGTGAACGACACCTATGGTCACGCGGCCGGTGACGATGTGTTGAAGGCCGTTGCGGCCGCCTGCCGAACCGTGTTGCGCACCGGCGATCTCTTTGGCCGTCTTGGCGGCGAGGAATTCGTCGTGCTGCTGCCGCATATCGACAAAGCCGGAGCGGATGCCGTCGCCGAAAAACTGAGACTGGCGATCGCCGCAGAGACTGTCACGGGCGCCTACGGCACCCTCAACGTCACGGCGAGCCTTGGCAGCACATCGTTGTCCATCATCAGCAAGGATGTCGAGACCCTGCTCGTTCAAGCGGATGCGGCAATGTACCGGGCCAAGAATGACGGCCGCAACCGTTGTGTCGCCTGGAGTTCGATGTCGGGCGAGGACGGCATGAGTGCCAGACGGCGGGTGCTGAAGGCTGGCTCGATCGTCTTCAACGACCGGCGCTCGACCATGGACTGCACGGTACGCTCGCTTGGTTCGGATGGCGCAAGCCTTTCCGTTTCCTCCAGCACAGGCATCCCCGCGGAATTCGTTCTCTTGATCAAGGGCGAAGGTTTCGAGACGAAATGCCGGATGGTTGCCAACGACCGGCAGAATCTGGAAGTCGCATTCTGTTGAAAAGCGGGGCGCTAAGCTCCCTGCCAGCCTTCCAGATAGTTGATGCGTTCGACGCCGGCGAAGCGGGCGACACGGGCAAGCTCCGCATCCAGCCGCTCAAGCCGGCCTGAAGACGTGCGTACGCCCCTTTCCCACCAGATGCGCTTGACATCGAGCGTGCCTGCCTTGCGATCCGCCTTCATGTCGATACGGCCGACCAGCCGATCACCTTCGAGCAACGGGAAAACGTAATAGCCGTATTCCCGCTTGGGCTCCGGCACGAAAATCTCGATGCGATAATAAAACCCGAACAGACGCTCCGTGCGATCCCGGTTGCGGATCAGCGGATCGAAGGGGCTAAGGACCCGAAGGCGGACGGGTGCATCAAACTGCTCGCCGAGATTATCGGGGAAGCCAAGGAAAGCGTAGGACAGTCGCGGCTTTTCGCCATCTGCTGGCGTGATCGCCACTTCGACCAGTTCATCACGATGGGCCTCGATCCAGGCCCCTGCCTCGTTCGGAGAGATCAGATCCCAGAAGGCGGCGATTTCGCCTCGCGTGGCAAAGCCCAACCGCTGCAGCGCGCTGCGGCAGGCCCAATCGATGAACTCCGCCTCACTCACCTCTGGCTCGTAATGGTGGCCGGGAATGACGCGCTCGACAAGATCGTAGATCTTCTGGAAATTCTGGCGGCCGGCGATGGCAAGCCTGCCGGTGTGCCAGAAATATTCGAGCGCCGTCTTGTTTGGATGCCAGTTCCACCAGCCGCCGGATTTGTGATCGGCGACCTTGAGGTCACGCGACATCGCCGCCCCGCCTTGCGCGATGCGCTGCAGCGTTTCCTCAAAGCTGCTGTCGAAGCCGTCGCCCTGCCATTTCAGCCAGCGTTCCTTCAGGATCGGTTCGCGGCGGGCAAAGCGATGTTTCCAGTAGCGGAAGAACACGGCCGGCAGGATCGAGGCGTCATGCGTCCAGTGTTCGAAGAGCTCGCCGTCCTTCTCCAGAAGCTCGGTCAGGTGCTCACGCCGATAGGTCTGGTTGCGGGAAAACAGGATCTGGTGATGGGCGCGCTCGACCGTGGAGATGCTATCGACCTGCACGAAGCCGATATCGCGGATGAGCTGCAGGAGCCCGTCCTTGCCCAGCGCCCTGTGCGGCGGAGCCGCAAGACCCTGCTTGTTGAGGAAGATCAGCCGCGCGTCGCGGTTCGGAACCAGAATCGCCATACCAAGAGGATAGGCTTTTATTCCCAACAGTCAAACCGACCGATTTGCCTTTGACAGCGACTCACTTATAGAACGGTGCGGTGCGGCAAGGGGGCAGCAAGGGGACAGTTCTTGGATATCCGGTTTGCCGATTGCTCGGTCCGCTTCGGCGACAAGACCGCGCTTTACCCTTTAAGCCTGCACCTTACGGAAAAACGTATCGGCATCATCGGGCTCAACGGTTCCGGCAAGACGACGTTCGCCCGGCTGGTCAACGGTCTGGTCAAGCCCAGCCAAGGCCATGTCAGCATTGACGGGCTCGATACGGTTGCCGACGAAAAGAGCGTTTTCGGCAAGGCCGGCTTCATTTTCCAGAACCCGCAGCATCAGCTGATCATGCCGATCGTCGAGGAAGATATCGCCTTCGGCCTGAAGAACCGGGGTCTGAAGGCCGCCGAGATATCGGAACGGACGGCGGCGATCCTCGCCCGCTTCGGCATTTCCCATCTCGCCCGCCGGCGCGTGCATGAATTGTCCGGCGGCGAGACGCAACTTGTCGCGATGGCGAGCGTCGTTGTTACCGATCCAAATATTCTGATCCTCGACGAACCCACCAATCAACTCGACCTGAAGAACCGGGCGCTCGTGCTGCGCACCATCGAAAGCCTTGAGCAACAGGTGCTGGTGATCAGCCACGACCTGTCGCTGATTACGGATTTCGAGCGGGTGATCCTGTTTAACGGCGGGCAATTGGTGGCCGATGGCGCACCAGCCGCCGTCATCGCCCGCTACAGGGAGATCGCAGAGTGCTGAAGAGCCTCTATCTCGAAGGCCGCACACCCCTGCACCACATGTCGGTGCGGGCCAAGCTGCTGCTGCTGAGGGTGGCCGGCATCGCCCTCTTCTTCGTCACCTCGCCGCTGATCCTTCTGCCGGTTTTTCTGGTGTGCGCCGCTCTTTACCTGACGCTCGGCATGCCGATCCGCGAAGCATTCGGTCGGATCGGCTGGGTGCTTTTCGCGATCGCCATCCTCGCGCTGGCGACGCTTTATTTCGACGGGGCCGTCAAGGCCACGGCGCTGGCCTTGCGACTGACGGCGGTGGTGCTGCTGGCGGGCGCCATCACCGCCACCACCACCATCAGCGCCTTCATGGACGAGATCACCATCCTGCTGCAGCCGCTGGAAAAGCTTGGCATCGTCAAGGCGGCCGATGTCGGGCTGGCATTGGCGCTGGTGATCCGCTTCGTGCCGGAAATCCTCGATCGCTACGAAAATATCCGCGAAGCACATCGCGCCCGCGGTCTGCCGATGCGGCCGCTGACGCTGTTTGCGCCGCTCATCATCCTGACACTGAAGGACGCCGACACGATCGCCATGGCCATTGACGCCCGTGGCTTCAGGCGTCAGTAATCAAGAAGTTCCTCATGGAGCCCCGTGATTCCCATCGGAGACTTGGAATGACCACCAGAGACCTCGTTCTTATCGCCCTGTTTGCCGCCATCATCGTGTTTCTCGGCATCATCCCGCCGATCACGCTCGGCTTCACGCCCGTTCCGATCACCGCCCAATCCATGGGCGTCATGCTGGCCGGCTGCATCATCGGCGCCAAACGCGGCGCGCTCGCCTATCTGCTGGTCATCCTGATGGTGGCGATCGGGTTGCCGGTGCTTTCGGGCGGTCGCGGCGGACTGGCCGTTCTGGCCGGCCCGACCGCCGGCTTCATCATCGGCTGGGTCGTCGGCACCTTCGTCACCGGTCTGATCGCCGAGAAGCTGGTGCGCGAGAACCAGCCGGGCACGCTGCAGATGATCGGCTTTTTCATCGCCTCCGTCGTCGGCGGCATCGCGGTCGTCTATCTGCTCGGCATGGCATGGCTCGCCTTCGTCACCGGTCTCGGCATCGAAAAGGCAGTCATGGGCTCGCTCGCCTTCATTCCCGGCGACCTGATCAAAGCCGGCATCGCAACGCTCGCCGCCCGCGCCATCATCGTCGGCTACCCGCTTCTGCCGCAGCGCGCCTGATACCCGCCCGGACATGACGGCTGCTCCAACGCCGCCGTCATGTCCCGCTGTTGAAAACGGCCGTTTTGACGCCGCAGCGCCATGGACCTTGACGGCATCTCGCCCTAGGTTCGGCCCATGAGCACGATCCTTTTCGAAAATCCGATCTTTCTCGAACATCAGGTGCCGGAAGGTCATCCGGAACGGCCCGACCGTTTGCGCGCCCTCAATCTGGCGCTGGAGCACGAACGCTTCGCCGATCTGAAGCGGGAGAAGGCGCCGCAGGGCAACGAGGATCTGGTGCTGCTTGCCCATCCGGAAGAGCACCTGCGCACGGTCATGTCCGTCATTCCGGAAGAGGGTATCAACTCCTTCGAGGCCGACACCCATGCCAGCCCCGCCAGCCTGCAGGCGGCGCTGACCGGCATCGGCGGCGCGATCGCGGCCGTCGACGCCGTCTTTGCCGGCAAGACCGATAACGCCTTCGTCGCTTCGCGGCCGCCCGGCCACCACGCCGAAAAGAACAAGGCCATGGGCTTCTGTTTCTTCAACAACGCCGCCATCGCCGCCCGCCACGCCCAGCGGACCTGGGGTGCCGAGCGGGTCGCGATCATCGACTGGGACGTGCACCACGGCAATGGCACGCAGGACATCTTCTGGGACGATCCGTCCGTGCTGTTCTGCTCCACCCACCAGATGCCGCTCTATCCCGGCACCGGCGCGAAGGACGAGACCGGCGCGGGCAACATCGTCAACGCCCCGCTCTCGCCCGATACCGGCAGCGACCATTTTCGCGAGGCCTTCCGCTCGCGCGTCCTGACGGCGCTCGACAATTTCCGGCCGGATTTCGTCATCATCTCCGCCGGCTTCGACGCCCATCACCGCGATCCTCTGGCGCAGATCAATCTCGTCGCCGACGATTTCGACTGGGCGACGGGCCGTCTTCTGGATGTCGCCGGCAGGAGCGCCGACAACCGGATCGTCAGCCTTTTGGAAGGCGGCTACGATCTCGAAGGGCTGGCGGAATCCGCCGGCACCCATATTTACCGCCTGATGAGGGGCTGACATGACCACGACACCGAACACCGACGTTTCCACCCTTTCCTTCGAGAAGGCCGTGGAGGAACTCGAAGCCATCGTCTCCGCGCTGGAGCGCGGCGACGTGGCGCTCGACAAATCGATCGAGATCTACGAGCGCGGCGAAGCCCTGAAGAAACATTGCGAGGCCCTGCTCAACGCCGCCGAAAACCGCATCGAGAAAATCCGGCTCGACCGCGCCGGCAAGCCACAGGGCGTCGAGCCTCTGGATGGGGAGCAAGCTTGATTCCTTGCCGGAAACACCATAAAAGGTCATAAGTGACCCTTTTTGGATGGCGAGATGTCGAAAATCAGCCTCAAAGACGCCAAGGCGAGCTTTTCCCATATTATCGACAAGGCTGCAGCTGGCGAATTCGTGACCATCACCCGGCATGGCCGCGCGGCAGCTGTGATGGTGAGCGTCGATGCGGCGGAAATCGCCAGAAAGGCGCTGGCACCGCAGCGCCCTAGCCTCGTCACCTATCTGAAAACATTTCCGGACATTTCAGAAGAGGATATTTTTGCCCGTAATCCCGCACCATCGCGGGATGCCGATCTTTGAGCGGGCTCCTTCTCGACACGAACGTCATCTCGCTTCTGGCGCCCGGTCGAGACCGGACATCACCCACCTTCGCTTCCTGGCTTGACGGGCAGGAGCGGGAAAACCCGATATACCTCTCCGCCGTTACCATCCATGAGATCGAAAAAGGGGTCGGTCTTTTGCGAATACGCGGCTCGGTCATTAAGGCCGAAATGCTTGAGACATGGCTTGCCGGGCTGACCGCAGCCTACGGAGACCGAATTCTTGCACTCGATGCTTCCGTGGCCGCATGTTCTGGCAATCTAGAGGCGATGGCGGCTGCGGCCGGGTTTCATGCCGGGGCCGCGGACGCGATGATTGCAGGAACTGCGAAAGCGTATGGCCTGACGGTCGTGACCCGCAATCTCAAGGATTTTCAGGTGTTCGGGGTGGCGGCGATCTCGCCGGAGGTAGCAAACGGTACTTGACCGGTCTGGCATGGACGGCCGATCATCGGCGGTATCGACTGCCCGGATACATATAAATAAAGGAGACCGCCCCATGTCCTTCTTCCCCGTAAAAGACCCCGAGGCCGGCGATGCGCCGGCCTGCGACGCC
>JAVBSF010000096.1:0-7512 GCA_031556925.1 Pararhizobium sp.
GGAGCCGGATAGCACCAAGCGCCTTGCGATCGAAGGTCAGGCCCTGAAGATCGCCAAGGATGAAGTGATGCTGATCCCGCTGCACCAGCAGCCGATCGCCTGGGCCATGCTCGGGACGGTCAAGAGCATCGACTTCCGCGCCGACAACAAGCCGCGCCAGTGGCTGACCCAGATGGGCCAGTAAGGGCGAAAATCGACAGAAAGAGGAGAGCGTTTCATGGATCATGAAACGCTCTTTTCATTGATGCCTTGCTCATTCTTCCCGTCAACGTCCGAGAGGCAATGTTGGTGATATGACAAGTTTTAACCGCCAATATTGTCGACAATTACGTTGACAAATTTTAAGGCTCTGTCTTAATGGGAGCAGGCGAGAGCAAGGGAGGTTGCGCACGGAGGAGTGCTCGTCTCGCCCACGACGGCAACTGTCGCGGCGCGCTCGTGGCCTCCGCCGAGCCGGCCTTCCCGCTTTTGAAGTGATTGATCGAGCCGTCCGGCCATTTGCCGAAGGTGGCGCGCACCTAAGAGGTCCCCATGCTGGTTTTCATCATCAAGCGCCTCGGGAATGCGATCCTGGTGATGCTTGCCGTCGCCATGCTCGCCTTCCTGATCTTCCGGCTGGCGGGCGATCCCGTCGAACTGATGGTGGGCGAGCAGACGTCGCAGGCCGACAAGGATGCGTTGCGCGAGCGGCTCGGCCTGAACGACGGCCTGATCACCCAATATGTCCGCTTCGTCGGCGATGCGGCCCAGGGCAATTTCGGCGTTTCCTACCGCAATGGCCAGAAGGTATTGCCGCTGATCGCTGAACGCTTCCCGGCAACGCTGGAACTGGTTCTGGTCGCGACCTTTCTGTCGCTGATCGTCGGCCTGCCGCTCGGGGTGATCACCGCCATCAAGCGCGGCAAGTGGTATACGGAGGGTCTGCAATTCCTCTCCATTGTCGGGGTCTCGTTGCCGAGCTTCGTGGTCGGCATCCTGCTCATCCTCGTCTTCGCCGTCATTCTCGGCTGGGCGCCGTCCTTCGGGCGGGGGGATGTGGTGCAGCTTGGCTGGTGGTCCACCGGCTTCCTGACCTCGTCCGGCCGCGCAGCCCTGATCCTGCCGTCGATCGCGCTGTCGCTCTATCAGATCACGCTGGTCATGCGTCTGGTGCGCGCCGAGATGCTGGAAGTGCTGCGTTCCGATTTCGTCAAATTCGCCCGCGCGCGCGGCATTCCGCGCTGGCGCATCTATTTCCGCCATGCGCTGCGCAACTGTCTTATGCCGGTCGTCACCATGACGGCGATGAATGTCGGCTCGCTGATCGCCTTCGCGCTGATCACAGAAACCGTCTTCCAGTGGCCGGGCATGGGCATGCTGTTCATCCAGGCCGTGACCTTCCTCGATATCCCGGTCATGGCGGCCTATCTCTGCATCATCTCCTTCATCTTCGTCGTGCTCAACACGCTGGTCGACATCACCTATGCCGTGATCGACCCGCGCCTGCGCACCGCACGCTAACCCGAGGGGACCGGTTCGATGACCCTTTCGCAGACGACCACACAGCCAACGGCAAAGCCCGCGCGCAAATCGCTCCTGAAGCGCATTCGCAACAGCGATGTCTGGTGGTCCTTCACCCAGAGCCGCTCGGCGCAGATCAGTGCACTGGTGCTGGCGATCTTGATCCTGGCGGCGATCTTCGCGCCGCTGATCGCCCCGCAGAACCCCTATGACGGCGCCTCGCTTGATATGTGGAAGGCGGAGCTGCCGCCGATCTGGGCGGCAGACGGCGAATGGCCCTATCTGCTCGGCACGGATACGCAAGGGCGAGACATGCTCTCGGCCATCCTTTACGGCACGCGCATCTCCATCGTCATCGGCATCGCCTCGGTGGTGCTGTCGTTGGTGATCGGCATGGCCGCAGGCCTCGTCGCAGGCTATTTCGGCGGTTTCACCGACAACCTGCTGATGCGCATCGGAGATATCACCCTGTCGATCCCGACCATCCTCGTCGCCATTCTGGTGTCGACCGTCGTGCGACAGATGCTGCCGGAAAACCTGCGCGAGGTCGGAGCTTCTGCCGTGCTGGTTCTCGCCATCGCGCTGTCGGCCTGGGTGCAATATGCCCGCACCGTGCGAGCCCAGGCGATCGTCGAAAGCGGCAAGGATTATGTGGCGGCCGCCAAGCTCATCGGGGTGCCGGCGCGGCGCATCATGATGCTGCACATCCTGCCCAACACGCTGACGCCGATCATGGTTGCCGCCACGCTGAACTTCGGCATGGCGATCCTGACGGAAGCGACGCTGTCGTTCCTCGGCATCGGCATGCCGCCGACCCAGCCGTCGCTCGGCACGCTGATCCGCATCGGCAACCAGTTCCTGTTTTCCGGCTCCTGGTGGATCGTCCTGTTCCCCGTCATTCAACTCTGCCTGCTGGTCGTCACCGTCAACATGCTCGGCGACTGGCTGCGTGATGCCCTTAATCCGAAACTGAGGTAAGCCCATGCACGATCTTCTTCTCCGCAATGTCAGACCGATGGCCGGCGAAAGCTGCGACATCCTGATCAAGAACGGCAAGATCGCGGGTCTCGGCAGCTACCAGCCCGAAGCTGGCATGGCCGTGGAAGACGGTGATGGCGCGATCGTCGCGCCGGGCCTGATCGATGCCCACACCCATCTCGACAAGACCACCTGGGGCATGCCTTGGCATGTCAACAACCGCGCCGCGATCCTGCGGGGCCGTATCGATTTCGAACGCGAAAACCGCCTTGAAATCGGCATCGATCCACATCGCCAGTCGATGCGCCATGCCATCGGCCTTGCGGCGCACGGCGCCAGCCACATCCGTAGCCATGTCGATATCGACACCACCCCTGGCCTCTCGATCGTCGAAGGCGTGTGGGAAACGCGGAATGCGCTGAAGGGTATCATCGATATCGAGATCGTCGCCTTCCCGCAGTCCGGTGTCATGGTCATGCCGGGCGTGGTGGAACTGCTCGACGAAGCCCTGCGTCAGGGCTGCGAAGTGCTCGGCGGCATCGACCCCTGCGGTATCGACCGCGATCCGAAGGGCCAGCTCGATATTCTGTTCGCGCTTGCCGTCAAGCACGGCGTCGGTATCGACATCCATCTGCATGAGACCGGCGATCTCGGCGCCTTCACGATGGAACTGATCTTCGAGCGCATCCGCGCCAACGGCATGGAAGGCAAGGTGGCGATCAGCCACGCCTTCGCACTCGGCATGAACGACTATGTCCGCGTCGGCAAGCTGATCGAAGAGATCGCCCGTCTCGACGTCGCGATCCTCACCACCGGTGCGCCGTCCGCCGCCGTGCCCTCGATCATGCGGCTCAAGGAAGCCGGCGTGCGCGTCGGCGGTGGCTGTGACGGTATCCAGGATACCTGGGGCCCCTGGGGCCAGCCGGACATGCTCGACCGCGCCAAGATCATCGGTATGAAGAACGGCCTGCGCTCGGATATCGAGCTCGCCCATGTGCTGCACGTCGTCTCCCAGGGCGGCGCCGATGTCATGCGACTGGAAGGTTACGGCCTCGATGTCGGCTGCAATGCCGACTTCACGCTGTTGACCGGCGAAACGCTCGCCCATGCCGTCGTTGACATCGCGCCGCGGCCGCTGGTCGTCAAAGGCGGTCGCGTCGTTGCCCGTCAGGGCAAGGCCATCGTGGAGATGCCATGATGAGCGATCTTTCTACGGAACTCGGCCGTCGCCCCGAAGGCCGCACGCTGATCACCGCAAGCTGGGTCGTCGGCCATAAGGACGGCAGCCACCGCCTGCTGCGCAACGGCGAAGTGGTGTTCGAAAACGGCGAAATCCTCTTTGTCGGCCACCGCTTCCCCGGCGAAGTCGCCCGCCGCATCGATTACGGCAATGCGCTGATCAGCCCCGGCCTGATCGATCTCGATGCGCTGTCGGATCTCGACACCACCATTCTCGGCATCGATCATCATCCCGGCTGGGCCAAGGGTCGCGTCTGGCCGCGCTCTTATGTCGAGGCCGGTCCCTATGAAATGTACAGCCAGGAAGAGTTGGCCTTCCAGAAGCGTTTCGCCTTCGGCCAACTGCTCCTGAACGGCATCACCACGGCAGCCCCGATCGCCTCGCTGTTCTACCGCGAATGGGGTGAAACGGTTGCCGAATTCGACGCGGCGGCGGATGCAGCCGGCGATCTCGGTCTTCGCGTTTACCTCAGCCCCGCCTACCGCTCCGGCGGCATGGTGCTGGAAGAGCCGGGCCGCATGGTGCCGGTGTTTGACGAGGAACGCGGCTTTCAGGGTCTGAAGGACGCGATCGCCTATATCGAGCGGCAGAACGGCCGTCACGGCGATCTCGTGCGCGGCATGCTGGCGCCCGACCGGGTGGAAACCTCGACGCTGGCGCTGATCCAGCGCACGGATGCGGCGGCCCGCGATCTCGATTGCAAGTTCCGCCTGCACATGGCGCAGGGCTCAATGGAGGTCGAGACGGTGCGCAAGCTGCACGGCACGACGGCGCCGGTCTGGCTCGACAAGGCCGGCCTGCTCAGCGACCGGATGATCGCCCCGCACGCGACCAACGCGACGGACGAAGACCTCGGGCTCTACGCGGAAAACGGTGTTTCCATCGTGCATTGCCCGCTGGTTTCGGCGCGCGGCGGCAGCATCCTCAACTCCTTCTCCGCCTGCCGCAAGCGCGGCATCAACATCGCCATGGGCACGGACACGACGCCCGCGGACATGCTGATGAACCTGCTTGCCGGCCTGATCACCGGCCGTATCGCCGACGGCGCACCCGACAAGCTGCGTTCGGCCGATCTCTTCGATGCCGCCACCATCGGCGGCGCCCGCGCGCTTGGCCGTGATGATCTCGGTCATCTGTCGCCGGGTGCGCGCGCCGATATCGCCGTCTTCGATCTCGACGACGCGGTCATGGCCCCTTCGGTCGACCCGATCACGACGCTGGTCACCGGCGGTTCTGGCAAGGTCACGCGCGCCGTCTTCGTTGACGGTCGCGTCTCGATGTCGGCGCGCAAGGTGGCGGGCATCGACATGGAGAAGGCCCGCATTCAGGCGCAGGCCCAATATGACGGGCTGATCGCCAAATATCCCGAGCGAAGCTGGGCCAATCCCCCGGTTTCGGAAATCTTCCCGCCGAGCTATCCGATCGAGGTGGACGCAAATGGGTGAAGCACAACAGGCGGTCATTGATGTCCGCAACCTGAAAGTCGAGTTTCCGGGCCGCCGCGGCACGGTGACCGCGCTGTCCGACATCAGCCTTTCGATCCGCGCCGGGGAAATCCTCGGCGTGGTCGGGGAATCCGGCGCCGGCAAGTCCATGACAGGCCTCGCCATCCAGGGGCTGCTGGAACGTCCCGGTCGCATCGCTGATGGCGAAATCTGGCTCGGCCAGCGCCGCATCGACGGGCTCAACGACAAGGAAATGGAACGCATTCGCGGCCGCGAAATCGGCGCGATCTTTCAGGACCCGCTGACCTCGCTCAATCCGTTGTTCACGGTCGGCGCGCAGCTCACCGAAACCATCCGCCAACACCTGCCGCTCGGCAAGGCCGAGGCGCGGGCGAGGGCGGTGCAACTGCTTCGCGATGTCGGCATTCCTTCGCCGGAAGAGCGGATCAACCACTATCCGCATCAGTTTTCCGGCGGCATGCGCCAGCGCGTGGTGATCGCCCTTGCGCTCGCGGCATCGCCCAAGCTGGTGATCGCCGACGAGCCGACAACGGCGCTCGACGTGTCGATTCAGGCGCAGATCATTTCGCTCTTGCGCCGGCTCTGCAAGGAGAAGCAGACGGCCGTGATGCTGGTGACGCACGACATGGGCGTCATTGCCGAAGCGGCCGACCGCGTCGTCGTTCTCTATGCCGGCCGCCTCATCGAGATCGGCCCGGTCGAACAGGTGCTGCACGCACCGCGCCACCCCTATACGCAAGGCTTGATGGCCTCGATCCCGTCACTCGGCGCACGGGTGGAGAAGCTGAACCAGATCGACGGCTCAATGCCGCGGCTCGACGCGATCCCCGCCGGCTGCGCCTTCAATCCGCGCTGTCGCTCCGCAGGGCCGCGCTGCCTGCGCGAGCGCCCTGAAATCACCGCTGTCGGCGATGGCGCCAGCGCCTGCTGGCTGAACGCAGGAGGAACCGCATGACCGCAACGCTCAAAAAGTCACAGGCGCTCACCGTCAACGGCCTGGTCAAGACCTTCGACGTTTCCGCCCCCTGGCTCAACCGTGTCGTCGAGCGCAAGCCGCGCCAGTTCGTGCAGGCCGTCGCCGGCATCGATTTCGCCGTGCCGGCCGGCGGCTGTCTCAGCATCGTCGGCGAAAGCGGCTGCGGCAAGTCCACCGTGGCGCGGCTGGTGACCGGGTTGTTTCGTCCGACAGCCGGCGAGATACGCTTCGCGCCGGGCCGCAAGGGTGCGCCGATGTCGGCCCAGATGATCTTCCAGGATCCCTATGCCTCGCTCAATCCGCGCTGGCGGGTGAAGAACATCGTCGCCGAGCCGCTGCGCGAGCTGAAGCTGCGCGAGACGCCGGCGGAGGTTACGGAGCGCGTGGAAGACCTGCTGCGCACCGTCGGCCTTTCGGCCTCGGACGGCGAAAAGTTCCCGCACGAGTTTTCGGGCGGTCAGCGCCAACGCATCTCGATTGCCCGCGCCCTGGCGAGCGAGCCGGAATTCCTCGTCTGCGACGAGCCGACCTCGGCCCTCGACGTTTCGGTGCAGGCGCAGGTGTTGAACCTGATGCGCCAACTGCAGGACGAGCTGGGGCTGACCTATCTCTTCATCAGCCACGACATGAGCGTCGTGCGCCATATGTCGGATCGCATCGCGGTCATGTATCTCGGCCGTATCGTCGAGGAGGGGGAGACGGAAGAGCTTTTTGCCAATCCGCGCCATCCCTATACGCAGCTTCTGCTCCAGACGATCCCGAACATCGATGCGCCGCAGCGCGATCGGGAACCTGCGGTCGGCGAAGTGCCGAGCCCACTGAAGCCGCCGTCGGGCTGCACCTTCCATCCGCGTTGCCCGATGGCCACGGCCTGCTGATCGGCGGAACTGCCGGCGGTGCGGACGCTGTCTACAGGCACGCGCGTTGCCTGCCATCTGGTGACGGAGGAGACGGTGCCGGCTTGACGCTGAGCGTCAGGCCAGTGCTGCGCGCAGATCGTGGGAGAGGTCGCGGATTTCGGTGAGGTCGAGTTCGGATTCGACGTGATCGAGATGGTGCGCCATCAGGTGCGTCGCCTTGTCGGCGTCGTTGGCGGCAATCGCATCGACGATTTCGGCATGTTCGTCCGGCCCGCAATTGAAGCGGTTGGTGTTGCGATAGACGGCCGTAATCAGCGAGGACCGGGAAATCAGATCCCGCATGGTGGTGAACAGGAAGTCGGAGCCGACGGTTTCGGCAAGCAACAGGTGAAAGCCACCGGAGAGCTTGATGATATCCGTGGTAATATCCTGGGCGTTGGCGGTACGCTCCTTGGCGACATGCTCGCGCAGCCGCTTCAGATCGGCCTTGGA
>JAVBSF010000197.1:0-32185 GCA_031556925.1 Pararhizobium sp.
AGACGAGATCGTCGATCTGGCGGAGGATAACGATCTCATCGATGTGGTAACGCTCGAAGCGCGATCCGAACTGGGTGATCTCGACGCCGCCATTGCCCATGTCGATCGCATGCTCGTGATTTCCAGTGTAGCGAAGGACGAACCCGATGGGCGGATCGAGGCAATCCTGGACTGGGCGGAAGCCGAGATGCTCGATGGCGCACATCAATGGCGCGATCGTCGCCTCATTCTCTTCACGGAATGGGACGATACCCGCCGTTGGCTTGTCGAGCGATTGAAGGAAGGCCTTCTCAAGCGAAGCCGCAACAAGATCGATCTTGACGGCCGTATCCTCGTCTTCACCGGGCAGACCAGCCTCGAAGAGCGGGACCGCATCAAAATCGCCTTCAACGCGCCGTTCGACCAAGAGCCGGTTCGCATTCTGGTCTGCACCGACGCGGCCCGCGAAGGTCTGAACCTTCAAGCTCGGTGCCACGATCTGATTCACGTCGACCTGCCGTGGAATCCGTCCCGCCTGGAGCAGCGGAATGGTCGGATTGACCGAAAGCTCCAGCCATCGAAAATGGTGACCTGCGGCTACTTCTTCTACACCCAGAGGGAGGAAGATCGGGTCCTCGACGCGCTGGTGCGAAAGACCGAGACGATCCGGAAGGAACTCGGCGCGTCAGGCGAGGTGTTGCGGCAAACCATCGAAAAGCGCCTGTCGCGCGACGGTATTCGTCGTGAGGACGCCCTGCGTCTCTCCGCTGAGATCGAAGCTCAGGATTCCAAGAACGTCTCGACCGCCGAGAGGGAACTTGGAGATGAGCAGGAAAAGCGGCTCACACTCTTGAAGGAAGAGCAGGATCGGTTGCAGCGCCTGCTCGAACAGGCCCGCAAGCGCGTTGGCGTGGACGGAGCCGATATCAGACAGGTGGTCGAAATTGCCTTGAAAGACGATCAGGCGTCCTTGTCGCCCGGGCAATTCAGCGTTCCCGAAGCCGTCGCTCTTGATCCGCAGCATCCGGCATTCGTCAAGGATCGGAGCTGGGCAATGCTTTTTGATGAGCTGCGCCCCGGTCGTCCGGCACGTCCATCTGAGCGAGAGAGGTGGAGACACAGGACTCCAGTCCGCGGCCTTGTCTTCGATCCGCCTCACGTCAAGGAAGGGGAGCCCGAGCCACAGGACGTCGTGCAGCTTCATTTGGAACACCGCTTGGTCAAGCGTTTGATTTCACGGTTCTCGTCACAAGGATTCCGCTCCAACATTGGCAGGGTCACGGCCATCATAGGTCCAGGCGCACAGCCACGTGTTGTTTTGGTCGGCCGCTTGTCGCTGTTCGGGCCGGGCGCGCGCCGCCTGCATGAGGAGATCATTCCAATCACGGCTGCCTGGCGGGATGTGCGCCGAGACGAGACGCCGCTGTCTCCATTCGCGGAAGCGGGCGAGGCGACGACGATTGCGCAGCTGGATGAGGCCCTGCGTGCGGGTCGAACGCCGATTCAGAGCGTGATCGAGCGTCTGGAAAAAACGGTCGAACTCGATATCCGCGATCTTCGACCCTTCCTCGAAGCACGTGCCGAGGAGTCGGAAAGGACTGCTCTGGCGGAGCTTGCGGATAATGGTCGCCGCGAGGCTGAAGCGATGGCTGATTTGCTCAGACGCCAGATTCAAAAGGTTCGCGAGGCGATGCGCGAGAAGAAGGCTCCTGACCAATTTGCATTCGACTTCTCGACAGAGGAACAGCGGCAGCAGTCCGAGAAGGAACTGCGACAGTTCGAAGCCGACCGCCGTTCATGGGATGAAAAGCTGGTCCGCCTGCAAAGTGATTTCGATAACGAACCCCAGAAGGTGAAGGACGGCTACGAGGTGAAGGCACGACAGCTTGAACCTC
Organism: Pararhizobium sp.; assembly: GCA_031556925.1. GTDB lineage: Bacteria > Pseudomonadota > Alphaproteobacteria > Rhizobiales > Rhizobiaceae > Pararhizobium. The sequence goes on from JAVBSF010000197.1 coordinate 1,875, forward strand.
TCGGCATTGTCTACCTCTGGCCCGCCACGAATTGAGTGCCCCATGAACTTCTACGCCCGTTCAGATGAAACGACGGAATGGTTGAATTATCTCCAACCTGAGGGTTTGGTCGTCGGGCCGAATGTACTCCGGGACAAGGGACTGACGCCGATCCGGCAGACGCCTCTGGACACAAAGGCGGTTGCCGAAGCGCTTGAACTGTCTTCGGATGCCAGGCGTGAAGACGACAAGTTTTTCATCCTCCGCAACGCCTGGGGCTTCCTTGAACGCATCCTCGGCTGGCCCGAGCATCTGGTAGCCGGCAGCCCATCGGGGCCCGCAGTCCCCGTCGACCTCACTCGGGTGGTTCCTGAGCATGAAACTTTGCTGACACCGGACATGGCGGTCCTGTGGAACGATGCTGCGGAAGAGAGTGTCCCGGCGCAGATGCTCCTCTCAATCCACCCCAGCCTCGATCCAGATGGGCGGGGCCAATTCGGCGATAGCGAGTGGGAGGCGAGCCCGCATCAGCGGCTCGAACGTTTGCTGCGCGAAACCGGTGTCGGCGTAGGCGTTTTGGTCGCGAGGAACACCCTACGTCTGGTCTATGCGCCGCGCGGCGAAACAGCCGGCTGGATTTCCTGGCCGCTCGCGGCGCTCGGCCGCGTCGAGGGCCGTCCGATGCTGGCGGGTCTCAAGCTCTGCCTCGGCCGCAATGCCCTGTTTACCGGCGCGCCGGACAAGCGGCTGCGCCCGGTTCTCAAGCAATCACGCGAATCGCAGAACGAAGTTTCGGAAAAGCTGTCGGGTCAAGTACTGGGCGCGCTGCACGAACTTCTCCGTGGCATCCACCGGGCCGATCCCGACCGGATCGAGCGCCTCGCCGAAGCGGATTCGCACCATCTCTATGAGGGTCTTCTCACCTGCCTTATGCGGCTTGTCTTCCTGCTTTATGCCGAAGACCGCGATCTGCTTCCCTCCTCGTCCGAACCACAGCTGAAAACGCTGTGGGAAGGCGCGTATTCGATCAAGACGCTCTATGCGACGCTGCTGACAGACGAGGCTCTCAATCCGGATACGATGGACGAGCGCCGTGGCGGCTGGGGACAACTGTTGGCGGTCTTCCGAATCATCCATGAGGGTCACGGGGATTGGGTCGCCCGGCGCGGTGGCAAGCTGTTCGACCCGGATGTTTTCCCTTTCCTTGAAGGGCGTGACAAGGCAAGCGTAAAGGGCGAAGCCAAGGTCCTGCCGATCTCCGACGGCTGTATCCTGCGCATCCTGCATGGCCTGATGACGGTTGAAGCCCGCAGCATGTCGGGCGAGAAAATCCGCGAGCGACTGTCCTACCGCTCGCTGGACGTCGAAAGCATCGGCTCGGTCTACGAGACCGTGATGGGCTTTACCGCCTTGCGGGCGGATGAAAAGATGATCGCGCTCAAGGACGAAAAGAAGCTGCCAACCTTCATCGGTCTCAATACGCTTCTGTCGCAGAAGCCGAACGACCGGCAGAAGTGGCTGAAGGATCATGCAATCAAGCTCTCGGCAAAGCAGGCCAAGGGCGTGAGGGAGGCGTCGGATGTGCCGGCACTGCTCGAAGCCTTCGGTGGTCTGATCGATCTGCGAGCGTCGCCGGATGGCTCCGCCATTGGCCCCGGTGCGCCCTATCTTCAGCCGACCGAGGAGCGTCGACGCTCCGGTTCGCACTACACGCCGCGCTCGCTCACCGAGCCGATCGTGCGTCATGCGCTGGTGCCCGCATTCGAGCGCATCGGAGAGAGGGCCTCGCCTGAAGCCGTGCTGGCGCTGAAGGTCTGTGATCCGGCCTGCGGCTCCGGCGCATTCCTGGTAGAAGCCTGCCGACAGCTCGGTGCGCGGCTGGAGCAGGCCTGGAACATGCACGGCGCAGAGAAGCCTACCATTCCGCCGGATGAAGACCAGGCGCTTCATGCCCGCCGTCTCGTTGCGCAGAAATGCCTTTATGGTGTGGACCGCAATCCGATGGCGGTCGACCTCGCTCGCTTGTCGCTTTGGCTGGCGACACTGGCGAGGGAGCACGAGTTCACCTTCCTCGACCACGCGATCAAGAGCGGTGATAGCCTCGTCGGCCTTACGCGCCACGAGATCGAGGCCGCGAATTGGGATGCATCCAAGCCCGGTTTGCCTCTGTTCCGGGGCATGATCAAGGATGCCGTGGATCGCGCCCGTGAAGGACGTGAGGCCATTCGCAATGCACCCGACGACGTCGCCCGCGCTGTCCAGGAGTCGCGTTTCCGGCGAGTCGAAACAGAAGTTGAACCGGCTCGCATCGTAGGTGACGCCGTCATCTCAGCCTTCTTCGCGGCCGACAAGCCGAAAGCTCGGGAGACCGAGCGCGCGAAGGTGGAAAGTTGGGTCGCGGGACATCTCCAGCCACGCTGGGATACGCTGGAGGCGAAAGCAAATGCCTTCCGGGGGGAACAGGGCTGGCGACCTTTTCACTGGGAAATCGAGTTTCCCGAAGTCTTCGGCCGGGAGAATTCGGGGTTCGATGCCATCATCGGCAATCCGCCCTTTGCCGGGAAGAATACGATCTCTGCGGCTTCGGGCGCACTTTATCTACCGTGGTTGCAGCAGTTGCATGACGGCGCGCACGGTAATGCCGACCTCGTTGCGCATTTCTTCCGCCGCGCGTTTGATCTGTTGCGTGATGGTGGTGCCTTCGGCTTGATCGCCACTAACACCGTGGGTCAGGGAGACACCCGAGCGACTGGTCTTGCGACGATTCTCCGACGAGGCGGTAATATCCTCCGTGCAACTAAGCGATACCAATGGCCGAATGAGGGCGCAGCGGTGGTCGTCTCAATCGTGCACGTCGGAAAAGGCGGCGAAGCGAGGTCCCCGGTATTGGACGGTCGGCAGGTCGACCGCATTTCGGCCTATCTTGTGGCGGGTGACTTTGACGATTCACCGGCTCGGCTAGAAGCAAATGCCGGCAAAGCCTTCCAAGGTTCGATCCTGCTTGGCATGGGCTTCACCTTTGATGATGTAGCCGCCGCCAAAGGGGAGGCGGAGTCGATCGCGGATATGGAGCGGCTAATCGCCAAGGACCCACGAAATGCTGACCGTATAAAACCTTATATTGGTGGTGAGGAGGTGAATAACTCACCCACGCACAGGCACCACCGTTACGCGATAGACTTCGAAGACTTTCCGCTCCGACGCGATCCGGCGGCCACGCATCCTTGGAGGCATTTAACGGATGAAACGCAGCGGGAAAAGCTGCGTACTGGGATCGTGTCGGCAGACTACCCTGGTCATGTGGCTGCAGATTGGCCGGACTTACTTGAGATTGTGGAACGACGTGTGAAGCCTAAGAGGGCGCTCGATAAACGTGAAAGTTATAAGCGGTATTGGTGGAAACATGCGGAACGGAGAGCGGGCTTGGCAGAAGCGTTGAAATCGACTTCCCAACTGCTTGCGCTCTCTCGTGTTTCACCTCAGTTAGGAATTGGAATTACGGCGAGTGCGCTTGTCCCTGCGGAGAGTCTCGTCGTTTTCACTTATCCGAGTCTCGCTCCTCTCGCCGTCCTGCAGTCCCGCGTCCACGAAATTTGGGCACGCTTCTTCTCATCCTCGATGAAAGATGACCTGCGCTATGCTCCCTCGGACTGCTTCGAGACCTTCCCGTTCCCGACCGGATACGAGACCGACGCGGCTCTGGAGACAGCCGGGCAAACCTATCACAAGCATCGTGCTGCGCTAATGGTTGCCGCCGAGGAGGGTATGACCAAGACATACAATCGGTTTCACAACTCCGAAGAGCACAGTGGAGCCATCCATCGCCTGCGCGAACTGCATGATGAGATGGACCGAGCGGTACTGCGCGCCTATGGCTGGAACGGCCTCGCCGAAGAGTTGTGTCCCGAATTTCTGACTCCGGAAACAGAGGACGACCATACCTATCAGGGCCGCTACTCATGGAACGCCGAGGGTCGCGATCGCGTGCTGTCCCGCCTGCTAGCCCTCAATGCCGACCGTCACGCTGAGGAGGTGAGGCAGGGTGTCGCACCCAAGTCATCCGTCAGGAATGATGAGGAGGATGCGGAAGCCGAGTAGCTTCTGCCCCAATCAAGTGGTTTGCAACGGGCTTGGAGCAACTTTGGATTGCTCTGCGATCTCAAGTTGATACGGTCAATCGGAACAGCAGATTCGGGTAGGGAAATGGGTAACGAAGCAGAAGGTGCCACGGTCATAACCGACAGGTTCGCCGGCTTGCCGAAGCCGGCATCGGCCGTCGAGGTTCGCGAGCGGTTGGTGGACCTGTTGCGCCGTGACCTTGTTGGCGCGCATCCGGACCTCGACCCCGATCTGGACCGGGAAATTATTTCCGGCACCAGCCCCTCGACTTGGTACCTGACCGGCTTTCTCGCGCCACGTCGTAAGGATAGCCGCGAGCGGCGAGCGGAGAAGATTCTCGGCAATGGCTCTGCAGATGACGAAAAGGCTGAGGCTCAGCTAGATGCTCTGCGTTCCGCCGAAGGCATGGAGCAGGGCGCTCCTGGTCCCGGCAATGCCGCCGATGATGGCGCGAGCGAACGGCCGCCCATGCGCTCCTTCGTACCCTCGTCTTTGGGGCTGACCGTGCTTCTGCCGCGCTCGGCCAAGAGGCTCGATGCGCGCGTGACCTGGGGCGATTACGTGACCGAGCCGCCGCTGGACAAGGCCGTGTTTCTGCCGGATGAGAGAGAGAAGGCGGCGCAAGCCGGTGAGCAGCCGAAGGAACCGCCGAAAAGCTCGCTGGATTGGCGTAGGATTCCGCGCGAAGAGCGCCTGACGATCGATCTAGCCGCGATCCAGGAGGGCGTCCCGCAGCGCATAGTCGTGCCAAATAGTGCCGCACCCCAAGTGCCTGGCGGTGGTCTCGAGCTTGTCGTCACGGTCCGCCCGGCACAGACCGCCGGCATTGACGGCCTCCGCGACGATGTTCTGGCCGTGTCCGTCTTTCTGGTGAATGCCCGCCCAGAAACCTACCGACGTTTCGGCGACATCGCCTTCTGCTTCCAGGCACGGCTCGAACTGCATGTCGCCGAAGGCTTTGCCCAACGCGATGATCGCGCATCCTACGATGCGAGCGACAGCGACGAACGCCTTGCCGACCTTCATTACCGAGATGTCTGCTCTTTCGCAGTCGGCCACAACACGTCCGCCGATTGGCGTGCCCCGGATGACAACGGCCGGATCATAACGGTCTTCACCAATCCCATTCCCTGCCAGGAAGTCGAAAAGCTCGGTGCCGACATTGACGTCCCCGGCGTCGAGCGGGGCATGGAAAAGCTGGAAGCCGCGGCGGCGGAGGTGACGAGCTTGAAGGCGGCTCTATCCACCCTGCCGATCGAATACGCGAAATGGGCTGTCGAGCAACACAAGGTCATCAGTGAGGTCACGGGTGCTCGTCGGCAGGAGGTGGCCCAGGAATGCTTGCGGAACATCCGTGAGGCCTGCCGCCGGATCGAAGGTGGCATCGCGCGGCTGGTGAACGACCCGACGAGTCGGGATGCCTTCCGGATCATGAACAAAGTGATGGCCCGCTCGAACCGTCAGCGTGCCGCTGCCGACAACAAGAAGCCGCTGGCGGAGCAACGGTCACCGACCTGGCGCTTGTTCCAGCTCGCCTTCATTCTTCTGAACCTCGAAGGACTGGCTGACCCCGGCCACGAGGATCGACCGATCGTCGATCTGCTGTTCTTCCCCACTGGCGGCGGCAAGACTGAAGCCTATCTGGGCCTCGCCGCCTTCGCCATCGCGCTCCGCCGCCTGGCCAATCCCGGTCTGGAGGGCGCAGGGCTCTCCGTGGTCATGCGCTACACACTGCGGCTTCTGACGCTCGACCAGTTGCAGCGCGCCGCAGGCCTCGTCTGTGCGCTTGAACTCGAGCGGAAGGCGAATCGCGACCTCGGGACCTGGCCAATCGAGATTGGGCTCTGGGTCGGTAGCGGCGCGACCCCCAATACGCTTGGCGACGCCGGGAACAGGAACCCCGGCACTGCCGTCGCATGGCTCGATGAACATCGCAGGCGTAATGGGCCAGCTCCGGCCCCCATGAAAAACTGCCCCTGGTGTGGCGAACGCTTCAACAAGGACAGTTTCCAGATACATCCGAACCTCACCAGGCCGGAGCGTCTGGATATTCGGTGCGACAACCTGGATTGCGAATTCTCGGGTGCCGACCCCCTTCCGATCGTCGTGGTGGATGATGAGATTTACCGTCGCGTGCCAGCCTTCATGATCGCGACCGTCGACAAGTTCGCCAACGTTCCGTGGGAGGGACGGTCGGGGGCGTTCTTCGGCCATGTCGACCGCTCGGATCACACCGGGTTCTACGGGGCCGGCGAAAGCGGCGGCACGCGTATGGCTCGTGAATTGCGGCCGATCGACCTGATCATCCAGGACGAATTGCATCTCATTTCGGGGCCACTCGGCACAATCGCCGGCCTGTACGAAACAGCATTCGACTTACTCGCTTCCCGCAAGATCAACGGCGAGCGGCGTGGGCCGAAGATCGTGGCGTCGACGGCAACCGTTCGTCGGGCCGAAACTCAGATCAAAAATCTCTTTGGGCGCTCGAGGACCGCGATCTTTCCGCCGCCGGGTGTCAGCCGCCACGACTCCTTCTTCGCGAGGGTCGATCGTGAGTCCCCGTCGCGAGTCTATGCGGGCATTGCATCACCGGGGCGCGGGCCCAAACTGGTCTATCTTCGTGCGCTCCAGACTATCCTGTCTGGTGCCGCTGCGCTCTCAACGGGAGGAAAGGACGATCCTGCCGATCCGTATCTCACCGCTCTCTGTTACTTCAACGCGCTTCGGGAACTTGGCGGCGCGCGACGTATCGTCGAGGACGAAGTGCGTGCGCATCTGACCAGCTACGGCAGCAGCCGCGTCCGCAAACAGCCAAGCGGTCAGCCCTTTGCCGACAGGGTGCTGCGCGAAGTCCAGGAGCTGACGTCGCGTTACAGCACCGATCAGGTGTCCGAGGCGCGGACCCGGTTGGGTTATTCCGTGCGCGACAAGAACGCCGTCGACGTCGCGCTTGCAACGAACATGATCTCCGTCGGTCTCGATATCAGTCGACTGGGCTTGATGGTGGTGCAAGGCCAGCCGAAGACGGCCGCCGAGTATATTCAGGCGACATCCCGCGTTGGCCGCGAGGCTTCCAAGCCCGGTCTCGTCATTACACTCCTCAACATTCACAAGCCGCGGGACCGGACACATTACGAACAGTTCCGCGCCTTCCATATGAGCTTCTACCGCGCTGTCGAAGCAACCAGCGTCACGCCCTTCTCTCCCAGGGCGTTGGATCGGGCTCTTGCCGCGACACTCGTTGCCGCCGCCCGCCATCTCGAGCCTGATCTTAGCCAGAACGACTTCGTGACGCGTATGGCCAATAACTCCGCGGCTTACGCGTCGGTTCGGAGAATCGTGGAAGAGAAAATGGCGACAGCTGACGTCGACCAGGAACTGGTTGATCGTTGCCTGGCTCGGCTCGATGAATTGCGAGACGCCTGGATTTCTATAGCCGACAGGCAAACTGCGAACGGTGACCGATTTGTTTATGCGAAGGACGAGCCGGTTCGCCGGCTCCTTCAGGACCCCTTGGGGCAACGCGGAAATAACCTCTTCGTCGCGGCCCGTTCCATGCGAGATACTGAACCGGTGGCGCTGCTGAAAGTCAGAAGGCCCGACGGGCGCGTGTTCGAGTAGCGAGAAAATTGATGGCAGACATCACACAGAGCTTCAGCCAGTTGCTTCTGACCTACGGTCCAGGCGCGATGCTCGATCTTCCGGACCAAGCGGTGATTGTGTCGGGCCTGCAGGGCTGGCGCTACGGCCCCAACATGAAGCCGGTCGCCGAAGATCGGCTGATCGCGCTTCTCCGCGATCAGCTGGGCGATAAATTGAGCCCGACTTTCTCGGGCCTTCGACAACCGCCGGAGCAAGATGAAGATCGCCGCGACGAACGAGCTCCGGGGGTCGAGGTGCTCCTTTTCCCTAGCTGGTTCACCGTGGACGAAGATGCCGATCCGTCCGGGGCAGAGGGTGACAAGGGATCACAGGCGCTTGAGAAGCGACGAAGGATGGTGGAGTTCGAGCATCTCACGGTGACGAAGGGCGGCAAGCTTTCCTACAAGGACGACAAAAAGCGCCGAGAAGTAAACCCCATCCGATTCGTTGCCGCCTGCACGAAGGGGCATTTGCAAGACATCGATTGGCGGTTTCTTGTCCACCGGAACGGCGATCGCACCTGTCGCAAGCCTATGTATTGGGTAGAGCGCGGCGTCAGTTCGGACCCCTCGGATATCTCCGTACGTTGCACCTGTGGTGCCATGCTGACGATGGCCGATCTCTACAAGCCGAAGTTTTTGGGGACTTGCCGCGCCGAGAGCCCGTGGCTCCAGCCCCAACGTTTGGCGGACGAGGGGTGTGGCATCGATCTGCGCTTGCTGCCGCGATCCGCTACGAACACCTATTTTGCGCAGACGGTTACCGTAATCTCGTTGACAAACTCCGATGATCGAGCCCGGCAGACCGTTCAAGAGCATCGCCCCACGATTGATTCTATCCGAGCGTTACCGAACTTCCTGGAGATTTTACGCAGCCTTCCAAACACCAAGGACGCGTTCTCGGAATTCACTGATGACGAAATTCTGCGCGCGCTCGATGAAGAAACCGGCGAAGTAACGACATCAGCGAACCCTCGCATCGCCGAATTCGACATCTTGGCGTCCGGTGCGCGGTTCATCGGGCACGACGGGCCGACATCTCATTTGTTCGCCGAGACATTGCCCTTGGAAGGCTTGGACCTAAGAGAGCCTTGGCGCGGTTTTCTGAAGGGTGTGGTCAAAGTCCATCGATTGCGCGAGGTAACCTGCCTTTATGGCTTCACCCGGCTCGAGTCGCCACCAACGGCAGCCGAGAGCGAACTAGATGAAATACAGCTAGCCGTCGATGGAGCTGATTTAGCGCGGAACGTTGAATGGCTTCCTGCCATCGAACAATATGGCGAAGGAATTTTCCTGCATGTTGATCCCGCGTTTTTGAACCGTTGGCGTGACCAACAGCCTGCGGTCGTTGCACGTGCTCTGGTTTTGCGGGAAGGGGAGACTCGCGACGCCGAAAGGTTAAACCGACCGCCTTCCCACTTAGGGATCGCTTACTGGGCTCTCCATTCCCTATCGCATGCGCTCATGTCTGAGCTTTCACTCGAGTGCGGCTATCCGCTGTCATCTCTGAAGGAACGGGTTTATTCGAGCGGTGTCAGCCAAGCCGAGCGATTCGGCCTTTTGATATACACGTCGACCGCAGGCGGCCAAGGTACACTCGGTGGATTGAGTGGCATGGCTCACCGAGTGGGCGAACTGCTGACCCGCGCGATGAAGCGCTTGGAGCTTTGCTCGAACGACCCGATCTGTGCTGAACATTCGCCCAACGGTGACCATGACGATCGCCATCTTCACGGTGCAGCCTGTCATGCCTGCCTTCTCATTCCCGAAACTTCATGCGAGGCGAGAAATACCCGTCTGGACCGTGGTTTGCTTGTCCCGACAGTTGTCGGTGCACGTTACGCTTGTTTTGAAGTCCTTTAGAAAGGACGCTTCCTCGAAGAACCGTTTGTAGAATGTCTGAATGGCATGCTTTGACGTCAGGTTTGCTCGCTTCTGACGATCTTACCAAGACGGGAAAGACGGCTTGCAATCTCATCAAGGGACATCTCACCCGATGCTAGTGGTGGAGTGGTCTTTTGCCGCGGTGCCGTAGATTGTCGGGTCTCGCCATGCGGCTTTTGGGTTGGGCCCGATATTGGCTTGTCATTAAACATCAAGTTTAAGAGAAAATAGACTAGACGAGGAGTCCATTTCGAACCTAATGCGGTCCTGTAACCGTGTGCGTTGAGGCGGTTGGCCACATCCCTCGGCTTGCGCGTACCTTCTCTGGCATATGATTTGACGACCGGCTCTAGCTTGCCAAACAGGTCGGCAAGCGTGACCTTCTTATTATCGAAATGCGCCATCTCGGCCTTGGTCATGTCATACTTTGACCCGTTGGCGTTCTTCTGTTTCTTGCGGATAAGCTGTGCAGGCTTCGACTTACTCGTCGGCCGGGGACGCGAAGTTGGCGCGGGCGGCTCGGGCGTTGGCTGCGCCGGTTCCACCCATGATCCATTTTCAAACGCCACCGGCAACAAAGTCTCTCGATCAACGAAGGAAATTTGCTTGCCATTGACGCTGACGAACTCGCCGACCTCGAACAATGGCGTTTCCGACCGGCAGGTAAACCAGAAAGCCTCATTTGTCTCAGAGTCCAGGAATTCGCCCTCAACCCTGTTCTCTTGACCACGTCGATCAACGGCCAAAATGACGACCAGCGTCCACTCGCCCTCGTAACGCTTTCCAAAAGACCGGAACCTCGAGAGGCCAGCAGTGCTGGCAGCGCTAAGCAGTTCCTTCACTTCGCCTTTGCTGCGGCGCGTTGGTCGGTCCGTTTGAGTCGCATTCAACAAGATCGATCGGCGAGCGTTATCGGTGCAGGGGTGTTTCGGCCAAGGAGGACCGAGATCATCGAAATAGACTCGGCTCCCCGCCGCATTCGCATAAAAGAAGACTGGCACTCCGCAACGCGGACACCGCGCGTTGGGGTTGACGTAGCACCCCGCAACTGAATTCGCCCCACTTCGCTTTAAAAGGAGACGGGCGTCTCGCTGACGAAAGTTGTATTCGTAGTCCGCGAGTGCCACTCTTGAACGACCGTAGTTTACGCACCAACCGCACGTGCAGTTGCTGTAGTGATTGAATCCAGTCACGTGCGCTCCACGTTCTCCGTGCCAATTCGCTGGTCTGCCCACTTTCATGAAGGCGGGGGCCGAAAGGAAGAGTTCAGCCCCATTTCAGCTCCCAAGCGCGCTAAGTTGAGCAACGCTTCGAATCCTGGCTCCGAGCTTAGCCCATCGGAGGACGCGAGCAATGGCCACAATCAATTAGGCCTCGTCTTTCTTATTGGCAGAATCGGCCTTGCTTTGCTCCTCGTAGCAAACGGTGGAAGGGGATTGATGCGTGCGACAGGGCGAAACCCAGGATGTAAAAAGTGTTTTTGAAAACAACTCCAGGGCGTTGCTTTCTTCCGCAATCGATATAGCCTCGCTGTCTCTCTGGGGGAAAGCATGGCAGATTTCGATTTTAGTAAAGATACCGACGACGAGCGGTTGTTGCTCATTGCCTTTAATAACGAGCGGCCCATGAGCGCGGCGCGGGTCGCGACGATCCTTCGTGCGTTGGACAGCGACTATAGAGCCATGACCGGCAGGGAATTAGTTCTCGGTCGCATGGAATTGGGCTCCACGTGGTTTTGGCTGACTGACGCCGCAATCTATATTTCGGCGGGGTTAGTAGGCACGGCAGCGGCTTTAAAAGCAATTGAAGACATTGCTGTTTTTGCCAAAAGGCTAAAAGATGGCTTCAGGGAAAAAGAACGACCGGACGGGGGATGGCCTCTTTCAGCGCCCTCTGTCGATAAGTCAATTGTGGCGATGGCCAAGGTGTCAGAAGAGACAAACAGCACCATTACCATGAGGCAGACCCGCGAAACCGCCGGCGTTCGCGATACTCTGGAAGTCGAAATCTCGCCCGCTGAGGCAAAAAGGGCCAAGCAACGGGTGAAGAATAAGCCCAAGAAGGGTCAGTCAATCGGCGCTCCTCTGAAGCTCACTTCGAAAGATATCGACATCCGGCAAATCACGGACGCAATGCGGCAACTCCCGCCCGCCACCGGGGATATTGAAGCCGTCATACGGGCTCTGGTACAGGCCCATATGAAGCACGGCAGTACCTACGTTCTCGAACAGGTGGCCATCACTTTGGAGCATGAGGGCCGTTCCGACATAGCGACCATCATCCGCCAGTTGCTCGGAAAAGGTCGGGGTCTTGTCCACGTCGAAGTCTGAGGAGCGATAACGTGAACTGCTGCCGCGTGACTTCGAAGCTGACATTCACGGAAGGAATCTCATCGGATTTAAACATGACGCCAGCTTCGACCCTTTCGTGAGCTAACGCCGTTCGTACCCAGAAGGAGACTACCGCCGGCCATCGGAATTTGCTGATCGGCGAAATGACCACCGCTCCGACGATTAAGTACGTAAACTCTAAAACTATGATGGGCAGGCCCTGTATGTACTGACCGATGTTGCCCGGGGGGGGGACCAGCGAACTCCCCATGCCAGTCACCAACCTCGACCTCCGGCAAGGCGAATGCGCTACGCGGCTTCTGTTTTCCTCGTGGCATGATACCTCCTCGCGCGACCGGTCAGTCGACCCGATCCGCACATGCGTCCGGTGACGTATCGACAGGGCACTGAAAGTAGCATGACTTCGATCGGTCATAGTGGAAGGAGAGACAGTTGCCCACCGGCTGGAAACCGGTCTGCATGACCGGCGAATCGGAAAAATGGCCGATGTGAACGGTGCGTGGGCAAAGACTTCGCTCCGATAGAGCGGCAGGTCGGGCCGGTCAGCCTCGACCTCAATGGCGCGCCAAAGGGCGAACACCTGGGCGGGCGTCAGGCCCTTGCCTTTCGCTCCAAAGATATCATGGGCAGCACAGCCCGGCACGCCGCCTGAGCCGCCAGAATTTGATGACCAATTGGCTCATTCTGATGTCGATTTGGTGCGAGGTGAGGGGCACAGGGGAGGGCCTCGATTCAAAGCTCTCCGATTGTGCTGGCACGGCTTCAGCTTACCGAGCAAAGTGGCGCGATGGCTTTTATTAGAGTTGACCAGGGAAAGAGGCTGATGCACTTTAAATGCATCAGAGAAAAGACCAGCGCGGGCTGGTTGTAAGAAGGTAATGATGTGCCACAACGCGTGCCACAATACGTGCTGGTCGGGGTTGGGGACTTATATTTTTATCCAATAAAAACAATAATCATTTAAGTACTTGGTGCCCGGTCAGGCCTCCAACGAAGCACGCTACCCGCTCCACGTCCTCTTATTTTTATCGGCCTTATTTTTTCGTCGGCAAGTGTGGCGTCTTGTTCCACACGAAGGGCTTGAACCGGAGTTCGATGACGGCCCTCCAGGCCGCCAGCGATAAGGCGAGCCAGTAGACCGGCGTAAGCATCCAGCGCCGTCCGACGGTGCGACGCTCCTCCTCGTTCATCCTGACATGGCCGAGCGCGATGAAGATGGCGTAGCTGCCGAGTATGTTGATGATATCGGCGATGAAAAGCCAAAACGCGAGCGTGCCGCGCGCATGGCCTGCCTGCTCGATCATCAGCCAGCCGAGATAGGCAAGAAAGGCGATGATCAGCGGATGGCAAAGCGCGGAAAGAAGCATGCCTCCGATCAGCACATGAAAAGCGAGGAAACCCGCCCAGCCCATTTCCTTACGCAAGCGACCTGGCTTGCGCATCTGCACCAGCCAGGTCTGTAGCCAGCCCTTGAACCAGCGTGTGCGCTGCTTCAGCCAGACATCGAAATCGGTCGGCGCATCTTCAAAGGTCGGCAGCGCGATCACCCGCGCGCGAAAACCCATGCGGTAGAGACGCATGCCGAGATCGGCGTCCTCGGTGACGTTGTAGGGATCCCAACCGCCGATCCGCTTCAGCGCGGCGGTGCGAAAATGATTGGAGGTTCCGCCGAGCGGTAACGGCAGCCGCGCCGCCGACAGCATCGGCAGAAGGCTGCGGAAAAGTGCCGAATATTCGAGCGCGAAAAGGCTGCTCAGCCAGGATTGCTTGCCATTGGTGATGACGAGCGGCGCCTGGATGCAGATGGTGCGCCGGCTCATCCGGCAGAAAGCGGCATGCGCCTCCTTCAATTGCCCGGGCGAAGGACGATCCTCGGCATCGTAGACGACAAGCAGGCTGCCGCGCACCCCATGCAGAGCGTAGGTCAAGGCTTTCGGTTTGGTGCGCGGATTGCGCACGGGAACCCGCACGATCTCGTATTCCGGCGGCAGCTTCATCGTTTCGAGCAGCGAGATCGTCCCGTCGTCGTCCTCTTCGCAGACGAGCTTGATGTCCAGCCGCGATCGCGGCCAATCGAGCCGATTGAGCGCCTCGATCAGTTGCGGCGCCACCGCTTCCTCGCGGTAGAGCGCCACGAGCACGGAATAGACGGGCAGCGGATGCTGCCTTGGAAGGCTGCGGGGTCGTCTTGTGCGATGGCGGCGCTCGCGGCCCCGTGCGGAAAACAGGGCGATGAGACGCAAAAGGAAATTGGTCAGGAAAAGCAGGCTCAAAAGAATGTGGGCCGTTAGCAGCGAGACGACGGGCATGGCGATGATGGCGGAAAGGACGCCCGCGGCGAGAATGCCCGTGTAAAAGCCCTGTCGTCCCCAGAAGCTGATGCGGGCGCTGTGGAGCGGCATGGTTTCGGACAAGTGCCGCGTGGTCTCCACCGCCCGCCGCGCGCGCCCTGCATGCCAGGCGGCGCGGCGAATTTCCGAGCGTGTCGAGACGGCCAGCCGTGGCCGAAGGTCCGGGGTTTGCCTCAGCCTTTCGTTCAGCCTCGCTATTTGGGACAGCTTGGGGGCGATGACCCGAAGCGGCCGGGCGAGTGCGGGTTGCAGCAGGAGAACCTCCGGCCGCTCGAGCTGGCTGTCGATGCCGGGCAGGTCGTGGACGTCACTGGTATCGATGCGCTTGAGAAAAGGCAGGCCGATCTGCTGGGCAAGGGCTTCGAAGTAGCTTTGCTCGTCGAGCAGGCCGCTCGCCAGCAGCTCGTCCTCGACCGTCGTCCCGTGAGAAATGGCAAGCCGCATGGCGCGGCTGATCGCCGGTTTGCCGATCCCCATCTTCAGGAGAAGCCGGCCTTCTTCGACAAGGGCCGGTGGTATTTCATCCGCGCTTACAGGCACAGGCGCGGATTGGCCGCTCACCTTTGCGGTAGCCATTCCCGAAATGTCCGGATATTCTGCGAAGCGCATGAGAACCCGTGGCCGAACCCGGCGCGTTTTTCGTTTTTGACAGATTGTGACCCCGGAAAGATATTAATGCGGCGCGCCCGTTACGCATCCTTAAAATTGTATGGGTTTTTTACCGGTTGTGTATTTTTGGCTGCGTCTTCCGCGCAGGCGCAATCTCCGCTGCCGCAGGAGCCGCGGATGGAACCGGCTCCCTTGCTGTTCGATACGAGAGAGCGCATTGCCAAGCCGGATCTCAGCGCGCTGGCACGGCTGCGTTTCCTGACGACGGTCGATTTTCCGCCCTTCAATTTTATCGATCAGTCGGGAAGACTGTCGGGTTTCCATGTCGATCTTGTGCGTGAAATCTGCCGCGATCTGGAGATCGAGGACAAGTGCCAGATTCAGGCGGTCGCTTATGGCGATCTTCTCTCCGCCCTTGAGGGCGAACAGGGCGAGGCGGTGATCGCCGGCCTCGGCATCACGCCGGAACTTCGCCAGCGCTTCGCCTTCTCGCGGGTCTATCTGGCTCTGCCGGCCCGGTTTGCCGGTAACCGCCGGGCCGTCGGCGAAGGCCGCGGTCTGGCGGCGCTGTCCGGCAAGCCGGTCGGCGCAGTCACCGGCACCACCCATGAGGCGATGGCGCGGGCCTTCTTTCCGGAGATGGAGATCAAGCAGTTTGCGAGCCGGCAGGCGATGCTCGATGCCGTGAAGAAAGGCGATGTCGCAGGGGTCTTCTCCGATGGTGTGCAGCTTTCCTTCTGGACGGCCGGCACGGAGGCCGCCGGCTGCTGCGCCCTGTTGGATGGCGCCTATTTCTCGCAACGGTTCCTCGGCGAAGGCCTGGCGATCCTGAATCGCAAGGCCGATCCTGCCTTGACGCAGGCGATCAACCACGCGCTGCTCGATCTTTCCCGCAGCGGCCGGTTGAACGAAATCTACACCCGCTACTTCCCGACGGGCATCTACTGATCAGTCAGTTGTTTCTTACTATTTGCGGAAGCGGGCGATTGCCGCGCGTTCGATTGCCGCGCAGGTCAGTTTGTCGAGCTGCAGCCGGTCGCGCAGCAGTTGCAACAACCTGATCTCTTCCTGACGCAAGGCAAGGTCGGCGGCGGCGATTTCAACGGCGAGCGCATAGGCGGTGTCGTGGAGGCGGTCGGGCAGGGCCTCGCGCACCAGCTCCAGCGCGATATCCAGTCCCTCCGGGCCGGCAAGAAGCTGCGCGCAGTCGCGGGCGATCTCCACCAGCCGCTCGTCGTCAAAGCCCTCGAAAACCGGCAGGAACCGCGAAAGGCGCCCGATCCGTTCCAGCTCGCCATCGGTCATCGTCCTGTCGACGGCGGACATCATGACCATCACATGCACAAGGGCTTCGTGTTGGGTAAGGCTGGCGTTCATCGTTCTTTCCGGTTCCTGGTGGGCAAGGTCCGCGACGTAGGCATGCGGCTCGAAAATTGCAATCCTTAAGCTGCGGGATTATTGCGCCGGCTCTGCCAGCGCATCGAAAGGCTCCGCCGGGTCATCCATCGAAAACGGTTCGATGGCCGCCGTGCGCGGGTCGTCGCCATAGAAACCGCGCTTCTCTGTCCGGGCAAGCTCGATGCTGTCGGCGAAGGGCGAGTGTGCCGATGCCTCCGCCCAGCCGTTTTCGGCCAGCCATCGGGCGGGATCGATCGCGCCGATGCTGCAGCGGGCGGTTATCGTGCCCTGCCAGCTGGTGTCGGGCACGATGCATGTCATGGCACGCGCCCGCAAAAAGTTGCGGAACGCGGTGCGCGCCACGAGGCCGCAGGGCCACGCCGCCGCGCCGTCGCCACATTGCCGCTCCGCGGATTGGGCTTCCAGTCCTTCAAGCTGCAGCGTGCCGTTGCCGAACCGGATCGTGCCTGCGGAAAGAGCGACGGGATGGCGCAGCACCTGCGGCGCCGGCTCCGGTTTCGCTGTCGGTTCCGACAGTGGCGTGCGGGCCTCGATGCGCTCCAGGGGCTTCTCCTCCACCGTCTCGGGCAGACCGAAACTCTCCGGCTCGATGGCGCGGACCGGCGCGCTTTCGACGGCTGTTCCGGCCGGATCGTTCTCGGGCACCATCGGCAGGGCGCCGCTTTCCTCCCCGGGCATCATGTCTTCGGCGCTCGGCGTGTCCAGCGTGAATTCGGGCGTTTCGGCGCTTTCCCTGTTCTGGATCGCGGCATGCCCGGCAAGGAGGATCGATACGGTCAGGCCAATGGCGCCGATGCCGCCCGCCAGGGTCAGGAGTTGCCGCTTCATGGAGGAAAACTGTCCTATTGGCTGGCCCAGATGATCCGGGCGATCCACTCGATCTCGTTCATATCGAAGGTGCGGTTCGGATGGTCGGGGTTGAGCGACAGAAGTTCGATGCTGCGCGCCGTCTGGCGCATCAGCACCTTGGCCATGACCTCGCCCTCTGTGGTCTTGACCACCACGCGGTCGCCCCGGCGGGTCTGGGCGCCCGGCTCCACGATCAGAACGTCGCCGTCGCGATAGAGCGGCAACATGCTGTCTCCCTGGATTTCGAGCGCGTAGACGCCGGTCTGCGCATCCGGTGCGGCGGGAAACTCCACCACATCCCAGCCCTGTCCGGCCGGAAAACCGCCATCGTCGAAGAAGCCGCCCGCGCCGGCCTGGGCGAAGCCGAGGAGGGGAATGGAGCTGATCTGCGGCGGAAACGCGCCGTCGGGCAAGCCGCCGGCTGTCTGGCCGGGCCGCAGGAACTCCATGAACTGGTTGATCGTCGAGCCGGTCGCGTCCAGCACCTTGGCGATGGATTCGGTCGAGGGCCAGCGTTCGCGCCCGTCGGCGGAGTGGCGCTTGGACTTGTTGAAGGATGTCGGGTCGAGGCCCGCGCGCCGGGCGAGGCCCGACGGCGACAGCTGATGCCGCTCGGCCAGCGCGTCGATCGCGCCCCAGATTCGGTCATGTGAAAACATCGGTGTGCCTCCCGCAATCGTCAAGCCGGACGCTCTCCTTGGGACGCCCGTAGTTTAGCGAAACCGGCAGGATGAGTAAAGGTGAACAGGAAAATAATCCTTTCATCCACAGAGGGCCGGGCGTCGATTGAAATGGTCGCCGGGCTCTCTATACTCGGTTGCGGAGCGGCTGTTGCCGCAGCCTTGTCCATCGGAAGTATCTCGTTGCCTGTTCTCGTCAGATCGGAACTGCTGCTCATCGTCGCCGTCCTGGCCGCCATTGCCGGGCTTGTGTTCGAACATGATGTTCTGGCTGCCGGGCGGATCCCGTCGCTGGTCGGCGCCGGCCTGCTGGTGGTCGCCATCGTCGTCGCCTCGATGCGGGTCGCCCATCACGCCGAGGTGCTGGCCGCCAAGGTCGGCGATCCCTATGGAACGATGATCCTTACCTTGTCCGCCGTCGTGGTCGAGGTGGTCGTCCTAGCGATCATGATGAGCAAGGAGACATCGCCGACGCTGGTGCGCGATACGATCTATTCGGCTGTCATGCTGGATGTGAACGGCATTCTCGGGCTTGCGGCGCTGATCGGCGGGCTCAAACATGGCGAGCAGCCGTATAATGACGATTCCAGCCGCACCTACAGCGTCATGATCCTGACGGCAATGGGCATATCGATGGTGGTGCCGGAATTCGTGCCGCAGGCGAAGTGGCATCTCTACTCCGCCTTTACCATCGTCGCGATGGTCATGCTCTACGCGCTGTTCTTGCGCATGCAGGTCGGCGTGCACAGCTATTTCTTCAGCTACAGCTATCCCAAGCGCGGCATTGCCCGCGCGAATCCCGATGCCCTTCCTCAGAAGGAGCCGGTTGCCGCATCGATTTCCATTCTGGTGATCGGGATCGTCGTCATCGGCGTGCTGGCGGAAGTCATGTCGGGTCTGTTGACGGAAGGGTTGAGGGGCAGCGGCGCGCCGCCGGCGATCGCCGCCATCGTGGTCGCTGCGATTTCCGCCTCGCCGGAAATCATGACCGCGATGCGCGCCGCGCTCGCCAATCGCATGCAGGCGGTCGTCAACATCGCGCTCGGAGCATCGCTGTCGACCGTCATCCTCACCGTGCCCGTCATGGAGGCCATCGCGCTCTATACCGGCCAGCCCTTCATCATGGCGATGAGCCCGGTGCAGACGGTGATGATCGCCATCACCCTGATCGTCGCCGCCATCAATCTCAACGACGGCGAGACCAACGCCATCGAGGGCATGACCCATTTTGTGCTGTTTGCCACCTTCGTGATGCTGTCCATGCTCGGACTTTGAGGCATCGCGATTTTTCGCCACAGAAGGGCCTCTTCCACCGGCGCGCGCGGCAGGCTATCAGCAGGGCCGGGCGCGGTTCCGCGTCGGAGAGCTTTCATGAACAAGTCCGTCCTGTCCGGCATCCTGCTGACGATGTTTTCCTATTTCCTGTTTTCGATGCAGGATGCCTCGGTCAAGTGGCTGGTGGTGGCGCTGCCGGTCTGGCAGATCCTGTTCGTGCGCAGTGTCACGATCCTCGGCATCTGCCTGGCGATCGGACGCCGCCAGGTGCTGACGGATGCCTGGCGCTCGCCGGTGCTCAAGCCGATGTTCATCCGCAACGTACTGCTGCTCGCCGCATGGCTGTCCTATTACAACGCGGCCCGCGATCTCGGTCTCGCGGAGTTGACGACGCTCTACTACGCCTCGCCGATCCTGATCACCATCCTTGCGGTGCCGATTCTCAAGGAGGACGTTCCGCTGCTGCGCTGGATCGCCGTGTTCGTCGGCTTCGTCGGCGTGCTGATCGCCTGCGATCCGATGGGCACCGGCATGAAGCTCAGTCTGCCGGTTCTGCTCGCCCTGCAGGCGGCGGTCTTCTGGGCGATCTCGACCGTTCTCCTGCGCAAGACGGCGCTCGAGGAGCGGACGCTGGTGCAGATGACGATTTCCAGCTGCTTCTTCATCGTCTTTACCGGCATTGCGCTCGTCGTCTACTGGGTGCCGCCATCGCTTTCAGATATCGCGCTGATGGCGGCGACGGGGCTGATTGCCGGCCTTGGTCAATATGCGATGTTCGAGGGCATGCGCCGCGCGCCGGTTTCCGTGCTGGCGCCGTTCGAATATTCCTCTCTCGTCTGGGCCTTTATCTTCGGCTTCCTGATCTGGGGCGAGATCCCCGAAAGCGGCGTCGTCCTCGGTGCGGCGCTGATCTTCTCGGCCGGCATGATCGTGCTGGCAGGCGAGCGCTTCGGCCGCCGCGCGCGTCTCGGATAAAGATATTTACCCCTTGCGGGCGATGAAGCTGCGGAAAGCCTGCAGCGTTTCTTCACTCACATGATGCTCGATGCCCTCGGCATCGATGCGCGCCGTCTCCGGACTGACGCCGAGGCAACGCAGGAAGGCTTCCACCGTCTGGTGACGGACCCGGCTTTCCTCGGCGACCTTCTGGCCCGCCTCCGTCAAGAATACGCCGCGATAGGGCTTTCGCGAAACGAGGCCATCGGCGGCGAGCCGCGCCAGCATCTTGGCCACCGTCGGCTGGGCGACGCCCAGGCGCGCGGCGATATCCACCTGCCGCGCCTCGTTTCCGTCCTCGATCAGATCGGCGATCAGCTCGACATAGTCCTCCACCAGCGCGCCGCGGCGTGCTTCGCGGGTCTGCCGGAAACCCTCGGAATGAACGTCCGCATCGGGAAGCGGGCGGGGAGTGGAGCGGCGCGGCAAATCTTATCCTTTGGCATGGTCGGCTGGATCGGGTGTTTCATAGCATGGGCCGGGATTTTTCATAATGCTTTGTCCCTTTGTCCACGGCGCAAAGGGCGCGCTTAAAAAAGCCTCATCGATACAATATAGCATATTGCATAATGTTGAGCCTTATCATAATTTTTCAATGCCCGTCCGATTCCGCTGTCCGGAGATTTTAAGCATGTCCAATTCCGATGCCGCCCTGCCACCCCAACGGGAATGGGGTTTCGCCCCACCTGAAGAGGGTGCGCGGCCAAGCCTTCCCGAAGTGAACTCGACTGTCGCCGTGCCCCAGGGTGGCCTCTGGTTCCGCCGTATGTTGGCCTTCATGGGGCCGGGCTACATGGTTTCCGTGGGCTATATGGATCCCGGCAACTGGGCGACGGACATCGCCGGCGGTTCGCAGTTCGGCTATACGCTGCTCTGCGTCATCCTCCTGTCCAACCTGATGGCCATCGTGCTGCAGGCGCTTGCGGCCCGGCTTGGCATTGCAGCGGGCATGGATCTCGCGCAGGCATGCCGCGCCAGCTATCCGAAACCTGTGAATTTCATGCTGTGGCTTGCCTGCGAGGCGGCGATCATTGCCTGCGATCTCGCCGAGGTTATCGGCACCGCCATCGCACTCAACCTGCTGTTTGGTATTCCGCTCATCGGTGGCGCGCTGATCACGGCGCTCGATGCCTTCCTCGTGCTGTTCCTGATGCAGAAGGGTTTCCGCTACCTTGAGGCTTTCATCATTGCGCTTCTGATCGTGATAGCGACCTGCTTCGTTATCCAGATCGCCGCGGCGGCGCCGTCGTTGTCGGGTGTACTCGGCGGCTTCCTGCCCTCGGCCGAGGTCGTGACCAATCCGGCCATGCTCTACATCGCCATCGGCATCATCGGCGCGACGGTCATGCCCCATAACCTCTATCTGCATTCCTCCATCGTCCAGACCCGCGCCTACGAGCGCACGGACGCCGGCAAGCGCGACGCGATCAAGTGGGCGACGGCCGACAGCACCATCGCCTTGATGCTGGCCCTGTTCATCAACGCCGCCATTCTTATTCTTGCGGCCTCCGTTTTCCATGCCAACGGCCGCACGGATGTCGCCGAGATCGAACAGGCCTATGAGCTTCTGTCGCCGTTGCTGGGTCTCGGGATCGCCTCGACGCTGTTTGCGATTGCGCTGCTGGCTTCGGGTCTCAACTCGACGGTGACGGCAACGCTTGCCGGCCAGATCGTTATGGAAGGTTTCCTGCGTTTGCGCCTGCCGAACTGGGCGCGGCGCCTGATTACACGCGGCATCGCCATCATTCCTGTCGTCGTCGTCACCTGGCTTTACGGGGAAAAGGGGACTGCTGAACTTCTGGTGCTGAGCCAGGTGGTTCTCTCCATGCAGCTGCCCTTTGCGATCATCCCTCTCGTCCAGTTCGTATCCGACAGGAAGAAGATGGGCACTTTCGTCATTCCGAAATACGTCGCAGCGATTGCCTGGCTGATCGCAGCCATTATCGTCGTGCTCAACCTGAAGCTTCTTTTCGAGACGTTTTTCACCTGAGATCGAATGCCGCGCTTCAAGGCGCGGCATTCGCTCCCGTTTGTCGGGAAGTCCCGCCTTACGCCGGTAAAAGCCCGCTTTACCGTGAAAAGCGTCGGCAAAACCTTATTTTCGTGAAATCCGATCTCTATATCCGTCCCAGGGATGCGGCTGTCCGCATGGGAAAAGGATGAAGAGGAACTGATGCCGATGCGACGTTTTGGACGAACTCTTGCGATGCTGGCTATCGCCATGATGACCACCCTGACGGTGGTTGATCTGGCGGAAGCCCGTCGGGCCGGTGGCGGCTTCGGCAGCCGTGGCACCCGCACGTTTTCCGCGCCGCCGGTGACCCGCACCGCGCCCAACAACGCCAACTCCATCGACCGCACGATGACGCCGCGGCCCGACGGCCAGTCGGCGACGCAACCCGGCATGAACCAGCCCGGCATGACCCAGAATCGTCCCGGCGCACAACGTCCCGGCGGCTTGTTCGGCGGCTTCGGTGGTTCCATGCTCGGCGGCCTGATGATGGGTGGTCTGATCGGCATGATGCTGGGCAACGGTCTGGGCGGTGGCATCGGCTTCCTCGGAATGCTGCTGCAGATCGCCCTGATCTTTGGCGCCATTATGCTTGCGATGCGCTTTTTCGGTCGTCGTCAGCAGCCGGCTTATTCGGGCGCTTCGAACCAGAGTTCCTCGTCCGGTCCGCTCTATCGCGAGCAATCGGACCGCGGCTATGCAGCGAAGCCTTCGTTCAAAATTCCGCAGATCGGTGGCGGCTCTGCTTCCCAGAAGCAGGCGGTTGCTCCGGAAAATACTGACGAAATCGGTATTGGTGAGGACGACCTCAACCAGTTCGAGACGATGCTGAAGGATGTGCAGGCTGCCTATGCTGCGGAAGATTATGCTGCACTTCGTCGTCTGACCACGCCTGAAGCCATGTCCTATCTGGCCGAGGAGTTGAGCGACAACGCCACCAGCGGCTTGCGAAACGAGGTGCGCGATGTGCATCTCGTACAGGGTGACGTCGCCGAAGCCTGGCACGAAGAAGGTCGCGACTATGCGACGGTCGCAATGCGCTATGAGAGCATCGATGTCATGCGCGATCGTGCGACCGGTCGCGTTGTCGAGGGCGATTCTGAGAACGCTACGGAGACGGTGGAACTCTGGACCTTCGTGCGCCGTGCTGATGGCGAGTGGCAGGTTTCCGCCATTCAGGGCGCTGCCTGACGCGCGCCGCCGTGCAATTTTCTTGATTGAGCCGGTGGTCATGCCCACCGGCTTTTTCTTATCCAAAGGACCGCGTTTCGGCCGAAGCCGATACGTAAAATTTTAGATATTGTATTGTTCAGGTATTATCCCCGATTTTAAGTCGTTCTCGGATGTAACGGTGCGGAAAGTTTTCGAGGTCTATTGCTTATTCATTCCGATTTAGGGGTGGATAGTCTCATGAGAGAGATTGAACTGTCGGTCGTGGCGCCATGCTACAATGAGGAAGCCGTTCTCACCGAGTTTTATACCCGCATGTCACGGGCGTGCCTGACGGCGGCGGGCGAAAAACACGAGATCATTCTGGTGGATGACGGCTCGTCCGATGCCACATGGACCATCATCGAAAAACTGGCGGATCAGGACAGTCGCGTCGTCGGCGTACAGCTTTTCCGAAACCACGGGCACCAGTTGGCGGTGACGGCCGGCCTGTCCATTGCATCCGGGCAGCGCGTGCTGCTGATCGATGCCGATCTTCAGGACCCGCCGGAACTGCTGTCGCAGATGATGGCGACGATGGATGGCGGCGCCGATGTCGTCTATGGCAAGCGCGCCTCGCGCTCCGGTGAGACGAAGTTCAAGCTGGCGACGGCGTCTGCCTTCTATAAGCTACTGAATGGCCTGTCGTCCGTCCCCATCCCGCGCGATACGGGCGATTTCCGGTTGATGACCCGTACGGTCGTCGAGATCCTGCGCGGCATGCCCGAGCAGCATCGTTTCATTCGTGGCATGGTCAGCTGGATCGGCGGCAAGCAGGTGGCGCTGCCCTATGCTCGCGAGCCGCGTTTTGCCGGCGAGACCAAATATCCGCTGCGTAAGATGCTGGCCTTCGCGACAGACGCGATCACCAGCTTCTCGACAGTGCCGCTTCGCCTGGCCGTCTGGCTCGGCATGTTGGCGGCGGGCTTTGCCTTCCTGATCCTGTTCTACGCCGTGCACCAGTGGGCCGTCGGCAATGTCGTTCCCGGTTGGGCAAGTTCGCTTGTCGCGATCTCCTTTTTCTCGGGTACGCAGTTGATCGTCATGGGTGTGTTCGGCGAGTATCTCGGGAGGGTCGTGCAGGAGGTGAAGCGTCGTCCGCTCTTCACCATCAGCGCTGTTCGGCGAGACGGCACCAGCGCCATCCTGCCGCCGAACTACTATAGTCTTGCCGTTGCCGAGCAGAATGCCGTGCTTCATGCACAGATGCCCGGCCGATGAGCGTCGCTGAGGGGCAGATGCCGGATCACCCAACGCCTGCAACAAAGCCGTTGCGGGCGAAGACGGTCTTCCAGGCGGTATCTTTCGCATTTGTCGGCGTCGCCAACACGCTTGTCGACCTTGCTGCTTTTGCGGCTTTGGTCTGGTTGGGCTTGCAGCCGCTGGCGGCCAACGTTCTGAGTTTCAGCCTCGGTGCGGTCAATAGCCTGTTTCTCAACAAGACGCTGACATTTCGGGATGCCGGAGTTCCCTTTTCCCGTAAGCTTGTCGTTACATTCTTCGTGGCGACGCTGCTTTCGCTTTGTGTGTCCCAGGCTTCGCTCTACGGACTGTTGCAGGCCGGCTTGCCGGATATCGCGGCCAAGCTCGCCTCAGTCATCTTCACATTCATTTTCAGTTTCGTTTTCAACAAATACCTTACCTTCAAGCGGTGACGTCATGGACAAGGTTTCCCCCGCCAGCCGCATCTCGCTGCTGTTCATTCTGCTTGCGGCCGCGATCTCGCTGATCCCTGTTCTCACCATCGATATCCCGCCGATGCCGGATTATCCGAACCATTATGCGCGGCTGTGGTTGCTGGCTGGCGGCACCCATGATCCGGCGATCGCACCGATCTATCAGGTCGATTGGGGCACGGCCTGGACCAATGTCATGATCGATGTGATCGCCGCGCTGACCGGGCCGTTTCTCTCCATGGCGGTGATCGGCCCGCTGGTTCTGTCGCTGGCACTCCTGCTGCCGGCAACCGGCATTGCCATTCTCAACCGCGAAATTTTCGGCGGCTTTCACTGGTGGCATGCGTTGTGCTTCATTCTGGGCTGGAATTTCGTCTATCTCGCGGGTTTTCTGAATTTCGAGATCGGACTTGGGCTGGCACTGCTGTTCGTGACGGGAGATATGAAGCTGCGGTCGCAATCCTATGCCGTGCTCTTCGTCTACCGGGCTCTTGCCGCTATCGTCATTCTGGTCGCCCATCCTTTCGCTTTGCTGTTCTTCACTGCGCTGCTGGCGGCTTTCGCGTTCGGTCGGAGCATCGATCCGTTGCTCAAGCCGGCTTCATGGCCGGTCCTGATCGGCCGCATTGCGCTTGATGTCATTCCCTGCCTGTTGCCACTGGCCGCGCTGTTGTTGTTCGGGCCTTCGCTTCCAGGCAGCGCTGCCCCGGCCAATCTCAACACCATCGTCTGGAACGAGGTTTCGCTTTACAATTTCGCCTCTGTGCTGATGACCTATTTCAAGACCTACAATCTGAAGATCGATGCGATCTATGTGCTGCTTTTTGCGGCACCCGTGATTGCTGCTGCATTCTGGAAGCGGCTGGAGATCCATTGGGGACTTTTCCTGATCGCCGTGATCCTCGGTATTCTCTCGCTGTTCATGCCGCGCCAGTTCATGGCGACCGGTGGCATCGATACGCGCCTGCCGTCCATGATGGCGCTGGCCTTTGCCGCTGGCGTTCGTCCCAATTTCGCCGCAACGCGCATGCTCGCCGTGGTGGCCGGCTGCCTTGCCTGCGTCGTCGTCGCTTCCCGTGTGGCGGTGATCGAAAAGGTCTGGATCGCCGGCGAGCAGAATATCGCGGCAGTCGAGCGGGCTATCGCCCAGGTGCCGGCAGGCTCCGCCCTCCTGCCGATGCAGCATCATCTCGATCCGGCGCTCAACCGCACAGCGCCTGCGGGCCGTTTCCTCGGCAACAACATGCCGATCCACTGGCACTACGGCAGCCTTGCCATCGTGCGCCAGAAAGCCTTCATCCCGACGCTGTTTTCAGCGCCCGGAAAGCAGCCGGTTAAAATCTTGCCGCCGTGGAACGAGATTGCCGTGCCGGAGGGCCTGCCGCCGACAGTCGATATGCTTGTCGATCCGGCAAACCAGCCAGACTACCCTTACCTCAAGGATTGGAACACGCGCTTCGACTATATTCTGGTCTCAAACGCCGACCTGCCCAACATGGATGGTCCGATGCCGAAACTGCCACAGCTGACGCTGGTCGCCGACGAAGGCTTTGCCAGGCTCTACAAGATCAACCGCAACTGAGCGGCGTCAGAAGCGCCACTGAACGCCAAGCCGATACGCAGCCTCATTGCCGTCGTCATGGAATACCGTGCCGCTGGCATTGGCGAAGATATCGATTGTCTCGCTCACGCCGAGCTGCGCACCCAGTTGCAGAAGGCCGAAGCTGTCGTCGCGGGCGGCGATCGTGGCGGTGCGCACCGCGCGATCGGCGTGGGTGACGGCCTGGAAGTTCAGGGCCTTGCTTCCGAGATCCCACACCCAGGAGACCCTGCCCTGAAGGCGAAGTGGCATGCCGTTGGAAAGCTCGATATCGCCAACCGCGCGCCAGCCGAGGTTGAGCGGAATGGTCTCGAAATGCGAACTGTCATAGGTCAGCGCCGTGCGCAGGCTATTGCGCTCGGAAAACCCGTCGATGTCATATCGCGCATAGCCGGCGCCGAAGGTTGGCCCGGTCAACAGCGTACCGACGGAAAAATCGTAACCGCCATCGACGGCGCCGCCGCGATAGGCCGCGTCGGTCTTGCCTGAAAGCGTCTGATCGAGCAGAACCGGCCCTGCTTTGCCCTTGATGAAAACCGACCGGTCGAGGTTCAGGCGGGCATATCCGGCGCTGAGTTCGCCGCTCAACCAGAACGGTCCCGTATCCCTGGCGTAGGCATTGAGGCCGATATTCCATGTGTCGCTGTCGATGTCGCCGTCATGACCGTTTTCGGCTGTGTCGCGGTTATAGGCAAGACTGCCGCCGAGATTGAGCCAGTCGTTGGCCTGATAGCCGCCGATGGCGTAGAACCCGGCCTGCGCGGGGTCACCATCCGCGCTCGAAAACGCGCCTGTCGCGCCGATGATGCCGTCGAACTGGCCTGTTGTCTGCGGCGCCATGGTCAGGTCGAGAAACCGGCGCTCGTTCATGGCGCGGATCGTCTGATGCTGGCGGACAAGCTGGTCTTCCATGCCGCGCCAGAGAACGGCGCCGGAGGCGACTGAATAGCGCAGATCGGTGTTGGTAGCTTCTAGCACCAGCCGGGTGAGGAGCCTGGAGAAGTCACGCAGGCGCTCTTCGATGCGGTCGCCGAAAGCGGTGGTCAAGACGGTTTCGTTGTCGAGCGCCGGATTGTGCCAGGTCTCTCCGCCGGGAATGTCCGGATCGGACGTCTGGGTGTAACCGTCATAGGGCGGCAGGTCCCAGTCTGTCGCCTCCGTGAAGACCGTGGGCACGCCGAGCATGTCGAACCATTCGCCATCGCTGCAGCAACCCGTGCCCGCCGGATAGTCCGGATTGCGCCCCGGATTTTCCGAGACATCGATCCCGAGTTCCTTTGCAATGCGTAGTGCGTGCTGGCTGAGCGACGCGAGTTTAGGGTCGGCGACGCTGCCATAGCCGGCGCCGACATACATCTTGTCGCCGGTGATCAGGCTGTCGATATTGATCATGCCGGTCAGGTTTTCGCGTGCCGCGGCATCGAGTGAATCGACATAGAAATAGGAGCCAACAAGGCCTTCTTCTTCCGCGCCGAAAGCGACGAAATTTACCCCGTCCTCGAAATCCAGTCCGCTGAGGTTGCGGGCGATTTCGGTGAGCACGCCTGCGCCGGAGGCGTTGTCGTCCAGTCCCTGCAGTGTCGGCTTACCGAAATCGGTATCGAAATGGGCGCCGACTACGAGGGTTTTGCCCGTTACGCCCTTGCCTTCGGCAACGACGTTCTGGGCGCTGCGAACATCGCCATCCCACCACGAGAAATCTTGGCGGTAGGTGGTGTAACCGGGGCTCAAGCGCTCGAACATCCAGTTCGCCGCGCCGACAAAACTGTCCGTGCCACGATAGCGTCCCGGAAAATCATGGATCAGGACGTCGGTCGTCTCTCCAGCATAGTCGCCAAACGTCTGCGCCTGCAGGGGCGTCGTGGAGAGAGCCAGTCCGGCAATAAGAGCCAGAAGTCCTATGGAGCCAATAGTTTGCATGTTTCCCCCAACGTCGCTGGGAGAGCTGTAAAACAATTCACGTTCACACGCAAAGAGTTGAGTTTTATCTAATTTACAACTTTATGAGCGTTAAAGAGAGCATTTAGCCCGCCTTGGCGGCCACCCACTTGTGCCAGTCATCCTCGCTGCCGCGGAAGACGTTGAGGTCGATGCGACCTTCGACACCGTGGGAGAGACCCGAGCCGGAATACTGCCAGAACACCCACTTGCGGTTCGGGTAGCGAACGGAGGGATGGGCGGCGACCGAGCGTAGCCAGAAGGGATGGTTCGGGAACTCGCCGCTCAGATTGTCCTCATAGAAATCCGGTGCGGTATAGATGATCGGACGCTGGCCGTAATGGGCTTCCAGCTTGTCCATGAACACCTGCATCTTTTCCAGAACCTTGGCGCGCGACAGGCGGCGTTTGCAGCTGGATTCGCCGTTATATTCCACGTCGATGACCGGGGGCAGGGCGCCTGCCTCGCGCGGCACGTTGCGGATGAACCAGTCGGCCTGTTCGCCGGCCGTGCGGCACCAGTAGAAGAAGTGATAGGCGCCGCGCCGGACACCGGCTTCACGGGCCTTGCGCCAGTTGGTCTTGAACATCGGGTCGAGATGATCGCCGCCATCCGTCGCCTTGATGAAGGCGAAGTTCGCTCCTTGCGTACGCAGCTTCGCCCAATCGATATCGCCCTGCCAGCGCGAAACGTCGACACCGTGAACGGCGTGCTTACGCGGTGAGGTCTTGCCGAAATTGATGGGATGCGCATCGCGGAAGTTCTGGCCATAGACCTGCAGGCGGCCACCACGGCCCGGCTTGATGATGGCGGGTTCGGCTTCGATATTCGGAACGTTCGGTCGCATCATCGCGACGGGACGATTTTCCGGCATCGGCATGCCGGCGGTGCGGTCGACATCCGCAAATGGCTGCGGCTCCGGCATCTTGCCGGCCCAGGCGAGAACTTCCTGATGGTTTTCCTGCTGCTGCGCCGTCGTTTCGCCGACGGCGGCGGACGGGATCACGACCGGTACGATGGAGCTTGTCGTTTCCTTGGAGGTCGTCAGGCCGGCGGAAAGGCTTTCCGGGCCTGAGCTTGAGGTGCAGCCCGACAGAGCAACGCAGCAGAGAAGAAGTGCTGTGGCAGCCGATAAACGCATAACAAACCCGTACGCAAAACAAAAAAACCGAGATGCAACCTTCGCCACGAAATGCCGCTTTGGCGCGAATTGCTAACGGAGTTTTACCGAAAAAGGCTGAATGCAATCTTTACAGCGTGACTGAATCGCCACGACCCAGCGCAAACTTCAAAAAAAAGCGGGCCGTAAAAGCCCGCTTTTCCATTTGATAACGTATATGTGATCAGGCGGCAGCCTGGGCTGCGTAGGGATCGAAGCGACCGTAGAAGGTCTGGCCCTTGGCGGCCATGTCCTTCAGCAGTGCCGTCGGCTTGAAGTGATCGCCATAGGCGGCTGCCAGCTTCTCGCAAAGCTCGACGAAGGCCTTCGCGCCCATGCCGTCGATATAGGACAGCGTGCCGCCCGTATACGGCGCGAAACCGAAGCCGAGGATGGAGCCGACATCCGCTTCGCGCGGATCGGTGACGATGCCTTCTTCGACGGTGCGGGCCGCTTCCAGCGCGATGGTGACGAGGAAGCGCTGCTTCAGCGTCGTGACATCGAAATTATCAGCCGGCTTCTGCGGGAAGAGATCCTTCAGGCCCGGCCACAGGAACTTCTTGGC
>JAVBSF010000369.1:0-4287 GCA_031556925.1 Pararhizobium sp.
CGACTGGTCACGTCGGCGCTGCTGGCGCCGGCAAGCCTTTGGCTGTTCGTGTTTCTGGTGCTGCCCTTCATCGCCATCGTCGTCTTCGCCTTTGGCGAGCGCGCCCCGGAAGGCGGCTATCAGCCGTCCTTCACCTTCGAGCAGTTCGCCAATCTCGGCGCCCGCGCGGCCGCCTTCAAGAACACGCTGCTGCTCGCCCCGGTCGGCGCCTTTCTCTGCCTTTTGGTCGCCTATCCCGTCGCCTATTATCTCGCGGTCAAGGCGACACCGAAATACCGGCTGGTCCTGGTCTCGCTGGTGGTCGTGCCCTTCTGGACGAGCCTGCTCGTGCGCGTCTACGCTTGGATGTACATTCTTGGCGCACGCGGCATCCCGCATCTTCTGGAGATGGTCGGCATCGAGAACGTCCGGCTGCTCAATACGCCGGGCGCCGTGCTGCTCGGTATCGTCTATGGCTATCTTCCGCTGATGATCATGCCCATCTATGTGAGCCTCGAAAAGCTCGACCGCCGCCTCCTGGAAGCCTCCGCCGATCTCGGCGCGAAACCGATCTCGACCTTCTTCGGCATCACGCTTCCCCTGTCGCTGCCCGGCGTCATGACCGGGGTCGCGCTCGTCACCATCCTGCTGCTCGGCGAATATCTGATCCCGCAGTTGCTCGGCGGCGGCAAGGTGTTCTTCATCGGCAATGCGCTGGTCGATCTCTTCCTGCAATCGCGCAACTGGCCCTTCGGCTCGGCCATCGCCGTGACCCTCGTCGTGGTCGTCGTGCTGATCCTTTTGGTCGCCATGCGCATCGCCTGGCGCGTGGCCGGCACGAGACAGGTGGATCTCGTCTGATGCGCGCTTTGATCACCGCCGTTTATCTCTTCCTCTACGCGCCGATCGCGCTGGTCGTGCTGTTCTCGTTCAATTCCGGCCGCAGCGCCAGCGAGTTCGTCGGTTTCTCGACCCAGTGGTATGCCAAGGCCCTCTCCAACACCTTCCTGATGGACGCGCTGCAAAACAGCCTCGTCATCGCCTTTACCAGCGCCGTGCTCGCCGCCGTCTTCGGCACCATGGCGGCACTTGGCATGGAACGTCTCGGCAGCCGCACCCGCGCCATCTTCGACGGCTTGTTTGCCGCTGCCATCGTCGTGCCCGGCGTCGTCATCGGCATCGCCACGCTGGTTGCGCTCGTGCAGGTCTTCGGCTTCATCAATCCGCTCCTGTCCGCCGCATGGCCGGGCGAACAGCCGCCGAAACTTGCCCTCGGCTTCGGCTCGATCATCGCCGCCCACGGCCTCTTCACGATGGCGCTGGTGACGATGATCGTCAAAGCCCGCATCGCCAGCCTCGGCCGCGATATCGTCGAAGCATCCAACGATCTCTATGCGACGCCGTTCACCACGTTCCGCCAGATCGTGCTTCCACAGATCATGCCGTCGATCCTTGCCGGCTTCCTGCTCGCCTTCACCTTCTCCTTCGACGATTTCATCATCGCCTTCTTCGTCGCGGGTTCGAACACGACGCTGCCGATCTACGTCTTCGCCTCCATCCGGCGTGGCGTCACGCCCGAGATCAACGCGATCGCGACGATGGTGCTGGTGGCATCGCTCTGCATGATCCTCATCGCGCGCTTCCTGATGCGTGAAAAGAAAACAACGAACTAGAGTTTGTCAGGGAAAAGCGGGAGCCGGTTTTCCGAAAAGACAAACGAAAACAAGAGAAACGGGAGGCCACCATGATCCTCGACAACCGGGTCGCCATCGTCACCGGCGCAGGCTCCGGCATCGGCCGCGCGGGCGCGCTCGCGATGGCGCGCGACGGCGCCCATGTAGTGGTGGTGGATATCGACTTCATCCATGCCGGCGAAACCGTGGAACTGATCCACGAGGCCGGCGGCAGCGGCGAAAGCCTCGTCCTCGACGTCACCGACGACAAGGCTTTGGAAACCGGCATCGCCGCCGTCGTCGAACATCACGGCCGCATCGATATTCTGCACAATCACGCGGGCGCGCAGGTGGCCGGCGATCTGGAACGGGTCGCAATCGATGGCTTCGACAAGTCCTGGTCGCTGAATGTGCGGGCCCATTTCATGGCGTCCCGCTTCGTCATGCCGATCATGAAGCAGGCCGGCAAGGGCGTGATCCTCAACACGTCGTCTTCCTCCGGCGTGCTCTACGATCGCGAGATGATCGCCTATACGACGACGAAACACGCCGTCATCGCCATGACCCGGCAGATGGCCGGCGACTATGCGAAATTCGGCATCCGCGTCAACGCGCTCTGCCCCGGCTGGGTGGATACGCCCTTCAACGAGCCCTTCATCGCCCAGATGGGCGGCCGCGAAGCGATCGAGGCCTATGTCGCCGGACAGGTGCCGCTCGGCCGCTGGGCCGATGTCTCGGAGATCGCCGAACCGATCCTGTTCCTCGTTTCCGACCGCTCGTCCTACATGACCGGCCAGATCCTCGTCGTCGATGGCGGCGAGACGGTGGTGTAAGCACTCTTTTCAAGAACCGGCATAAACCCATATCTTTCTATGGTTTCGCCGAAAGCCTATCGAAACTATGATGTTCCCAGGCTTTCGGAAAAGCGTTTCGCATCCCTGCTTGCCCGCCCCGGCAACGGCTTTCGGCCCCCTCCCCGACGCCAAAGCCCAGCGAACCAGCCGATACGCCGGGACCGCTCCAGACCTCGGAGCGGTCCTTTTTTATGCGCGCGTCCATGCCGTCGTCACAGCAGGAGCAGCTTCTTCAGGACCGAGAAGACCTCCTTGTAAGGCAACTTCGTCGCACCGGCGATCGCGAAGGGAACGAGAGCCGCCGCAGCGACGGGGATGACCGCGGTACGACTGATCAGCATGGTCGAAAGCTTGGCGCTGGCGTCATAGAGCTTGGACGGATCGGCGATCTCTCCCTCGGATTCGGGTGCGGGATCGGAGAAAATATTCCGGCCGATGGCCTTGCGTTCGGCCTGACGATAGTAGCGCGTCGCCTGTGCGCCGAGCAGGACAAGACCGTTTTCCTTGAGCCGCGCCAGCGGCGGCGTGAAGGCCGAGAGCGGATAGGCGAAAAAGGCCAGCACGATAATCAGCCAGCCGGCCATCACGATCGTCAGCGTCGTTGCCGAAACTTCCTGATTGATGAAATGCTTGGCGATCTGCGCGGCGATGGCGCAGCTCATGCCGAATACGAAGAGCACATAGGCATTGGGATATCGGGCGAGGAAGCCGATGCCTGCCTTGCCGTCCGGATGGTTGGCGACAAGCCGCAGCTCGAGGCCGGCAATGCCTCGCAAAAGATGCGCCCAGACCAGATGGCGCCAGATCCCGCGCGTGAACAGGAAGACGAACAGCGGCAGGCTGAAGCAGATCGACCACCAGCCGGCAATGGTGATCCGGTTTCCCTCCGGCGTGTGTTCGACCGCCCAGGACGATGCCGCCAGCGCGTGGAAATTTTCATAGGAGAGGAACGATGCGACGGCAGCCAGACCGAGGCAGACAAGCTCCGCCACCCAGAGGTCACGCCGGCGCAAGGCTGTCGTGACGATCGCGGCGGCGCGCCCCATCGCGCCCGGCGCGATGATCGGTGCGAAAACAAGCTGCCTCAGTTTGGATCGCAACCCTTTTTCCACCTGTTGCTCGGCGAGGATGAAAGCGCCGATGCCAATGAAGAATTTCGACCACACCCCGAGATCGGCAAGATAGGCGCCCTCGCCGTGATCCAGCGAAAAACTGCGCGGCAGCCCCAGCAGCAGCGGAATACCCCAGGCCAGCGCCACGAACAGGGCGGCACGCGGCCCGGCGCGAAGACTGTGTTCCCGAAGCAGGCGTATCTGGGCCTGCAGCTGATAGAAAGGGCCTCCATGGGAGGCGAGAAAATCGCCGATACCATGCGGCGACGAATGCCGGATCGAAGCTGTCTCTGCCGGTGATGTCGTTTCTGTCATGGTCCCCGCCAAACCTCTATGATCGTTTCCCGCAAACGGGAATAGATCGTATCGAACTACGCGTAATCTACTCGTCATCCTGCCTTAGAAACCGCGCGAACGCTTCAAGGAACATGTTCGTACCTGTTCGCACCTCCCATGCGGATTAAAATCGCGACATTCTTGGTATGAGCAAAAGTCAAAATCCGAGGTTGTCGTATGCCCGACCTGGCCACGGTGATCAGACAGTTTCCGATGCACGAGCTGGCGATCCGCCGGCTCTACCTTCGGACTCCGGAGTTCAGGAGCCTTTGCGACGATTATGCGACCGCGCGCGGCGCCCTGGAACGCTGGCAGGCCGATGAAGGCAAGGTT
>JAVBSF010000485.1:0-3824 GCA_031556925.1 Pararhizobium sp.
CATGCGAGAGCTTTGGCTCATCCATAGAACCTCCTTGTCTGAAATCTGGGCCACCCCAGTGATCCAAGCAGGAGGTCTCTCAACTACCGTGTGGAACTCGTCCAGTCCTCCACCGTAGGTGGAGGTTTACTTTGAATACAATGCAGAAGGCCCGCATCCTTCGATGCGGGCCTTCCTGTGTGAAAAGGGACGACGATCAGGCCGCCCGGCCGTAGCTCTCGCGCTGCGAAGAGTGACCAAGCCGGAAGCGCTGCAGCAGCACCTTCAACTCGTGGCTCTCCTGCGCCAGCGTCTGGCTGGCGGCGGTGGTTTCCTCGACCATCGCGGCGTTCTGCTGGGTCATCTGGTCCATGGAGTTGACCGCGGTGTTGACTTCCTGCAGACCGGTCGCCTGCTCGCGGGCCGCCGTTGCGATGGAGGAGACATGATCGTTGACGCGGTTGACCAGCGCCTCGATCTCCACCAGCGCATCGCCGGTTTCCTTGACCAGCGACACGCCGGTCTGAACCTCGCCCGCCGAAGCGCTGATCAGCGTCTTGATCTCCTTGGCCGCGTTGGCCGAGCGCTGCGCCAGTTCGCGCACTTCCTGCGCCACGACCGCGAAGCCGCGACCGGCCTCACCTGCGCGCGCCGCCTCGACGCCGGCGTTCAGCGCCAGAAGGTTGGTCTGGAAGGCGATCTCGTCGATCACGCCGATGATCTGGCCGATCTGGCTGGAAGACCCTTCGATGCGGCCCATGGCGGTGATGGCGTTGCGAACGATATCACCGGATTTCGCGGCGCTCGCCTTGGTCTCGGAGACCATTTCGCGCGCTTCCGCGGCCCGTTCCGATGCGCTCTTGACGGTCGAGGTGATCTCGTCGAGCGCGGCGGCGGTTTCTTCCAGGGCTGCCGCCTGCTGCTCCGTGCGGCGCGACAGGTTGTTGGCGGCTTCGGAGATATCGCCGGCACTGCCGTTCACCACGTCGGTCGAGCGGGCGATCGAGCCGATGACGTCGCGCAGGGCGGCAACCGCCGTGTTGAAGTCCTCGCGCAGCTTGCCGTATTCCGGCGAGATGCGGCTGATTTCGGCGGTCAGGTCGCCGGTTGCAAGCTTCTCCAGCGCGCCGCCCACCGTTGCCATTGCTTCGGCCTGGCTTTCGGCATGGGCGCGGCTGCGCTGCTCGTTGCCACGGCGCTCGCCGTCGAGCTGGGCCTGCTGCTCGATCTCGCGGTCGCGCAGATCGATACGTTCCTTGACCGAGTTGCGCAGCTCCACCAGCACCACGGCCATCTGGCCGATCTCGTCGCCGCGGTCGGTTTCGGGAACCTCGCGCTCGACCTTCTCGTCGGCAATCTCCCGCATGGCGACCTTCAGGCGCTCCACCGGATTGACGACGCTGCGAACGATGGCGAAGGCGGAGAGCAGGATGACGATGGCGGCGATGCCGCAGATCACGGCAACCTGGATCAGCCGCTCGCGGAACATGGCGGCGAGATCGTCGGCATAGACGCCGGTGCCGACCACCCAGCCCCAGGGCTCGAAGCCGGCCACATGCGAATATTTCAGAACCGGTTCGTCGGCGCCGGGCTTGGGCCAGTAGTAGTCGACGAAGCCTTTGCCCTCCGCCTGCACTTTCTTGACGAATTCGACGAACAGATGCTTGCCGGTCGGATCCTTGTTCTCCGTCAGGTCGGCACCGTTCATCTCGGGCTTCATCGGATGCATGATCATCGTCGGATGCATGTCGTTGATCCAGAGATAGCCGCTATCCTGGTAGCGCATCGCACCGATCGCCTCGATCGAGCGCTTCTGCGCCTCTTCGCGGGTCAGCGTGCCGGCCTGCTCAAGCTTGTGATAAGCGACAAAGACCGAGACGGCGTTCTCGTTCATGGACGAAAGCATCGCCTTGCGCTCGGCCACCAGCTTGTCCTGCGCCTGGAACAGACCGTAGACCATGGCGACGGCCATCGCCACGATGGCCAGCCCGACAAGTGCGTAAAGTCGCACCGAAATACGGAAGTGCTTCATGCGTGGATCCCCTATTCTTCAGACCCGGCAGAATAATCCCGGCAATTTTCAAACTTACTAACAACGGATCATTAGAAATCAGGTGGATTTTTTTACCTTCCATTAACAGCGCATACTTGCTTCCCGGTCGCGGATTGATCCGCTAGGCTTGGCCGACCCGCGATCTTCGCAGCAATTCCACGGAGCGATCCATGACCAAGCCGACCGGCGAACTGACCCTCAGAACCCTGGCCATGCCGGCCGATGCCAACGCCGCCGGCGATATCTTCGGCGGCTGGGTCATGGCGCAGATGGATCTCTCCTGCGGCATCCGCGCCGCCGAACGCGCCCGTGGCCGCGTCGTCACCGCCGCCGTGCAGGAGATGGCCTTCGCCATGCCCGTCAAGATCGGCGATACGCTCTGCATCTATACCGATATCGTCAAGGTCGGCCGCACCTCCATCACCCTCAATGTCGAGGTCTGGGCTCAGCGCTACCTCTCGGAGCGCATGGACAAGGTCACCGATGCCCGTTTCGTCATGGTGGCGCTCGACGCGACCGGCAAGCCCACGCCCGTCCCGGCGGAGCGCTAACCGATGGAGCATGTTGCCAGTCCCGAGCTGTTCTCCCATGTCCGTGTGGTTATGGGCATGGTCGTCAGCCTTAGCATGGCCCGGCTTCTCACCGGACTTGCGACCTTCGTCCAGCATCCTCGCAAGGCTCGCCTGTCCTTTCTACATCTCGGCTGGACGCTGTTTATGTTTCTCTTCCTCATCCATTTCTGGTGGTGGGAATTCCGGCTGCATGATCTGGCATCCATCGATTTCAGCGTCTACGTCTTCCTTATCGCCTTCTGCTGCGTGTTTTTCTTTCTCTGCGTTCTACTGTTTCCGGCATCGATCGAGGAATATGCCGGTTACGAAGCCTATTTCCTGTCGCGTCGTGCCTGGTTCTTCGGTTTCCTGGCGCTGGCCTATGCGCTCGATCTCATCGACACGGCGCTGAAGGGCCGGCAATATTTCGGCTCCTTCGGCCTCGAATACCCTTTGCGCAATGCCCTCTATATGGCCGGCTGCCTCGTCGCGGCTGTGACAAGCAACCGTCGCTTCCACAGCATCTTCCTGGTGGTTGCCATTCTCTACCAGCTGGTCTGGATCTACCGCGCCTTCGATGTCGTCGGCTAACCGAGAAAAACGGAAAGTCCGGTTTCCCGCTTCAGCGGGAAAAGCATTCCGCGCAGCCGGAAATCTATGAAATAAATAAACTCCATAAACTGAGTATATTTTTCTAGCATGATCCTCATCATCAACCGGATGGCAAGATCGCGGCAGGCCCGCACCTCCGGCATAACGAAAAGAGGGACCAATGCTGAACCTGACCAAACGATTGCTGGGCGCGGGCCTTCTGGCCGCAAGCCTTCTTGCCACGGCCGGCAGCGCCTTTGCCGATGAGCTGAAGGAGCTTCATATCGGCTATCAGAAGACCAATCTTCCGGTGATCGCCCGTCAGCAGCAGGTTATCGAAAAAGCTCTGGAACCCAAGGGGATCACCGTTTCCTGGGTCGAGTTCACCGCCGGCCCGCCGCTGGTCGAAGCGCTGAACGTCGGCTCGATCGACGTGGGCTGGACGGGCGACGCGCCGCCGATCTTCGGCCAGGCCGCCGGCTCGGCCATCGTTTATGCCGCAGCGCTTCCCTCCAACGGCAAGGGCGAAGCCATCTTCGTAAAGCCTGAATCCGCCATCCAGTCGGTCGCCGACCTCAAGGGCAAGAACGTCGGCGTCGGCAAGGGCACCAGCGCCCATAACCTTCTCGTCGCCGCCCTTGAAAAAGCCG
>JAVBSF010000451.1:0-9268 GCA_031556925.1 Pararhizobium sp.
TACCTGGCTGCGCGGCGAAGGCATGACGGTCGAAGGCTATCGGGCGGACGAGGACGACGAGGATTCCAACCGGTTCCTGAAAAGCCCGTATTATTACCTGCTCAGCAACAATCTGGAGCACCTGCGCCGGCAGATCACCCCGCTGACGCCCAACGAATTTCCGATCTTCGAGGAACTGAAGGAGATGGGAACGACCGATTATATCGCGTTCGTCCAGTCCTTCGGCGAGGCTTCCGGCCAGGGCATGATCGGCTCCTGGGCCACCGACGCCCCCGGCGGCTTCAGCGACGATGTGATCGAAGCCCTGCTGCGCATCCAGAACAGCCTTGCGGTCGCGGCCAAGATGGCGGTGCTCGGCAAGCTCGCCGACAACATGCTGACCACCTATCTCGGCGCGAATTCCGGCAAGCGGGTGCTGTCCGGCCAGATTCGCCGGGGCGATGGCGAAACCATTCGCGCCGCCCTCGTCATGGCCGATATGCGCCAGTCGACCATGCTCGCCGAAAAGGAAGGGCGGCAGGTCTATATCGACACGCTCAACGAGTTCTTCGATGCGATCGCGACCCCGTTCAACCGCGAGGGCGGCGAAATCCTGAGTTTCATGGGAGACGGTTTCCTCGCAGTCTATCCCTGCGGGCGCCATCGCGAGCCGTCCCAGGTCGCCGTTCACACGGCAATGACCGCCGTGCGCCAGGCGACGGCGCGTATGACGCAGCTCAATGAAACCAGAAAAAACAAAGGATTGGGCGACATCCGCTACGGGATCGGCCTGCATGTCGGCAACGTCATGTTCGGCAATGTCGGGCTGAAAGACAGGTTGACCTTTTCCGCCTTCGGTTCGGCCGTGAACGAGGTCCAGCGCCTGCAGGGGCTTACGAAGAAGTTCAACACGTCGATCGTGGCCAGCCAGTCCTTCGCCGGTTATTGTGGCGGGGAGTGGGAAACGCTCGGCGACGAGAAGCTGCGGGGCGTGCGCCAGAAGGTGACGCTGCTGAAGCCGAGCGAAAGCCATCTGCAGCTCGACTACGCCGAAGCCATGCATGGCAAGTCGCTGGAAACCCGCTCCGAGGCCGAGCAGGTCATGCTTCTCTATCGCAACAACCGCAAGCCGCAGACACGCGACCTTTGGAACAAGCTGCTGCAATAGCCCGCCGACACCCACCACCGGCATGGCAAGCCTGAATAATTTCACAGCGTTACAGCCTCCGGCATGCCCCGCCCAATTTCATCGCACGGTCATGGACAGGCCCATGACCGTGCGCTAGTCTCGTTCCAGACAAGGCTAAAAAGCCGGAACCGTCGGCATCGCCCGGCGGCTGAGAGAACGGAACGGAGAAAATTCAGGGATGGATACGGGCGCAGACCTCCTGCGGATCGAGGATCTGAGCATCTCGTTCGCCATGATGGGCGGGCAGATCGATGCTGTGCGCAAGGCAAGCCTTCGGGTGCTGCCCGGCAAGGTCACGGCGCTTGTCGGCGAAAGCGGATCGGGAAAATCGGTGATCAGCCAGGCGGTCATGGGCATCTTGCCGAAGTCTGCCTCGGCCAGCGGAAAAGTCCTGTTCTGTGACCCGAAGCTTTCGACCGGCCCCGTCGATATTCTGCAGATGGAGCCCGATGGACCGCAAATCCGGGCGATGCGCGGCAACCGCATGGGCAAGATCTTCCAGGAGCCGATGACCTCGTTGTCCCCGCTCCACACGATCGGCAACCAGATTCAGGAATCGCTTAAAATCCATACCGACATGACGGCGAAGGAACGCCGCCAGCGCAGCGAGGAAATGCTGGGCCTCGTCGGCTTTGCCAAGCCCTCGCGCGCCTTCGACATGTATCCTTTCGAGCTCTCCGGCGGCATGCGCCAGCGCGCGATGATCGCCATGGCGCTGATCTGCCAGCCGTCGCTGCTGATTGCTGACGA
Source organism: Pararhizobium sp. (assembly GCA_031556925.1). GTDB lineage: Bacteria > Pseudomonadota > Alphaproteobacteria > Rhizobiales > Rhizobiaceae > Pararhizobium. Next base: position 1,919 of record JAVBSF010000451.1, read on the forward strand.
GCCGACCACCGCTCTCGACGTCACCATCCAGGCGCAGATCCTGAAGCTCCTGCGTGACCTGCAGTCGCAGCTGAACATGGCGATGCTGCTGATCACCCACGACCTCGGTGTCGTCGCCAATATGGCTGACGAAGTGGTCGTGATCTACCACGGCGAGATTATGGAGGCCGGGCCGGTCGATACGATCTTCCGCAAGCCCGCCCATCCCTATCTCAAGGGCCTGATGGCCGCCGTTCCGCATTTCGACATGAAGCCCGGAGAACGGCTGAAGGCGCTGCGCGAAGTGCCGGTCGATGCCGGCAACCTGCTCGGCCGCAAGCCCACCGCGACAGTCAAAGTGGATGAAACCAAGGCCCCCATCCACCTTCAGTCCGATGTGCTGCTCTCGGTACGGGACATCTCCAAGACCTTCACCACCCGCAAATCCAGCTGGTTTTCGAAAGCCGACAACCAGCCGCACAAGGCTGTCGATGGCGTGAGCTTCGACATTCGCCGCGGCGAATGCCTGGGCCTCGTCGGTGAAAGCGGCTGCGGCAAGACGACGGTCAGCAAGATTCTGATGCGCGCGGTGACGCCGGATTCCGGCTCGGTCATGCTCGGCAGTTCGGACGGCCCGATCGACGTGCTGGCGGCGCAGGGCGACACACTTCAGAACCTGCGCACAAAAATGCAGAGGGTGTTTCAGGATCCGGTCTCGTCGCTTTCCCCACGCATGACGGTGCAAAACATCCTGAGCGAACCGCTCGAAATCCACGATCGCGGCAATAGCAAATCACGAGCGGAGACGGTCAAGGCGTTGCTGAAGGCCATCGGCCTCGACCAGCGTCACCTCAACCGTTACCCGCACAGCTTCTCCGGCGGCCAGCGCCAGCGCATCGGCATCGCCCGTGCGCTTGCGCTCGGGCCGGAACTGCTGATCTGCGACGAGCCGGTCTCGGCGCTCGATGTCTCTGTGCAGGCGCAGATCCTCAATCTCCTGAAGGATCTGCAGTCCGAACTTGGGCTGACCTACCTGTTCATCTCCCACAATCTCGCCGTCGTCGATTACATGGCCGACCGGATCGCCGTCATGTGCGCCGGGCGGATCGTCGAGATCGCGCCACGCGAAATCCTCATGCGGGCGCCGGTCCATCCCTATACGCGCTCGCTTTTGGCGGCTGTGCCCTTCCCCGATCTTGACCGCCCGCTCGATTTCACCACGCTCAACACCGGCGGCGCCTCGGACATGCGCAACTGGAACGCCGCCTTCCGCGGCGACGATGCCGAAGCTTCGCTTTCCGCAGCCGACCTGGGCGAAGGCCACTTCGTCCTGGCCAATCGGAATGCCGATGTCAGGGAGCTCAGACCATGATCACCAGACGCACGACGCTCGGCCTTCTCGCCTCCGCCATGCTGCCCGGCACGCTTCGCGCCGGGGTCGTCGAACCGGAATTCCTGCGGCCTTACCTGCGCGCCCAGCGCATGCCGGCGCTGAACGAACGCGTGCCCGTCAACCCGCGCTTCGTCAATCTTGCGGCCATGGGCCGCAAGCCCGGCCGCTACGGCGGGACCGTGCGCATGATCATCGGCAGCCAGAAAGACATCCGGCTGATGACGATGTACGGCTATTCCCGTCTTGTGGGCTACGATCAGAATTTCAATCTGCAGCCGGACATCCTTGAGAGCTTCGACGTTCAGGAAGGCCGCATCTTCACGTTCAAGCTTCGCGAGGGGCACAAGTGGTCGGACGGCGCCAAGTTCACATCCGACGATTTCCGCTATTGCTGGGAGGACGTGGTTCTCGACAAGGATCTGCGCAAGGGTGGCCTTCCCACCTATTTCCTCGCTGAAGGCAAGCCGCCGGTCTTCGAAGTCCTCGATCCCTTGACCGTCCGATACACCTGGGAAACGCCCAACCCGGATTTCCTGCCCAATCTGGCCGCGGCATCGCCGGCAACGCTCGTCCTGCCCTTCCATTATATGTGGAAGTTCCACCGCAAGTATCAGGACGATTTCCGGCTTTCGGCTCTGATGAAGGAGCAGCGCGTCAAGAAATGGGCCGACCTGCATATCAAGATGTCGCGGACCTACCGTCCGGAAAATCCGGAACTGCCGACGCTCGATCCTTGGCGCAATACGACCGCGCCGCCGGCCGATCAGTTCGTGTTCGAACGCAACCCCTATTTCCACCGCGTCGATGAAAACGGGCTGCAACTGCCCTATGTCGACCGCTTCGTGCTGAATGTCTCCTCGTCCAACATCATCGCCGCCAAGACCGGCGCAGGCGAGGCCGATCTGCAGGCCAACGGCGTCGATTTCGTCGATTACAGTTTCCTGAAGGAAGCCGAGAAGCGTTATCCGGTGAAGGTCAATCTCTGGAAACGCACGCAGGGCTCCCGCGTCGCGCTTCTGCCCAATCTCAATACCGGCGATCCGGTCTGGCGCAAGTTCATCATCGACGTGCGCTTCCGCCGGGCGCTGTCGCTGGCGATCAACCGGCATGAAATCAACATGGTGGCCTTTTACGGGCTGGGCCGGGAGGCGGCGGATTCGCCGCTGCCGGAAAGTCCGCTCTTCAAGGAGGAATATGCCCGTGCCTGGGCCGACTTCGATCCCGATCAGGCCAACGCCCTGCTCGACGAGATCGGTCTCGACAAGCGCGACGACGATGGCATGCGGCTGCTGCCGGATGGCCGCGTCGCCCAGATCGTCATCGAGACGGCGGGCGAAAGCACCCTCGAAACCGACGTGCTCGAACTCGTCACCGACCACTGGCGCGCGATCGGCATCCCGCTGTTCATCAAGACGTCCCAGCGCGAAGTGCTTTTCAACCGGGCGCTTGGCGGCGAGATCATGATGTCGATCTGGACCGGGCTGGAAAACGGCATTCCGACTGCCGAGATGAACCCCGGCCAGCTCGCGCCGACGATGGATTCCCAGCTGCAATGGCCGGCCTGGGGGCTGAACTTCCTCTCCGGCGACACCATGGCCAGCAAGCCGGATATCGAGGAGGTTCGCCGGCTCTCGGCGCTGCTCGCGGAATGGGGCCATGCCTCCAGCAACGACGACAAGACCCGCATCTGGCACGAGATGCTCTCGATCTATACAGAAAACGTCTTTTCCATCGGCGTCGTCAACGGCACGCTTCAGCCGCTCCTGCATTCGGCCCGTCTTCAGAACGTGCCGGCCGAAGGGCTCTACGGTTTCGAACCCACATCCTATCTCGGCGTCTACATGCCGGATACCTTCTGGTACAGCGACGAGGTAAGCTGAATATGCTGCGTTACATTCTGTGGCGTATCGCTGCGATGGTCCCGACCCTCCTGATCATCTCGGCGCTGGTCTTCACGATCATCGAGCTGCCTCCGGGCGACTATTTCGAAAGCTACATTGCCGAATTGCGCGCCCAGGGCGAAAGCGTCGATACGGCCGAAATCCAGGAATTGCGCGAGCAATACGGTTTCGACAAGCCACCGATCGAGCGCTATTTCTATTGGCTGGGCGGCATGCTGCACGGCGATTTCGGATATTCATTCGAATATCAGCTGCCGGTGAGCGAGGTGATCGGCGACCGCATGTGGCTGACGATCATGGTGTCTTTCGTCACCATTCTCTTCACCTGGCTGATCGCCTTCCCGATCGGCATCTATTCGGCGACCCACCAGTATTCCTGGGGCGATTACGGCCTGACCTTCCTCGGTCTGCTCGGGCTTGCGATCCCCAATTTCATGTTCGCGCTGATCCTGATGTATTTCGCCAATATCTGGTTCGGCACCTCGATCGGCCACCTGATGGACCAGAAGTATCTCGGCGAGCCGATGAGCTGGGACAAGTTCAAGTCGATCCTCGAGCACCTGTGGATCCCCGTCATCATCATCGGCACGGCCGGCACGGCCGGCATGATCCGAAGGCTGCGGGCGAACCTGCTGGACGAGTTGCAGAAGCAATATGTGGTGACCGCCCGCGCCAAGGGGCTTCACCCCTTCAAGACGCTGATCAAGTATCCGCTGCGCATGTCGCTCAACTTCTTCATCTCCGATATCGGCTCGATCCTGCCCGCGATTATTTCGGGCGCTGAAATCACCGCGATCGTGCTGTCGCTCGAAACCACCGGTCCGATGCTGATCAAGGCATTGCAGAGCCAGGATATGTATCTCGCCGGATCGTTCCTCATGTTCCTCGCCTTCCTGACCGTCATCGGCGTTCTCATTTCCGATATCGCGCTCGCCCTTCTCGATCCGCGTATCCGGCTTCAGGGTGGGAGCACCAAGTGACATCATCGCTTCCGAAATCCGGCGCTCCGCTGGAGCACTATGTCTCGACCGCGCCCTTCGACCCCATGTCCGTGGAGGCGATGACCGAGGCGCAGACCAAGATCTACCAGGCGTCGCAGCTGCGGCTGATGTGGTGGAAGTTCAAGCGCCACAAGCTGGCGCTGGTGTCGCTCGTCTTTCTGGCCGTGCTCTATTTCATGATCACGATCGTCGAATTCCTGGCGCCCTATAATCTGCACACCCGCAACGTCGATTACATCCATGCGCCGCCGCAGCGTGTGCATCTCTTCGACAGGGGCGAGTTTGTCGGCCCCTTCGTCTACGGCCGCACCATGACACTCGACATGGACACCCTGCGCCGCATCTATACCGAAGATCGGGGCAGGGTTGAGAAACTGCGCTTCTTCTGCAGCGGCGATCCCTACAAGTTCTGGGGTCTCGTCGAGGGCAATTTCCATCTCGTCTGCCCGGCCGAAGACGGCCAGCTCTTCCTGCTCGGCAGCGACCGGCTGGGCCGCGACGTGCTGTCGCGCATCCTTTACGGCGCCCGCATCTCGCTCACCATCGGCCTTCTCGGCGTGACCATGAGCTTCCTGCTCGGCATCGTCATCGGCGGCATCGCCGGTTATCGCGGCGGCACCTTCGATCTCATTACCCAGCGTGTCATAGAGGTGTTGCAATCCATCCCCAGCATACCCTTGTGGATGGCGCTCGCGGCCATCATGCCCGTCACATGGAGCCCGATCCTGATCTATATCGGCATCACGGTCATTCTCGGCATGCTGGACTGGACGGGGCTTGCCCGCGCCGTCCGCTCCAAGCTGCTCGCCCTGCGCGAAGAGGATTACGTGCTGGCGGCGCAGCTTATGGGCGCGAGCGGCAGCCGCATCATCGGCCGTCACCTGATCCCAGGCTTCATGTCGCACCTGATCGCCACGGCCACCATGTCGATCCCCGGCATGATCCTCGGCGAGACGGCGCTGAGTTTTCTTGGCCTCGGCCTGCGCCCGCCGATGACCAGCTGGGGCATTCTGCTCACGGAGGCCCGCAGCGTCAGCGTCATCGCCTTCTACCCCTGGCTGCTGTTGCCGACCATCCCCGTGATCCTCGTGATCCTCGCGTTCAATTTTCTGGGAGACGGCTTGAGAGACGCCGCCGACCCCTATAAGTGAGTACCATGGTTATGCAGAGACATCTCAAAGGCGAATGCCTGCTTCGGACACGGAGCCGCCCATGACGCGCCGGAATGAAGATGCGCGCATCCTCATGTACAGCCACGATACCTTCGGCCTCGGTCATCTGCGGCGCTGTCGCACGATCGCCCATTCGCTGGTCGAGGACTATCGCGGCCTGCAGGTACTGATCATCTCGGGCGCGACCATCGCTGGCGCCTTCGACTACCGGGCCCGCGTCGATTTCGTGAAGATCCCCAGCGTCATCAAGCTGCGCAACGGCGAATATACCTCGATGGACCGCCATATCGACCTTCAGGAAACCCTGAAGATGCGCCGGTCGATCGTCCGCCACACCGCGGAAACCTTCCAGCCGGACATCTTTATCGTCGACAAGGAACCGATGGGCCTGCGCGGCGAGGTGGAGGATACGCTCGCCTATCTGAAGGCCCAGGGCACGACCCTTGTGCTCGGACTGCGCGAGGTGATGGACGCGCCGCATCTGCTCGACGAGGAGTGGAAGCGCAACGACGTGATGACCAAGATCGGCCGTTTCTACGATACGATCTGGGTCTACGGCCCGCCGGATTTCTACGATCCGCTGATGGGCCTCGACGTGCCCCAGCAGGTGCGCTCCAAGATGGATTTCGTCGGCTTCCTGCAACGCAGCGTCTCCAGGGACGCCGAATCCGAGCACAAGCAGAAGGAAGACTATATCCTCGTCACCACCGGCGGCGGCGGCGACGGCTCCGACCTCATCCACAACGTCCTCGACGCCTATCAGGAAGACCCGACGCTGACCCGGCGCGCCCTGATCGTGCTCGGCCCCTACATGCCCGCCAAACAACGCCATCGCCTGCTGCAGAAGGGCTCGAAAATCCCCTATATCGAAGTCATCGAATTCGACAACCGCATGGAGGAATTAATCGCGGGCGCGCAAGGCGTGGTCGGCATGGGCGGCTACAACACCTATTGCGAGATCCTGTCCTTCGACAAGCCGGCCCTCATCGTACCGCGCGTCGCCCCGCGCGAGGAACAGCTGATCCGTGCCCGCCGCGCCAGCGAACTCGGCCTGATCGACATGCTTCTTCCCGAAGAAGCCGCCGATCCGATGCGCATGGCCGAAGCCCTGAAGAACCTGCCGGATCGCCCTGCCCCATCGCAAAGCGCCAAGCATATGACGCTCGACGGTCTCGGCAACATATCGCAGATCGTCGGCGGCTGGCTGGGGCGCCGCGGCCACGAGCACCTGGCGGTCGTGAAGGGATAATCGCGACATCATGCCTCCCCGCAAGCTCATCGTGGTCCTCAAGGGCTATCCGCGCCTTTCGGAAACCTTCATCGCGCAGGAGCTGCTAGGGCTTGAACGGGCCGGTTTCGACCTGACGCTGGTGTCGCTGCGCCGCCCGACGGACGCCAAGCGCCATCCGATCCACGACGAAATCCGCGCCCCGGTCATGTACCTGCCGGAATATCTGCACGAAGAGCCGCTGCGTGTCCTCAAAGGTCTGATCGCCTGCTGGCGCAAACCGGGCTTCAAGCCGGCCTTTTCCGCCTTTCTCGGCGATTTTCGTCGCGACATCAGCCGCAACCGCATCCGCCGCTTCGGCCAGGCGCTGGTGCTGGCGGCGGAATGGCCCGAAGGCGGCGAATGGCTGCATGCGCATTTCATTCATACACCGGCCTCGGTGACCGCCTATGCCAGCATCATCAACGGCGTGCCATGGACCTGCTCGGCCCATGCCAAGGACATCTGGACCTCGCCGGACTGGGAGCTGGAAGGCAAGCTCGCCCATAGCCGCTGGACCGTGACCTGCACCCATACGGGCTTCGACCACCTGCGGGCGCTGTCCGCCGGCAAGGGTCATGTGCACCTGAGCTATCACGGCCTCGATCTTTCCCGCTTCGCTCCTTTCGACGGAGAA
>JAVBSF010000123.1:0-6777 GCA_031556925.1 Pararhizobium sp.
CGGCTGGGACGTGGTGCGGTGCCCGAGATGTCGCTGATCATGAACAGCCTCCTGACGGCGCATCCGCTAAAACTCCTGAAAAACGGCCTTGTCGACAAGGCCCGCGCCACCACCTTCACCCTCAACTGCATCCGCGATTACGACGTGCGCACGCCCGGCCCGGAAGCCGAAGCCGGTGCGCTCTCCGGCGGCAACCTGCAAAAATTCATCGTCGGCCGCGAAATCATGCTGGCGCCGAAACTGCTGTTCGTGGCGCAGCCGACATGGGGCGTCGATATCGGTGCGGCCTCAGCCATCCGCCGCCGGCTGATCGCACTGCGCAACGAGGGCATGGCCATCCTCGTGATATCGGAGGAACTGGAAGAGCTGTTCGAACTCTCCGACAGCATCCAGGTCCTGCACCACGGCACCCTGAGCGAGCCGCTGGTCACCCGCGACACCAAGGCGGAAGACATCGGCCGCTACATGATCGGGGCAAAACCCGAGAAAGCCCTCGCATGAGCCTTTTTGCCCTGCCGACCCTCGTGCGCCGCCAGCGCGCCTCGCTGAAAGCCACGCTGATCGCGCCGCCGGCCGCGCTCGCCGTCGCCATCGTGCTCAATCTCATTCTCTATGTGATCATGGGCCGCGATCCGCTCGCCGTGCTGCACGCCATGATCCTGGAACCCTTCCTCTCCTGGGCCTCGTTCTCGGAAGTACTGTTGAAGACCGGGCCGCTGCTTCTGATCGCACAGGGCCTCGCCATCGGTTTTCGCGCCAAAGTCTTCAACATCGGCGCGGAAGGCCAGTTCATCCTCGGCGCGATCTTCGCCTCCGCCATCCCTGTCTGGTTTCCGCAGGCAACCGGCGGCTGGATCTGGCCGACCATGCTGTTGCTCGGCGCCATCGGCGGCGCGCTCTGGGCCTCGATAACAGCCTTCTGGCGCGTGCGGCTCAATGCCAACGAAATCCTCGTTTCGCTGATGCTGAGCCTCGTGGCCGCGCAGGTTCTCTACTACCTGCTGCTCGGACCCTGGAAAGACCCGGCCGGTTTCAACTTCCCGCAGACAGTGATGTTCCAGTATGACGCCATGGTGCCGACGCTGATTGCCGGCACGCGCCTCAATGTCTCGATCCTGATCGCGCTCGCCCTTTCCATTGCCGCCTGGGTATTCATGGAAAAAAGCTTCATGGGCTACAAGCTGCAGGTCGGCGGCCTCGCTCCGCGGGCGGCCGGTTATGCCGGCTTCAAGGAAAGCCGGGCGATCTGGCTGTCGCTGCTGATCGGCGGCTTTGCGGCCGGTCTTGCGGGTGCGGCGGAAGTCGCGGGGCCGCTTGGCCAGCTGCAGCGCTCGATCTCCACCGGCTATGGTTATGCCGCGATCATCGTCGCCTATCTCGGCGCCCTGCATCCGATCGGCATCATCATCTCCTCCGTCGTCATGGCGGTGATCTATATCGGCGGCGACAATGCCATGGTCTCGGCCAACCTGCCGATCGCCGCCGTGCGCGTCTTCCAGGGCAGCCTGCTGCTCGCCTATCTCATCGCCGTCGCCTTCGTGCGCTACCGCCTCGAATGGCCGCATAAAGCCCAACCGGCCGCAAAGGGGAGCGCGACATGAACGCCATCGAGTTCATCCTTGCCGGCATGCTGGCGGCTGCCACACCCTTTCTGCTCGCAGCGCTTGGCGAAATGGTGGTGGAGCGCGCGGGCGTGCTCAATCTCGGGGTCGAGGGGCTGATGGCGCTCGGCGCTGTCATCGCCTTTATCGTCGTCTATCATGGCGGCGGCCACTTCCTTGCCTTCATCGCCGCAGGCGTCAGCGCCACCCTGCTCTCCCTTGTCTTCGCCTTTGTCGCGTTGGGCTTCCGCGCCAATCAGGTGGCGACCGGCCTTGCCATCGGCATTCTCGGCCAGGGGCTTTCCGCCCTGTTCGGCACGACCTATGAGAGCCTGACCGTCAAAGGCCTGCCGAAGATCGCCATTCCCGGCCTTTCCGACATCCCTGTCGTCGGCGGCCTGTTCGAGCAGGATATCGTTGTCTGGCTGTCGCTGCTGGCAACGCTGGCGATCTGGGCGACCTTCGCCTTCACCAAGACCGGCCTCGTCATCCGCGCCGTCGGCGAAAATCCGAAGGCGGCCCATGCGATCGGCTATCCGGTCATAGCCGTGCGTGTCGCGGCCATCGCCTTCGGCGGCATGATGGCAGGTTTTGCCGGTGCCTATGCCTCGGTCATCTACACGCCGCTCTGGGCCGACGGCATGATCGCCGGCCGTGGCTGGATCGCGATCGCTCTGGTCGTCTTCGGCACATGGCTGACCGGCCGCATCTTCCTCGGCGCCTGCCTGTTCGGCGCGGTGTCGCTGATGAGCCTTGCGGCGCAGGCAACCGGCCTCGACCTGCCCTCGCAGCTCCTCTCCAGCCTGCCCTACATCGTCACCATCATCGTGCTCGGCATCATCTCCGCCGACCGCCGCCTGCTGAAGCTCAACGGCGTGGCGTCACTGGGCGAACCGTTCGAACGATAGGGCGCTGCGCGGCAATCGCCGGCTTCCCGCCCCTGTCGCGCAAGGGACGATCCTTGAATGCCGGAGACGCGTTCGCGCGCTTGCCCGAGAACACGTCTTTACAGCGGCGGCTCCTTTTGCGTCACCTTCGCGTCTTTCTTCAGGACGCCCTTCTTCGTGAAGAACGGGGCGAGGTTGCGGGGGAGATACATCTCCTGCGACCGCTCCGGCGGCTGGTCGTTCTGTGAAAACCCGGCCTGCTTTCCATAGCGTTCGACAACGCTGTGGTGAAGATATTCGTTGATGGTGGGGAGAGGGGTTCCGCGCTCGTCGAGCGGCCGATAGAGGGTTTCGTAAAAATCGACCTCGACCTGCCTCTCGCATACCTGCCGGATGGTCGGCGTCACCCTGTCTTTCACAGACCAGCTTGTTCGGGGGTCGTGACGCGGGGAGGTGATATCCGTGTTCTGCGGCAATGTATCCCAGTCGATGACCAGCCCGCATTTTTCCGCCATCTGCGCCATCCAGATAAGGGGAATATCGGCAAGCCCCCTGTCTTTGTAGCCGCCTCCGACATCGCCATGCGCGCCGGCGAACCAGACCTGCCGGATCTCGGTGCCCGGATGCTGCTCGCCCGTCCAGAGGGTCGGAACGAACTCATCCCGGAATTCGTCTATCGCCATCGCGTGATAGGCGTTGAGAACGATTTTTGAGGGGGTCGTATTGTGAAAGCCATATTCCCGGTCGTTCAGGAAGCCGAAGAAGCGGCTGGGAACGCCAAGCGCGCCCACGGTATCCCAGACACCCATGAATTGTATCGTCACGTCGGCATGGGTGATCTCGTCAACCGCGCCATGACCGGCCTCGCGCACAAAGTCTTCAGGCTGGCGGATATCGCTTTCCTTGTAATAGCACCATGCCCTGTCGAGCTCGGCCAGGCTCTGGCGCTTCAACAGGCCGCAGGCGCCTATCAGGCCCGCCAGGCTCCTCGCAGTAAACGCCCCCCTGGAAAATCCGAACAGGAAGATCTCGTCGCCCGGCACGTAGTTTTGCGCAAGAAACATATAGCCGGACTTGATGTTCTCATCGATTCCAAGCCCCGTCGCCCCTTCCACGAGCCTCTGAACCTGAAGCCCCGCCGCGCCGATCCCGCGCAGATAGAGCACGATCTGCGGCATTCCCTCGGTATTCTTGTTTGCGTGGATGGACCGCGCGATGCGCGCGACATTGGTTTCGGCTCCGCCGCTGTCGGCGCTGTTCCATGTGCCGTCGAAACAAACCACAAGCCTCTTATGCGTCATTTACGCCCCCCCCGGCATCCGCGCGTCGATCGTTGACCGCTATTTCAAAACCTCATCCCCCGGCATGACCGTCGAGATGAAGCGGTATGAGTGGTTGGCGACGTAACGGGGATCGCTCTTGACGAGGGCCATGAATTTCCTGTGGCCGTCCTTGGTGCGGCCAACCAGGCAGCCGGCGCTGCTGCGCCCGAGATCGTCCACCGGCGCGTCATAACCCCAATGCTGGTTGATGGCGAAAAGGCCCGTGTCCTGCTCGTCGCCGGTGCGCCGGAAATCCTTGTTGAGATCCCGGCAGACGGTGATGGGCTCGACCTGAACAAGCGCCTCGTGCGCCGAGGCGGTGTTGCGGTGATGGGTGCCGACGACCCAGGCCTTGTACTGGTTGAAGGCGATCCGGGCCGCGCCTTTCGCGTTCATCGGGTTGAGCGTCCAGTATTTGCCGGGCTCGGTCGTTCCTTCCCAAATCGCGCCGTCGAAATCCGGGCGTCCCTGCGCATCGATGGAGAAAACCACCCTGATGTCGTTGAACTTGTTCGGGGTATCGTCATTCAGGGTGCCGTCGGCATTGGCGCCTTCGAGATAGATGATGTTCTTGCAGTCCGGATGCCGGCAGATGAAGTAGTTGCGGCTGCGCATGTAACCGATAACCTTGTCGAACCATGTACCGCCCGCCTTGATGTCCGGCAGCAATCTCGCCGGGGCGGAGAGGCGTTGCGCGACCGCGCGCGTAAAGCCCTCCTCCAGCGAGATGTCGTTCAGTTCGCAGAACTCGCCGAGCGCCCATGAAGAGACCGGGCCGAACATTCCGTCCGCCGGGGGATCGAGATAGCCCAGTTCGGACAATCGCCATTGAATGGCCTTGGCCAGCGCCGGCTTCTGGCTGAGTTCGGCAACGAGAACGGGCGGGCCGTCATAGGAGACCAGCGCACCCGTGCCATCCCCTTGCGAGACGGAGCCGGCGACCTGGGACTTTCTGAATTTCTCCGGCTGGATATTTTTCTCGATATAGCCGTTCAGCCAGTTGCGGTACGCCTTCGTCGTATTGCCGCCGGCCGCATCCACATAACCCTGCGCCTTGGCCTGACCGACCTGCTTGACGAGGTCGCTAAAGGTATAGGCCTTCTCTCCCTTCAGAAAGGCCCGCGCGCCCCCCAGACCCTCATGATGCGCGAGATAGATGAACCGGGCCTTCTCGTCGTCGCCGATGCCGCCGTCGACAAGGCCCGCGCCGATCAGGCTGTCGAGATTGGAAACGCCGTATTCGGCCGCCGCCACGATGGAAAACAGGGGATCGAACCGGAGAAGCAGCAGCTTCTCCCTTCCGGCGGGCACGATCGCGTTCGCGGATGTGACATAGCCCGCCGCCTTTGCCTTCTCGTTCAGATAGGTCCGGCTTTTCGTGGCTTCTGCAAGCCAGGTGGCGTCGAGAAACTGCGTCAGGCCCGAGGCGCTGCTGCTGGAGGCCTTCGAATTCCGGTTCCATTCGCCGGATGGCAGCCTGGCGGCCTCGGCGTTGATCAGGGCGGCGAGCGCGGCGGCGTCGATGCCGGTTCGCTGCTGCGCCGTGATCAGGCACGCGCGGTATACCTCGTTGGGACCAAGCACGAGCGAACTGCCGGCCTCCCCGCCAGCCCCAACGGTATCGTCCTGCGTTCCCGCCGCCGGCGGTGGCGCGTCGTCGGTCAGCCAGCCGGCAGCAGTGCTTCCGTTCGCCAGCGCCACATCCACCTTGCGCCAGGGCGGCAGTTGCAGACGCACGGCCGTAACGCTCCCCGTCACCGTGCGGGACGTTCCGCCAGGTTCATCGAACAGGCGCAGTTCCTCGCCCTGGATTTCGCCCAGCGCATCCTGAGGAACCCAGCCACGATACTGCGTGCCGTTTGCGTGGGTAAAGGAAATCTTGGCCCAGGGCCCAAGTTCGAGCAGGCTCGAAACCCTGTCGCCGACGGCCATTTCAACCAGAGAGAGTGACGTTTCATCAGGGTCGGGCCGAAGCGACGCTGGCGCGATCACGACAAGGTCTGTCAATGCATTCTCCCCCTACCATATCGATGATCATATATCCCATGCGCGGATGCGCATTTACTCGCGTTCACCATGTATAATCATCAGAGCCGAAAGAACGGCAATAATATACTTCACGTTATTCCAGAATCATAAGAAAATTCATCGAATGATATCAAACATATCCGCATCGGATCGTTGATTTTTATCGCAATTTTTGTCATTCGGAGAAACAAGACATCATGGCGGCAAAGATATCTTGTGTAATCGCAAGATATATATCACACGCCATTGTCAAAGTCTTCAAAAAAATGCACGCGATGCGCTTGCGCAGGAAGTATCTGCACGTATCGATGGGTGCCGCGCGGTCACGATATATCACCTCACGCCCAATATCCGGTCAGTATCCGACCGCCGATCGCCACGGCCGGAGCGCAATCAAAACAGGAAAAAATGAACCCGTAGTTGCCGCTACTCGCAAACTCGAACCATCTGCGGTTGACACATTCCGGACAATCTCATATTATTGATATCTTAACGACAAAAGAGTGCGAACATGTCCAGATTTTTACTTGTGCTGGGTGCATTCGCTTTTGGTCTTGCCAGTTTCGTCGCGGCTGACGACCGGCGAGCCTTGGCCGCCGGTCCGTGCAACCCATCGGTGACCGCTTGTCCGTGACCGACTGACACGGATATCGAAACATGAACAGCCTGATTTACGCTGGCGCGGTTGTGGCCGGGGCGGTGACGCTGCTTATCGAAGCCTTCCGGAATTTCAACGCGCAGACCAGTCACCATCCCTTTTCGCTGCATCCCATCCTCAAGGGCGTTGAGGTCAGAAGTCTTTGCACGACGGGCGAGGTCATCGCCGGTTTTGCGTTTTATGCGGCGCTTTACCTGATCGTCTATGCCGTCGTGCTGGGGTCGGCCGAGGTATACGAGCTTCTCGCCGCCGCCAGCAACGCCCGCAATGAAATCGGCGCG
>JAVBSF010000448.1:0-5023 GCA_031556925.1 Pararhizobium sp.
CGGCCGGCCCCACCAGGCGCACTGTAACACCTTCCTCGCTTTGCTCGAACCCAACCCGTTCGCATCCGAAGTCGACGCCTCGGCCGAACTCCGCCAGCCGCTCGCGCATCACCTGCTCCGTTAGGAACTGCGGGACCATCAGCGCGATGTGATAAGGCTCTGCGACCGTTGCGCTATCCTGCTTCCCGAAATCCTTGTCCGCAAAAGAGCCATCATCCCGATACTTGCGCATTTGGGGATACGTGCCACCTACCGACACGATACGGTCGAGAATGCCGAGATCTTCGAGAATTTCCTGAGTTCGCGGCTGGATACCCTTGCCGCGGGAGCCTGAAAATGGCTGAGCGGCCTTTTCGATCAGCCGGAACGGCACGCCACGCCGGGCAAGGTCGATGGCAAGGGTAAGACCTGCGGCGCCAGCCCCACAGATCAACACCGCAGTATTCTTATCGTCTTCCATTTGCGCTCTCCATGTGTATAATGCACATATCGCAAGGAGACGGGATTGTGTCAATAAAAAAAGTGCATCATACACATATCAAGAAGTCGTTGCCGGAGTTGCACCGCGCGCTGGTTGACATCGCGGCACTCATGAATCGCCCGGAACGAGACGCGCAATTGCTGGAGATGGCTGGCCTTACGCTTGAGCGCGCGCTGTTCCCTCTACTTGTCACGATCGAGCGGCGGGGACCGATCGGCGTTGTCGAACTCGCAGAGGGTGTGGGGCGGGACTATACGACCGTCAGCCGCCAGGTTGCGCGTCTTGAAGCGCTCGGACTTGTCGAACGCCGCGCAGGCTCTGCCGATAAGCGTGTGCGTGAGGCTGTCATTACACCACACGGCAAGGCTGCAACAGATGCCCTTGACGCAGCGCGGGAAAAGGCGGCGTTGAGCGTGTTCCAGAACTGGACGCGCGAAGACTTCGATGTGCTGCTGCGGGGTATGCGCATGCTCGCCGACAGCTTGGGCGAGTAGCCCGCCACTGAAAAATAAGTACCTGAAGTGAAGTGCTGGCGGACACTTGCCGTCAGGTGTAGCCCGCCAGCCAATGGGCCGTATTTGATTTTGTCGGCCCAGATCCCTCAGTCAGCATGCGAACGTCATACGGTGAACACCGTGCGGTTCTTACTATCGTCCTCATTCCAGGCATGGTTACCGTCAGCGAGCGCGACTGGTTTGAACGCAATCTGGAAGTTCCCGGGTAGTGCCGCTTTCAGCAACGCATCCACCGCGCCGAGATGACGATCAAGCGAAATGCTGCCATGGCCGCTGCCCATGAGCTCAATTGGAGAGGATCGCAAGACAGCGCTTGGCAGCGTAATATTCATCCCACTGACAGAACCGATCTGAACAAAACGAATCGGGACCGCGTCTGGCCCGGCCTTGGCGCCTGCGATAAGCAGGCGTTCCGCGCTCATCCCCCAGAGAAAGTCAACGACCACATCGATTCTTTCTGCGAATTGCGCCTTGAACCTTTCTTCAACCGCATCTTCATCGCCCTCCAGGGGGATCGTCACATCTGCGCCAAGCGCTGCAACAGCGCGAAGGGCTTCGCGATCACGGCCCGTCGCAATGACCTTTCCTGCCCCCATATGCTTGGCGATCTGAACGGCGAGCCTGCCCGCCGTCCCGGTGGCGCCGTTGATAAGCACCGTCTCACCGGCCTTCAGGCGGGCACGCTCGGCAAAAGCGGCCCAGGACGACATGCCGGGATTGGCGATCGCCGCGGCCGTCAGGTCATCAAGTTGGGGCGGTAAAGCCAGGCAGTGTGCCGCAGAGACGACGGTCCTTTCAGCCATGCTGCCGAAGGGAGCGCGGGGCAGGACAAAGTAAACTCTGCTGCCGTCATCGAGCAGGCCAACGCCGTCGATCCCAGCGACGAACGGAAGCGGAACTGACGAGCTGTAATGGCCGCCCGCGGCCCGGCCCTTGACCACCTGACTCACGGCGGCAGCCTTGACGGTGATCATCACCTCGTCCGGTCCCGCGATCGGATCGGCAATATCCATATAAATCGGTGACTTCCCAAATTCCTGAACAACCAAAGCCTTCATAGCGCTTCTCCTCATATATATGTGCAAGATACATATATTAGGAGGGGGAAGGCGTCAACAGAAATGTGTATCATGCACTTTTCTGTTGACGATCCTCCTCGATTGCTATTATGTGCATACTACACATTGTTCAGGCGATAGCAAATCCCTGCGCAGCGGATTAGGTCGCCCGTGGTGCATATGCGGGTCAACAGCAGGGAGTCACGGGATGAACGTCGACGCATCCACGGTAGAGAACACCAAGGCAACGCCAGGACTTGATTGGCGCGTGATGTTGCCGGTCTTTCTTGTCGTCAGTCTCTACGCAGCAAGTGCAGCTGCCGTTCTACCGATTTTGCCTTTCTACCTCAAGGAAATGGGCGGAACGCCGCTCATTTTCGGTATCGTGATCGCCACGGAAGCTCTCACGCAGTTTGTCGCGGCGCCTCTTGTCGGACAGCTTTCTGACCGCATGGGACGAAAGAAGATTCTACTGTCAACTCAGGCGGCTGCATTTACCAGTTTCATCCTGCTTGCCCTGGCAAAGGTAGTGTTTCCGGTTCTGCTGGCGCGCCTGCTGTTCGGCTTCACTGGAGGGACTTTCACTGCGGCGGCCGCCTACGCGGCAGACCACAGTTCCTCTGCAAACCGGCGGCAGGCGATCGGCGTTCTACACGCGGGTATCGGGCTTGGAGGCATCATCGGAGCGAGCCTGTCAGGCTATCTGTCCGACATTTCGCTGACAGTTCCGATCTACGCTGCCATGGCGCTCTCGGCGGGCAGCCTCGCCGTGACAGCCATATGGATCAAGGGATCCCATGCAGCCTCCCACCGCGTCGAAGGCCCGGCCCAGGACGAGGCTTCCCTCACCAAGGTCTCATTCCGGTCGATCGTCGGCTCTCCATTGGTCCGCGTTCTTGTGCTCGTGCTGCTCTGCTACTTCATAGCCTATGGCATGTATAGCTCTCAGATCGCCAACTATCTCCAAGCGACCTTTGTCAGCGACGACAATCCATTCGGACCGCGCGAACTCGGCTACATCATGGCCGCAGACGGTGCGATCAACATTATCGTCCAGCTATTTCTACTACGGTGGCTCGGGCGATACTTCACGGAGCGTCGATTGATCGTTCTCATATGCGCCATTGTGGCTGTCGGCTACATCACGGTCGGCTTTGCAATGACGCTTCCGGTGGTCGTCTTTGCTATCCTTTGTGTAAGTGTCGGTGACGCCTTAGCGCGCCCCACCTTCTTCTCCGCGCTTTCCGTCCACGCACCCCGGGAGCGGCAGGGCATCGTCATCGGAACGACCCAAGCACTGATTGCTATAACGGATGTCGTGTCCCCCGTTCTTGCCGGCGTTCTCATTGGTCAGGCGCTGTATGGAGTTTGGACGGGTGGGGTGGTCGCCTTCGTTGCAATTGCAGCGGCAATCGCCTGGACGCGACTTCCTCCGACCGAGCCTGAGATCGAAGAGAGAGTGAACCCCTCAGGCCTTCGATTGCCGTGACATCACCGCAGCGACGCACCGTCCGCCCAGCGAAGCCATCGAAGCCGACTCTTGAGAAAGCGCAAAATGACGGGCCAGAATATCATTGAGCACAACACTGGTACCCTGACGGCGCCAGGTGTGGTCACGGCCTCTGCCAGGCGTGACACCTTTCTCCGCTTGGAGGATATGGCGTCTCTCGCAGTTATATACACTGCAATCCGGCGCTTACTGCGGTTGTTGATATTGCTCCTCTCTGCCGCCTTGCCCCTGTCTGGATGCACACATGCACCAGAACGTGCTTCCAACGCGCAGGAAGCCAATGCTGCGCTGATTGCCGGGTATGGCGAAATCCGCACCTATCGTTATGCCGCACGAAACGAAGCTCTCGCCAGACATCGCGACTGGATGCTCACGGGACAGTCAGACGAGCAAAATATCCTTATGATTTCCGGCGGGGGTGCTGGGGGCGCTTTTGGTGTCGGCGTTCTTGCGGGTTGGACTGCCACGAAAACCCGTCCGCGCTTTGATGTCGTAACCGGCGTCAGCACGGGTGCATTGATTGCCCCATACGCATTTCTTGGCTCAGCCTACGACGACACGTTGGTGCATCTTTACACCGGCGGCGTCGCTCAAGATCTCGTCGCGATCAACGGTCCGTTCGGAGTGTTCGGATCGAGCCTGCTTAAATCCGGTCCGCTGAAAAGACACGTCGAACGGTTCATCACACCGAATGTCCTCGATCAGATTGCCGCCGAACATCGCAAAGGTCGGCGGCTGTTTGTCCTCACGACAAACCTTGATTCCCAACGCGGTGTGATATGGAACATGGGAGCCATCGCGGCGAGCGGGAATCCGGATGCTTTGAAGCTATTTCGAGATGTAATCGTCGCCTCATCAAGCGTCCCCGGCGTCTTTCCCCCCGTCATGATTCAGGCAGCATCCGACGGCAAGCAACTTCAGGAACTGCATTCGGACGGCGGCTCGACCGCGCAAATCCTGACACCCCCGCTTCTCTTAGCAACCGCGCTTCCTTCCAAGAAGTCAGTTCAAAAAATCAACCTATACGTGATCGTAAACAACGCGCTCATGCCCGAGTTTGATGTTACTCCGAACAGGACGGTTTCCACTTTGGGCCGCGCCTATTCGACCTTCCTGAAATCTCAGGCGCAAAGCGAATTGACGGCTCTTTACAATTTTGCCCGCCACACAGGAGCGCGTTTCCATGTTGGGTCGATCGAGGCCCAGGTTCCCTATTCGATGCTCAACCCGCTCGATAGGAATTACATGGGTGCCGTTTACAGGCTTGGCTATGAGCAGATTGCCTCCGGGGCCTTGTGGAAGGACGCACCGGTCTTTCCTGTCAACGGCGGAGTAAAAACCGGCCACGGGGCGGAGCAAAAGTCGGCCACTGCGGCGCCGGTCTGAGACCGCCGGGAGGGCTTAAGCCCGAGCGGGGGTCTCAGGCCGGCGTGGTGATTTTTCGGGAGGTTTTCAGCCT
>JAVBSF010000278.1:0-36687 GCA_031556925.1 Pararhizobium sp.
AGGCTGAAAACCTCCCGAAAAATCACCACGCCGGCCTGAGACCCCCGCTCGGGCTTAAGCCCTCCCGGCGGTCTCAGACCGGCGCCGCAGTGGCCGACTTTTGCTCCGCCCCGTGGCCGGTTTTTACTCCGCCGTTGACAGCAGGACGCCTGGGAGGGCCGGCGGCCGACGGACTGATATTTCGCACGCCGCTGGGCGCGCTCTTTGGGAGGAGAGACGACAATGGGAGGAAGCATGTTTACCAGACGCGATTTTCTGAAGACGACGGCGGCCGGCGGGGCCGTTCTCGCGACATCGAGCCTTGCCGCGCCGGCGATTGCGCAGGATGTGGCGATCAAGCTCGGTTATGTCAGCCCGCAGACCGGTCCGCTCGCCGCCTTCGGCGAGGCCGACAAGTTCGTGATCGACGCCTTTCTGGCAACGACCAAGGGCATGGGCCTCAACTACGAGGTGGTGGTGAAGGACAGCCAGTCCAACCCCAACCGCGCGGCGGAAGTGGCCAAGGAACTGATCGTCGACGACGAGATCAACCTGATGCTGGTTTCCTCGACGCCGGAAACGACGAATCCGGTTTCCACCACCTGCGAAGCCGAGGAGATGCCCTGCATCTCCACCGTCGCCCCCTGGCAGCCGTGGTTCATCGGCCAGCAGGGCAATCCCGGCGATCCGGCGTCGTGGAAACCGTTCAACTATGCCTACCATTTCTTCTGGGGGCTTGAAGACATCATCGCTGTCTTCACCGGAATGTGGGGCCAGATCGAGACCAACAAGAAGGTGGGCGGCCTCTTCCCTAACGATGGCGACGGTAATGCCTGGGGCGACAAGGTGGTCGGCTTCCCGCCGGTGCTGGAAAAGCTGGGATACGGCCTGACGGATACCGGCCGCTATCAGAACCTGACGGATGATTTCTCCGCTCAGATCAATGCCTTCAAGCTGGCCGAAACCGATATCCTGACCGGTGTGATGATCCCGCCGGATCTCACCACCTTCTGGAACCAGGCCAAGCAACAGGGCCTGAAACCGAAGATCGCCTCGATCGGCAAGGCGCTGCTCTTCCCGCAGACCGTGGAGGCGCTCGGCGAGGCCGGGCACAATCTCTCGACCGAAGTCTGGTGGACGCCAAGCCATCCGTTCAAGTCGTCGCTCACGGGCGAGACTGCGGACACGGTGGCGGGTGCTTTCACGACGGCGACCGGTCGCCCGTGGACGCAGCCGATCGGCTTTGCCCACGCGCTGTTCGAGCTTGCCGTCGATGTGATGAAGCGCGCCGAGGATGTCGCCGATGGCGATGCGGTCGCCAAGGCGATCGGCGAGACCAAGCTCGATACGCTGGTCGGCCCGGTTGCCTGGGGCAACGACAAGCTGCCGCCCTTTGCCCAGAAGAACGTCGCGAAAACGCCGCTGGTCGGCGGTCAGTGGCGGCTGAAATCGGGCGGCGGCTATGACCTCGTAGTTGTCGAGAACGGGTTGGCGCCGAACGTGCCGTTGGGCGGGAAGCTGGAGGCTTTGGCGTAGCTCCCCAGAATTGCCCCTCACCCTAATCCTCTCCCCGCTTGCGGGGAGAGGGGACGGCGGAGCGAGATAGGCACGACGGAAAGTGCGGCATATCCCTTCTCCCCCGCGCGGGGAGAAGGTGGCCGACAGGCCGGATGAGGGCCAAGACCCTCGAAACGACGGCTGCCGAAAGCCAAAGAGTAGAAACCGAGAACACCATGCCCATACTGGAACTCACCGCAGTCTCGAAATCTTTTGGCGCGCTGGTCGTGGCCGAAAACATCGGCTTTTCGGTCGAGCCGGGCGAGGCGCTGGGCGTTGTCGGGCCGAATGGCGCGGGCAAATCCACCCTGTTCAACCTGATCAACGGCAATCTTTCCGTCGCAAGCGGCACCATCCGCTTCGATAGCCGCGACGTGACCCATCAGCCGCAGATGCAGCGCTGTCTGTCCGGCATGGGCCGCACCTTCCAGATCCCGCAACCCTTCGAGCGGCTGACGGTCTATGAAAACCTTCTTGTCGCCGGCGCCTTCGGTGCTGAGGCCAAGGAAAGCGAGGTCGCCGACCTCTGCGCCGATATCCTCGTTGAGACCGGCCTGATCGCCAAGGCCAACATGCCGGCGGGCTCGCTCACCCTGCTGGAGCGCAAGCGGCTGGAGCTTGCCCGCGCGCTCGCCACCCAGCCAAAACTTCTGTTGCTCGACGAGATCGCTGGCGGGCTGACGGAGGGCGAATGCCGGCAGCTGGTCGCAACCATCAAGCGTGTCCACCAGCGCGGCATCGCCGTCATCTGGATCGAGCATGTGCTGCATGCCCTGATGGCTGTGGTCGAGCGCATTCTGGTGCTCAATTTCGGCCGGGTGATCGGCATCGGCGATCCCGAAACGATCATGGCCTCCAGCGAAGTTCGCGAAATCTATCTGGGCATGGAGGTCTGATGCTGAGCCTCATCGAAACCCATGGCCTCACGGCCTTTTACGGCGATTTCCAGGCCGTCTTCGGCGTCGATATCCGGCTCGATGCCGGTGAGACCATCGCGGTCATCGGCGCGAATGGTGCCGGCAAATCGACGCTGATGCGCTCGATATCGGGCGTTATCGCCAATCGTCCGGAGATGATCCTGCATCGTGGCGAAGCGATCGGCGCGCTGGCCGCGCCCGATGTCGTGCGCCGTGGTATCGCGCTGGTGCCGGAGGGGCGAAAGCTGTTTCCCTCTCTTACCGTCGAGGAAAACCTGCAGATCGGAGCCTACGGCCGCAAGGTGGATGGCCCCTGGACGCTCGAGAGCATCTACGGCCTGTTCCCGATCCTGAAGGAGCGTCGTCGCAACCCGGCAACAGCGCTTTCCGGCGGTCAGCAGCAGATGGTGGCAATCGGCCGGGCGCTGATGTCGAATCCGGACATCCTGCTCTGCGACGAGCTCAGCCTCGGTCTCGCACCCGTCGTCATCAAGGATATCTACGCCGCCTTTTCAAAAATCCGCGCCACGGGTGCAGCCATCATCATCGTCGAGCAGGATATCGCCCAGGCGTTGAAGGTCGCGGACCGCGTCTATTGCATGATGGAGGGCCGCATCAGCTTATCCGGTCGTCCGGCGGAGCTTGATCGCGCCGATATCCACGCCGCCTATTTCGGAGCAGAGACCCATGAGCTTCATTGATACGCTTCTGCAGGGCGTGCTGCTCGGCGGGCTCTATGCCCTGTTCGCGGCGGGCCTGAGCCTTGTCTTCGGCATCATGCGGCTCGTCAATCTTGCCCATGGCGACCTTATCGTGCTCGCCGCCTTCCTCATCCTGCTCATCGTCTCGACGTTCGGGCTCGATCCCTTCCTCGCGGCCCTTATCGCAGCACCCCTGATGTTCGGCATAGGCTGGCTTTTGCAATATCACCTACTCAACCGCACGCTCGGCAAGGATATCCTGCCGCCACTGCTCGTTACTTTCGGCCTGTCGATCGTCATCCAGAACGGCCTTCTCGAAGGGTTCACCGCCGATAGCCGCCGCATCTCGGCCGGCGCGCTGGAAACCGCCTCGGTCAATCTCGGCGGCATCAGCGCCGGCGTCATGCCGCTCGTCACCTTCGCCTCGGCAGTGCTGGTTATCGTCGCGCTGAACCAGCTGATCTACCGCACCGCGCTCGGCCGCGCCTTCCGTGCTACGTCGGATGATGTGGTGACCGCCAGCCTTATGGGTATCCGGCCGAATTCCATCTTCGCCATCGCCACCGGCCTTGCGATGATGATCGTCACGGTCGCGGCCCTCTATCTCGGCACGCGCGCCAATTTCGATCCGACGGCCGGGCCGGCGCGGCTGATCTATGCCTTCGAGGCAGTCATCATCGGCGGGCTCGGCTCGCTCTGGGGCACGCTTGCCGGTGGTATCATCCTCGGTGTCGCCCAGACTGTCGGTGCTGCCATCAATCCGGAATGGCAGATCCTTTCCGGGCATATCGCCTTCCTTCTCGTGCTTCTCTTCCGGCCGCGCGGCCTTTTTCCCCGGGCAGTGGATTGAGACGCCATGACCACAGGTTTTGACACCATGACGACCGAGATCGCAGCGCCCGCAGGCTGGCGGGTAGAGACGCGCACAAAACTTTCCGGCATTTTCGCCGTCGCCTCTCTTGTCGCGGTCGTGGTGCTGGCGGCTGCGCCCTTCCTCGTGTCGCGCGGCGTGGTGCAGGATCTGTTCTTCATCCTCACCATGCTGACCCTGGCGCAAAACTGGAACCTGCTTGCCGGTTATGCCGGTCTCATCTCCGTCGGCCAGCAGCTCTTCGTCGGCTGCGGCGCCTACGCGCTCTTTGGCCTCGTTATCCTCGCCGGCCTCGACCCGATCCTCGCCATCCCGCTTGCGGGCATCTTTGCCATGGTTGTTGCCGCGCCCACCGCTTTCTTCGCCTTCCGGCTCTATGGTCCTTATTTCGCGATCGGCACCTGGGTCATCGCCGAGGTCGGGCGATTGCTGTTTGCCCAGTGGAAGATGCTCGGCGGCGGCACCGGAACGTCGCTGCCGCGTGAGGCGACGAAGGAAATGCTCGGCGTCTCGCTGCTGCAGGACTGGTTCGGAATGCGCTCGTCCGCTGCCGCCGATGCGCTCGCCTACTGGCTGGCACTGGCGCTTGCCACGCTCACCATCGGCTTCGTCTACAAGCTGTTGCGCTCCAAGCAGGGTCTGGGTCTTGCCGCCGTGCGCGACAACGAGACGGCGGCGTGCGCGCTCGGCGTCGATGCCCTGAGGCTCAAGACTGCGATCTATATGCTGACGACCTTTCTGACGGGTATCGCCGGCGCGCTCATCTATCTGCAGAAAGCACGAATCTCGCCGGATGCCGCCTTCTCTCTCACCGACTGGACGGCCTATGTCGTCTTTATCGTGGTGATCGGCGGCATCGGCACCATCGAAGGGCCGATCCTCGGCGTGATCGTGTTCTTTCTGCTGCAGAATGCCTTTTCGAGCTACGGCTCCTGGTATCTGCTGGCGCTGGGGGCGCTTGCCGTCGTCACCATGCTTTTTGCACCCCGGGGTCTCTGGGGGTTGATCTCCGACCGCACCGGTTGGGAACTCTTTCCGGTCCGCCGCCTGTTGAAGGGCGGACCACACAGTAAGGATGATAAGGGAGGGCCGCATGGCTGATATCACCACCGACGTTTTGATCATTGGAACGGGACCCGCAGGCTCCGCCACGGCTGCGCTTCTGGCGACCTATGGCCTCGAGCCGCTGGTGATCAACCGCTATCGCTGGCTGGCGACTACGCCGCGCGCCCACATCACCAACCAGCGCACGATGGAAGTTCTGCGCGATCTTGGCCGCGACGTGGAGGACGAGGCCTATATGTTCGCGACCGAACAGGACCTGATGGGCCAGAACGTGTTCTGCACCGCCGTTGCCGGCGAAGAGATCGGCCGCATGCAGAGCTGGGGCAACCATCCGCTCTCCCGCGCCGAACATATCCTCACATCGCCCGGCCGCATGAACGATCTGCCGCAGACTTATATGGAGCCGCTGCTTTTCAAGACCGCCTGCTCGCGCGGCGCCCAGTCGCGCATGTCGACGGAATATCTGAGCCATGTGCAGGACGGCGAAGGCGTCACCACCACCTGCCTCGACCGGCTGACAGGCAAGGAAATCACCATCCGCTCGAAATTCCTTGTCGGCGCCGATGGCGGCAACTCCAAGGTCGCCGAACATGCGGGGCTGACTTTCGAAGGCAAGATGGGCGTCGGCGGCTCGATGAACATCCTGTTCGAATGCGATCTCTCGCAATATGTCGCCCATCGCCCCTCGGTTCTCTACTGGGTGCTGCAGCCCGGCGCCGATGTCGGCGGCATCGGCATGGGTCTCGTTCGCATGGTGCGGCCCTGGCATGAATGGCTGATCGTCTGGGGTTACGACATCAATCAGCCGGCGCCGCAGGTTGACGAGGCCTTTGCCACCAAGGTCGTGCGCGATCTCGTCGGTGTGCCGGATCTCAAGCCCGCCATCAAGTCGGTCTCCACCTGGACGGTCAACAACATGTACGCGACGACGCTGTCGAACGGCCGCGTCTTCTGCATGGGCGATGCCGCTCATCGCCATCCGCCGTCGAACGGTCTCGGCTCCAACACCTCCATTCAGGATGGCTTCAACCTCGCCTGGAAGCTCGCCATGGTCTTGCGGGGGCAGGCGGGCATGGGCCTGCTCGACAGCTATCAGGCGGAGCGTGCGCCGGTCGCCAAGCAGATCGTTACCCGCGCCAACAAGTCGATCGAGGAGTTCGGCCCGATCTTCAAGGCGCTCGGCCTGCTCGATTCCGTCGATCCGGTGAAGATGCAGCAGAATATGGATGCCCGCTGCGACGATACCAGTAATGCCGAGCGCCAGCGTGGCGCAATCCGCGAGGCGATCGCCAGTAAGGTCTATGAGTTCGATGCCCACGGCGTCGAGATGAACCATCGGTATGACTCGAGTGCCGTGGTGAAAGACGGCCAGCCGGAACCGGCTTTCGAGAAGGATGCGGAGCTGCATTTCCAGCCGACGAGCTGGCCGGGTGCGCGGCTGCCGCATGCCTGGTTGTTCGGTGCCGATGGCGGCAAGGTCTCGAGTCTCGATTTGACCGGCCACGGTGTTTTCACCATCCTAACCGGCATTGGCGGCGATGGCTGGGTAGCAGCGGCAAAGGTCTTGTCGAAGGAGCTCAGCCTGCCGATCGCTGTCCACAAGATCGGCCCGCGGCAGCCGTGGCAGGATCTGACCGGGGACTGGGCGCGTGCCCGCGAAATCCGCGATTCCGGCGCGCTGCTGGTCCGGCCGGATCATCACGTTGCTTGGCGTGCGGATACGGCGCTCGCCGATCCCGAAGGCGCGCTACGGCGCGTGCTGACGACGATTCTGGACCGGTGAGGGCATCATGGGCGCTGAGGAGAAGGGCTATTTTACCGAGGAAAACTCCGTCGAGGTCGTCACCAGCCGCAACGCCGGTGCGAAAAGCGAGCGGCTGAAAGAAATTATGGAGGTCGTGACCCGCAAGCTGCACGAGGCGGTGAAGGAGCTGGAGCCGACGCAGGAGGAGTGGATGGATGCCATCCTCTTCCTCACCCGCACCGGCCATACCTGCAACGAGTGGCGGCAGGAATTCATCCTCCTGTCCGACGTGCTCGGCGTTTCGATGCTGGTCGATGCGATCAACAACCGCAAACCCTCCGGCGCCTCCGAAAGTACGGTGCTTGGACCGTTCCATGTGGCGGATGCCCCGGAGTTGCCTATGGGCGCCAATATTTGCCTCGACGAAAAGGGCGAGGACATGGTGATCGGCGGCCGCATCCTCGACACCGAGGGCCGGCCGATCGAAAACGCGGTCATCGATGTCTGGCAGGCGAATGACGAAGGGTTCTACGATGTCCAGCAGCAGGGCATCCAGCCG
The DNA here is from genome assembly GCA_031556925.1 of Pararhizobium sp. Classification (GTDB taxonomy): domain Bacteria; phylum Pseudomonadota; class Alphaproteobacteria; order Rhizobiales; family Rhizobiaceae; genus Pararhizobium. Next base: position 7,394 of record JAVBSF010000278.1, read on the forward strand.
GATTTCAACCTGCGCGGCATTTTCCGAACCGGTACCGACGGGCATTACTGGTTCCGGGCCGTGAAGCCAAAATATTATCCGATCCCGGATGACGGCCCGGGCGGCCAGCTGCTCAGCCAGCTCGGCCGCCATCCCTACCGGCCGGCGCATCTGCATTACATCATTAAGGCCGACGGCTTCGAAACGCTGACCACCCACATTTTCGACCCTGATGATCCCTACATCCACTCGGACGCGGTCTTCGGCGTTAAGGAAAGCCTCCTTGCGGAGCTTCGCCTGATGGATGATCCAAAACGTGCAAAAGACCTCGGTTTTGGTGGGAAGTTCTGGCAGGTGGAGCACGATTTCGTGTTGGCGAGGGAGACTGTCTGATAGGGTGCAGCCGGGAGCGGCTTCCGCGTGACCCAACGAAACGATGAAGGCGACGAAGACGATGACGTTCGATGATCTCGCGGATGCTCCCTATAATCTCGATGCGCATGACATCCAGTGGGTTAGGGAAACTCTCGCTGGTCTTTCGGAAGAGGACCGGCTGTCTCAGCTCTTCAACCTTGTGCTCTTCGGCAACGATACCGCCGAGATCGATCGCATCATGCGCTTCCGGCCCGGAAGCATCACCCGTTTTGGCGGTGCCGATGCCGAGACGGAGCGGGCGCTTATCGCGAGATTGAACGCGGCATTCCCGGTGCCGTTGCTGGTTTCCGCCGATCTGGAGGGAAGCCGGCTCAGCCTTGTGAATGCGGCCGAAATGCCCAATCCACTCGGCCTTGCAGCACTCGATGACGTGCAGGCGACCGAGGAGGTCAGCCGCATCATGGCACAGGAAGCCCGCGCTGCGGGGATCAACTGGTCGCTTACGCCGGTCCTCGACATCAACGCTGCCTTCAGGAGCCCGATCGTGGCCACCCGCGGCTTCGGGTCCGATGTCGCCACGATCGAACGGCATGCGATCCGGCAGATGGAGGTGTTCCAGCGCCACGGTGTCGCGTCTGCCGTAAAGCATTGGCCGGGCGAGGGTTTCGACGATCGCGACCAGCATCTGGTGACCACCATCAATCCGCTTGATCTCAAAGGCTGGGAGGAGAGCTTTGGCCGGCTCTACCGCCGGGCCATTGATGCCGGGGTGCTGTCGGTGATGTCCGCGCACATTGCGTTCCCGGCCTTTGTTCGCTCGCTCGTCGATGATGCGGGGCAGGAGGCATTCCGGCCGGCGTCGATCAACCGACTGCTCAATGAAGAACTGCTGCGCAAGCGTCTGGGCTTCAACGGCGTAATCGTCTCCGATGCCACGCCGATGGCCGGGCTTGGATCATGGTCGAAGCGTTCGGAACATCTGCCCGAAATTATAGCCTCCGGCTGCGATGTCATCCTTTTCTCCGATGATTGGGACGCGGATATCGAATATCTGAAGGCCGCGCTGGCCGATGGTCGGTTGACCGCGGCACGCATCGAAGAGGCTCTCATCCGGCAACTCGGTCTCAAGGCAGCACTTGGCCTGCATAAACAGCAGGCCGTGCTGGCAATTGACAGGGCCGGCAATGCCGCCTTCGCCGAAAGCGTTGCACGTCGCATTCCAACCCTCGTCAAGGATGTCAGGCATACGTTGCCTCTCAGCCTGCAGCAGCACCGGCGGGTTTTGGTCTTTTCTGGTGATATCGTCATCCCGTTTCTTCGCCAGCCGCTGCACTTCGCACTTCCCGAGATGCTGCGTCAGGAAGGGTTCGAGGTGACGCTGCATGCACCCGACGTCGATCTTGATGCCAGGGATTTCGATCTGATTCTCTACCTTCTGGGCGACGAAACATTGTTGACGCGCGGGCGGGTGTTTCTGGACTGGCTGAAGCTGACCGGCAGTTTCGGCGAAGCGATGCGCCGGCATTGGCATGAGGTCCCGACGGTCATGATCTCCTTCGGCTATCCATATCTTCTCTACGATGCACCGCGGGTGCCGACCTATATTAATGCCTATTCGACCACCGAAACGATGCAGCGAGCGGTGGTGGACGCGCTGCTAGGACGCGAGCCATGGAACCGCAACAATCCGGTCGATCCGTTTTGCGGACTTGATGATGCGCGGTTCTGATGGAGCCCTGTTATCCTGAAACAAAGCCTTGGGTGTGTCGGCATGGAAAGCAGATTTCGCCCGCGTGTTTATCCTGACGTGAAGAGATTTGCTCCACATTCTGGCTGTGCCGCTGACTTGAAGATTGAATAGTCCCGAGTTTCGTAGACGCCCTTGGGTTAGATTTTCTGCTGCTTCTCGAACTCGACGGGCGACAGCATTCCGTTTCTGACGTGCTTGCGTTTCGGGTTGTAGAACATCTCGATGTAGTCGAACACATCCTGGCGAGCTTCATCGCGTGAACGGTAGCCCCTGCGACGTATCCTCTCTCGCTTCAGAAGATTGAAGAAGCTCTCGGCCACCGCATTGTCATGGCAGTTGCCGCGTCGGCTCATCCTCTGCCCGGCAGGCGATACAAAGTATCGCTGAGAGGGGAGTGAACCAGATTGTGATGCTTGAGGAACGAGGCCCAGTCCATGCTGGTGAACTGCGAGCCTTGGTCCGAACGGATCAGCACCTTGTCCTTCGGCTTTCGCCTCCACACTGCCATGAGCAGAGCCTGCAATACGACGTCGGTGGTTTGACGGCTCTGCATCGCCCAGCCGATTACCCGGCGAGAATAGAGGTCGATGACGACCGCAAGGTAAGCGAAGCCCTCGCAGGTTCGGATGTAGGTGATGTCCGCCACCCAAGCAGTGTCTGGAGCCGCCACGTCGAATTGTCGGTCGAGCGTATTATCGACGACAACAGATGGTCTGCCACCATGGATGCCGGGACGGCGCTTATAACCGATTTGTGCCTTGATCCCAGCAAAGCGGGTTAGACGCGCAACCCGGTTTAGGCAACACATCTCGCCCTGGTCGAAGGTCGTCATGCAGCTTGCGATAACCGTACACCTTACCGCTCTCTTCCCACACAGTCAGGAGCAGATCGGTCTGTCGCTTGTCCTCGCCGGCTCGCTTGCTTTGCGGACACTTCAGCCAGGTGTAAAATCCACTCGGGTGAACCCACAGAAGGCGGCACATCGTCCGCACCGAAAACTGCAAGCGATGCAAAGCAATGAACGCGTACTTCACTTTGCATCCCTGGCGAAATACGCGGCCGCTTTTTTTAGGATGTCGCACTCCTCGGTGACGCGAGCCAATTCCTTCTTCAGCCGCCTGATCTCCTCGGCCTCGTCGTTGCCTTTGGCGTTCGACGCAGCAAACTTCTTCTTCCATTCATACAGGGAATGCTGGATCTTCTTGCCTCAAAAGTAGGAAAGAAGGCGTCTACAAATCTCGGGGCTATTCAGCCCAGCATTCTAGACAGCGCTCAGTTGCAGTTGTCTGAGGTCTGAACTGCACCAGGTTTCTGGGCCAGCGGATGGTAGAGTTTTCCGGCCTATCTCAGGGAAGCGGGCTGGCGGCGCTTCCTGGATTCATTAGTGCGATCGGTACTTTGTTGCCGATCGCACCATGAGGCCAACCTCATTGTAGTCTCTGCGCCAATCCTCCATCTTTTCGCGGGCGTCCGCAAGGGTCAGAAACCAATGTTGGTTCAGGCATTCGGCCCGGAAGCGGCCGTTGAACGCTTCGATGAAGGCATTGTCGGTCGGTTCTCCCGGTCGTGAGAAGTCCAGGATCACACCCTTGGCATACGCCCAAAGGTCGAGATCGCGCGACACGAACTCTGTCCCCTGATCGGCGGGGGAAACCGGGAGTGATTGTTTCGGACAACGGCACAGAACTCACCTCGAACGCCATCCTCGCCTGGTCGAAAGATCAAAAGGTTGACTGGCACTACATCGCACCAGGAAGGCTAATGCAAAACGGCTATGTCAAGAGCTTCAACGGTCGCATGCGTGACGAGTTGCTGAATGAAAGCCTGTTCTTTGGTCTCGAGCATGCCCGCAGCGCTATTGCTGAATGGGCGGACGACTACAACCATTTCCGCCTCGGGCGCCGGCCAAGGCAGCGACCGCTTTGTTGTCGCTAGTGCCCAGGCCTCAACATAGGCGAGGTCGGAGGTGATGGCGCGCAGCGGGTTAGCGCCCATGCCCGTGTTTACGAGATGGCGCAGCGTTTCGATATCATTGTCGTTCAGCAGCTCAGCGGGCGATGTCACGTTGTCTGTGGTTGCACGGTCGACGATCAAAATGATGCACTTGCCCGCGTCTTCAGACTTCAAAAGATTAACGATGCATGGAAAAGGCATTCTTCAGGGGATGACCGAAGCCGGTTAAAATATTCGCGACACGCCCAGATAATCCCTGATTTGCTGGCCTTCGAGCGGTCTCCCGAACAGGTAGCCTTGGCCGAAATCGCAGCCATGCTGCCGAAGGAAGGCGAGCTGCCTTTCGGTCTCCACCCCCTCCGCCACCACCTGCAATCCAAGGCTGTGGGCAAGACCGATAATTGTTCTCGAAATCGTCCCGCTGTCGTGACTGGTCTCGATGTCGCTTACGAAGGACCTGTCAATCTTCAAGCGATCGACGGAGAGGCGCTTCAAATGCACGAGGGACGCGTGGCCTGTCCCGAAATCGTCAAGAGCGATCTTCACGCCAAGGCGCTTGAGCTCACACAGTGAGCGGGCAATGGTATCGAAAGCACGATCGAGAAGGGTATTTTCCGTAATTTCGAGCTCCAGGTTGGCCGGAGCTACTCCATAATGCCGCAGCATGGCCGCGACTTGCGCCACGAAGTCGTCGAGTTTGAGTTGGGCGGCAGCAACATTGACGGCCAATGTTCCGACAGCAAACCCTGAGCGTCCGAGCGTCTTAATCGTTGCGAGCGCCGTTTCCAACACGTAGGTTCCGAGCGGAATGATCGATCCTGTCTCCTCCGCAATAGGGATGAATTCGGCCGGAGAGACCGACTGGTTGTTGAGGCGCCAACGCGCCAGCGCCTCGAAGCCGATGTGCTTACCGCTCTCCAGGGCGATCTGCGGCTGCAACGCGACGGATAGCCGCCCGGCGGCCAAATCCGTGCGCAGAGACGCGGCAAGCCGCTCGCGCTCCTCGACAGCCGCGCGCATGTGCGTGTCGAAGATACGATACCCGCCGCGATTGCTGCTCTTTGCCACATAGAGCGCGATATCGGCATCTTTCATCAAATCGGTGGGTGCCGTGGCCTGATCCGGGAAGAGGCTGATGCCAAGGCTGCATCTGGGGATGATTTGATGCGAGCCGATGGCAACAGGTTGCGCAACCGACTTGAATATCCGATCCAGGAGGCGGATGAATGCCTCTTGGCCGGGGACTTTCGGTAAGATGAACGCGAACTCATCGCCGCCCAGCCGAACGATGATGTCGTTGACGCGAAGAGCCGAGGACAAGCGGGAGGCGATCGCCTGAAGCAGCACATCGCCTGCATCATGTCCGAGCGTGTCGTTAATCGCCTTGAAATCATCGAGATCGGCAATCACCAGCGCGCCGGTATAATTGCCGCGTTGGGCGCGAACACAAGCGCGCTGAAGAAAAGGACCGAGCACTGAGCGATTGAACAGGCCTGTCAAGGGATCGTGTTCCGCCTGCTGCTTGATGACGAACTCCGCCCGCTTCAGATCAGTGATATCAGTGCGAACTCCCACAGTGTTGCCGGATGCGGATTGCCGCTCCCGCACCAGCAGCCAGCGATCGTTCTTGAGGTGCTGAACTAGCGGACCGCCCGGTCGGCGAAACGCCTTCAGCCGCGCCTCCAGCAAACTGGCCATGCCGTCCTCCGTTTCGTCGGCGATCGCGAACTGGCCGCGCTGGATGGCAAGCATCATCAGGTCCTCAAACCGAACACCTGTCCTGATTTCCTCGGCAACCGTGTCGTGGAAATCGCGATACGCCTTGTTGAAAAGGATCAGCTTCTCATCCTTGTCGAAGGCAGCTACGCCGTCTGGAATGGTTTCAATGATGTCGCGCAGCAATGTCTCGGCCTCTTTCCGCAGGACGTTCTCCGCGTTCAAATTCTGTTCGGTCCTCTTGCGCTCCGTGATGTCGTAGCGGATCGAAACGTAACCATTGGTCGCGCCAATTTCGTCCCTATAGGGAACGATGGTGGTATCGACCCAGTAGAGATCGCCATCCTTGGTCCGGTTGCAGATTTCGCCGCGCCATGTCTTACCGGCAACGAGGTCGCGCCACATGCCACGGAAGAAACCCCTGGGATGATGTCCGGAGTTGATGATGTTGTGGTGCTGGCCAACAAGTTCATCTCTGCTGTATCGGCTGATGCGGCAGAATGGCTCGTTCACATGTGTTATCTTGCCCTTGCGATCCGTAATCGCGACGATGGCGTGCTGGTCCAGCGCTGCCTTGTAAGCGTTGAGTTCCGACTGCATGGCCGAAATCAGTTTTGAAAGACCACTCGCCATACGGCAGCCCTGACGGCAGTCGGTGGTCATCTCACTTGGAACAAGGTTGTCGCCGGAGCCGTGACTATTCTCGACAGGATACGAAAATCGTTTCGGATACATGGTGTGCTTTCTGGGGAGACAAAGTTGCAAGCGAAGGCGTTCTGGCGCCCGCCGAAATCAAAAGATGCTCAAAGCATCGCCGAACACTTGTCGCTAAGCCGTTACGGACGACACCCTCGAGGCTGAACGCCGAACCGCGGTGCGATGGCCAACATCTGGCGAGCCGCCGGCATCCGACCTGCTGTACCGCGATTTTTGAATATCCGTGCCGATAATGAATTCGCTCAGCATTTCGGCGATCCGGGACACTTCGGAAACCAGCCCGTAGCTTGCTGCCGTCGTCTCCTCCACCATGGCCGCATTCTGCTGCGTGCCTTGGTCCATAGAGTTGACCGCGGCGTTTATTTCCTGAAGCGCTGTTGACTGGTCTCGAGCGGTTTCGACAATTGAGACAATATGGTGGTTGATTTCCCTTACATCATCGACAATGGCGACGAGTGCTGCGCCCGTATCGGCAACAAGGGAAACCCCGGACTTCACCTGTTCTCCGGACGTGATGATGAGGGCCTTGATTTCCTTCGCCGCGTTCGCCGAGCGCTGGGCAAGCTGGCGCACCTCCTGGGCAACGACGGCAAAGCCCTTTCCGGCATCACCCGCACGTGCCGCCTCCACCCCGGCGTTAAGAGCGAGCAGGTTGGTCTGAAAGGCAATATCGTCGATGACGCCGATGATGTTGGAGATTTCCTTGGAGGAAGTTTCAATCGCGCCCATGGCGGTCACAGCCCGCTTGACGACATCCCCCGATTTCTCTGCGCCGGACTTGGCCTTGGCAACAAGAGACCCCGCTTCTTCAGCCCGCCGGCTCGAGTCCTTGACGGTCGTCGTGATCTGCTCGAGCGCGGCCGCGGTCTGTTCGACGGACGCGGCCTGATGTTCCGTTCGTCTGGCAAGGTCATCGGTAGCGGCGCGAATTTCCTCAGCGCCGGAATGGATCTGCGACGCCCCGGCATCAATTTCGGCAATGGTGATGGACAGCCGCTGGAGGGCGTTGTTGAAGTCATGCTTCAGTTCGCGGTAAACCTCCGGAAGGTCATCAGTAATGCGATATCCAACATCCTTGGCGGCGATCGCCGCCATCGCCTTGCCAAAACACTCGGTGACCAGCCGCTGTTCCGCAGCGATCGCTTGCGCCTGTGCCTTCTGTTTTGCAACTTCCGCTTCGTCGATATAGACGGAGATCGCCAGATCCATGTCGAGCAAGACAGCCTTCACGAGACTTGCGAGTGCTTTGCCAAACTCGTTTGGCTTCATAGTCTTCCTGCAAAACAGCCTTCCCTTCGGGAACAACTCCTCGACGGCGCTGTTGATCAAATGATCGAGAATGATCGCGTAACCGCCGATATACCATTGCGGTTCAAGACCGATCCTGGCGTGGACCGAGCCGATCGTTCTGACCTTGTTCACATAGTAATCGTCGAAGTTGCCATCTGAAATGCTGGACCAATGGCTTTGTTGTGCTCCCTTGGCATGGGAGATGTGTTCTTCCGAGGAAAAGAACTGCTTTACCTCGGGAGTCTGTCGGAGCTGTGCGTAGAACTTGTCGAGGCCTTTCGGCAGTTCGCGCTCCACTACAGCCCTGAGGGAGCGAATGCTCGCACGGCCGGAATCATCCAGTTGCATAAATTCAAGACGGCGGGCAACGTTGTGTCTTTGAGAGCATGGCTCGCTGGAGCCGGTATTCGTACCGTCATGATGTGAGCGAAGAGCGTGGGGCGACATGATGAATTTCCTCCGATTGATCAGGGCGTAGGCGATCAGGCCCCCGGTACAGCAACCGGTTGCTTCGCTTTCATATTCGAGACATAGACGCGATCTGCTCCCCGGCGTGGACCGGCTAAGATCGCTTGGAATCCAGTCGCGCCGATCTCAAAACGGATCGGTATCGCGCCTGCTTATCGATGCTTTTCTCGTTCCACATTACCGGTATCGAGAGCCGTCACTTTCATTATTGCAATCGTCTGCGGCGCCGCTCTGCATTTCAAATGCCCTCACCGGGCTTACCGTCAGATGTCCATCAGCGCAATTACATATGAACTATAACGTGCATAAAAAGAGTTAACGCGAAGTGTATAGAGATGATTGAGCTGACGCTTGCGTGAAAAATTGCGAAACGACCTGTGATCGGTATCGTTCATTTACTAAGTGTGTTAAGGCCATGCTTACCCCCACACAGTTGAAACGGCATCTACGGGACATTCATTTGGAAGAGCATTTTGTTCGCAATCGCATACTGCTTTCTCTGAGGCCTGCAGCTCAGGAATTCATCGCGAAAAAGGCATTAACCCGGCCCATGACTGCCGGTGAAGTAATATACGAAGAGGGTGCACCGTTTACGCATGCCGTGTTTCCTCACTCGGGCCTGATTTCGCTCATGGCCGACATGTTCGACGGAAAAAGCGTTGAAAAAACAACGATAGGCCACGAAGGCTTTCTTGGGTTCGTGCTGATTATGGGCGGTGGTGGAACGTTGGGTAAGTCGGTCGTGCAAATCCCGGGCTACGCCTCCTGGCTCGATATCCGTGATTTGGACGAGGCGCTCGGGGAGTTTCACTGTGTCCGGGAAGCCATGCTGCGCTATGCGAAATCCCTGATTACGCAACTGATGGAAACGGTGGCTTGCAACAGTCTTCATGCTGCGGAGCAGAGAATACTCAAATGGCTTCTGACAGCGCATGACAGCGTCCCGGCTGATCGTTTCAGCTTGCGACAGCAAGTCATTGCGGAGGCGTTGGGTCTGCGCCGCGCAACCGTGAGCGCTGTTTGCTCGCAATTGCAGTCCGACGGGCTCCTGGAATACTCCCGAGGCGATGTTGTGATCCTGGATCGGGCAGGAATGGAAGATCGAGCCTGCGAATGCTTTCACCGCATACGCAAAGCGTCCATGCTGTAATAGAGCGGCCAATAGCGACTGCTGCGACAGGCGCGCAAAGCATTTTTCCGGGCCTCGTCCTCTCCGTTTGTAAACCGATCGCGTTGCACCGCGCTGTTAAGCGTGAACGCTTCTGGTCTGTGGATTAACCCACGCGAGCGTTGCGCAAGGAGAGCCTCGGACCTCTCGATGAGATTAAAGCATATTTGTCTCGTCGACGCCGTGGCGCATGATCGCTTTCTTTTTAAACTGCAATTGATGGCTGGCCGCACACGGAGTCATTCGGCGATGTCACGTTGTCTGGCGTGCACGCGCCGAGACCTGCGGCGCGGTTGTCATCTGAGTATGGTGACGGCCTTCCACTCCGCCACGGCCTGCAGGCGGTGAATATGTGTGGCGAGAGCGGAGCGTTTTGAGCGAGGTGGAATGAAGAGATTGCGGAGAGCCGAGAAGATCGAGACGAAACGCTGCAGGCTTCCTGGCGATCGAAAGCTTGCATCACCCGCTCTCGTTTTCGCAGCGGCACACGTGAATTCTCGGCGCGGTTGTTCAATCCTTTGTGTGACCGGTGCTCGACATCCGGCCTCACCTGACGCTTGGCCGCTCCATATGAGCGCAGCTTGTCTGTGATCATGCGCTTCGGTGCGACGCCCTGTTTCTTCAACAGGCGCGTCAGCAATCGCTTGGCCGCCTTGGCGTTGCGGCGGTTCTGGACGATTTCGTCGAGGACATAGCCGTCCTGATCGACGGCGCGCCATAGCCAGTGCTTTCGGCCAGCGATGGTGACGACGACTTCATCCAGGTGCCAGATGTCATGGCGGCTCGGCTGCTTGCGGCGTAAGCGGCGAGCATAATGGGGGCCGAACTTCTTGCCCCAGCGGCGGATCGTTTCGTAGGAGACCACGACACCGCGTTTCAGAAGCATTTCCTCGACTAGACACAGTCTCAAGGGGAACCGGTAGTAGAGCCAGACCGCACGGGCGATGATCTGAGGCGGGAAACGATGGCGCTTGTAGCTTACGGTAGGCATTTTCATGCCGACGTCCTATCCCGCAAATAATGATACGGGGTTTACGTGACAGCGCCCTGGATCTCTTCGGTGAGGGATTTGTGCTTTTGGCGCTTGGAGATATGCAAGACGCGGAACCGTTGCTCGCCGCATTCAGAGCACGACATGCTCCATGCGCTGTGGAGCGGATCGACAATTTACGGATTGCCACGCTCTATCATCGTAAATTTGTTTTGGTTCGTCCCGATGGGCACGTGTGCTGGCGCGGTGATCACATTGAAAACGCGGATGCAATCGTCGACCTTGTATGTGGCCAGTGACTTGCCTGAAAGGACAAGTGCGGGTTGGCGTGACGAGAGGGCCTCGAGGCCACACACCTAGCGCGTTTCCGCCTTTCTTCGAATCGCGAAAACACCCTGACGATTTGTTTTTACGCATTTCCGGACGGAAAACCGCTTCGCACTTTTCCTGGAAATGCGTTAGGCAAGCTGTCCCAGAATGGCGCGGGCGCGGATGCGGACGGGTTCGTCGACCATGGCGCCGTCGACCGATACGGCTCCGCCGCCGGCGGCGAGCACACGTCGTGCCCACGCAATTTCGGCTTCGTCAGGCGCGAAGGCCCGTTTGACCGGCTCGATCTGGCCGGGATGAATGCAGAGCTTGCCCGACATGCCGAGCGCGCGCGCATGGGCGGCGTCGTCCCGGCAGATTTCGGGATCGCCGAGCTGCACGGTCACGCCGTCGATGGGGGCGGCGATCCCGGCAAGGCGCGAGGCCAGCACCAGTTCGAACCGCACCGGCAGCAGGATCTCGCGTAGATGGGCCATGGCGAGATCGGCGCAGAAGTCGATGGAGCCGAAGGCGATGCGTTCCACGCCCGCAGCGGCGGCAATGGCGCGGGCCTCGGCCAGTCCGCGGGCCGTCTCGATCAGCGCAATTACCGGCCGGCCAACGGCGGTGGCGATCGCCGACAGGCTCGCCCCGTTCTCGGCCTTCGGCACGATCACGGCGGCGACCGCAAGAGCGGCAACGGCCTCCACATCCTCCTCATGCCAGGGCGTGCCATGGGCATTGATGCGGACCAGCACGGGCAGATCGGTGAAATCCGTCGTCAAGGCGGCCCTTGCCGCTTCCTTGGCCTCGGGGGCGACGGCGTCTTCCAGGTCGAGAATGACGGCGTCCCCGCCCGAGGCGGCAGCCTTGGCGAAGCGCTCCGGCCGGTTGGCGGGGACGAACAGCGGTGCGCGGATGGTTGCGAGATCTACCATACTGCGCGCGCCTCCATGGCGACCGGGCCGCCGATGCGGGCGGTCCACAGTTTCAGGCCGTCGCCGTCGTCGGCCCCGTTCAGGGTGAAGTCGCCGGTGTCGAACAGCGGCGCGAGGCTTCTGAATTCGAAACGGGCCGGACGGAGGCCGCGGATATCGGCTGCGAATTGTGCCAGCATCGTCGCCTGCATCGGGCCATGGACGACGAGGCCGGGATATCCCTCTTCGGCGCGCGCGTAAGGCGCGTCGTAATGGATGCGGTGGCCGTTGAAGGTCAGGGCGGAATAGCGGAACAGCAGCGGGGCCGACGGGGTGACGGCGCGGCGATGTTCGCCTTCGGGCGCGGTGGGGGGCGTCTTTGCGCCACCGCTGGGCGCGCCGCCACCGCCCGGCGCCTCGAAGCCGCGATAGACGATATCCTGACGCTCCGTCATCACCGGGCGCCCGTCAGCGTCGATGTCGTGGGTGACGGTGACGAAGCAGAGGGTGCCGCTGCGGCCTTCCTTCACCGTGACATCCGTGATGGTCGAGCGGCGCGTCACCGTTTCGCCGATGCGAATATCGCCATGAAAGGTAAAGCCGCCGCCCGCCCACATTCGGCGGGGCAGCGGAACGGGCGGCAGGAAACCGCCGCGCGCCGGGTGGCCGTCCGCGCCGAGGCTCGCCGTCGCCGCCGCGGGCTGGGCAAGGCACAGGTGAATGAGGAGCGGGGCCGTCGCTCCGGCTCCGGTCTCGTCGGCGCGGTCGAAGGTGGCGTTGAAACGTTCTGCAAGCGCCGGCGTCACCGCTTCGGCGCGGGTCTCCTCACGGCCGATCCAGCCGCGCAGATGGTCGATATCCAGCTCCATCATTTGCCTCCGGGTGTCAGAGCGGGCACCGCGCCGTAGCTGCGGGTTTCGCCCACGAAGACCGGCGCGGGCGCGGGATAGCTGACCGGCCCGGCGGGTGTCTCGACGGTGATCCGTCGCAGATGCGGATGCTGCGACAGCCCTTCCATGTCGTTGACGGTGGCGAAGGCGACGTCGGCCTTCAGGATCGCCTCGGTCGCTTCGGCAAGGGTGCGTCCGGCAAAGGCGCGGCCGACTTCCGCGTCGGTCTCGGCGCGGTTGGCGACGCGGGCGACATTGGTGGCGAAGCGCGGATCCTTCGCCAGTTCCGGCTGCCCAAGGAAGATGTCGGCCAGCTTGGCGAATTCGCGGTCGCTCTGCACCGAAATCAGCATCTGCCCGCCGTCCTTGCAGGTGAAGACTCCGTAGGGGGCGATGGAAGGGTGGGCAAGGCCGATGCGCTTCGGGCTCTTGCCGCCCTCGTGGTTGAGCAGCGGCACGGTCAGCCAGTCGGCCATCACGTCGAACATCGAGATCGAGATATGGCCGCCCTTGCCGGTGACGCCGCGCCGGATCAGCGCTTCGAGGATCGCCGAATAGGTGGTGGCGCCGGTGGCGATGTCGGTGATGGAAATGCCGACGCGGGCCGGGCCGTCCGGGCCGCCGGTGATGGAGCACAGGCCGGAATCGGCCTGGATCAGAAGGTCATAGGCCTTGCGCTCGGCCATCGGGCCGCCCTCGCCATAGCCGGAGATCGAGGCGGTGATCAGCCGGGGAAAATCCCGCGACAGGCGCTCGTTGTCGAAGCCGAGCCGCGCCAGCGCGCCGGGCTTCAGGTTCTGCACCAGCACGTCGGCTTCGGCGAGAAGATCGCCCAGCGCCTGACGGCCCTCGGGCGTGGTCAGGTCCATGACGACCGATTCCTTGCCCCGGTTCAGCCAGACGAAATAGCTCGACTGGCCCTTGGCGACGGAATCGTAGCCGCGGGCGAAATCGCCCTCGGGCCGTTCGATCTTGATGACGCGCGCGCCGGCATCGGCCAGCCGCACGCTGGCGAAGGGGGCCGCGACCGCCTGCTCGATGGCGACGACCGTCAGGCCGGTCAGGGGAAGCGTGTCCATCAGAAGCTCCGCGGCAGGCCGAGCACATGCTCGGCGATATAGGACAGGATGAGGTTGGTCGAGATCGGCGCGACCTGATAGAGACGCGTCTCGCGGAACTTGCGCTCGACATCGTATTCGCAGGCGAAGCCGAAACCGCCATGGAACTGCAGGCAGGCATTGGCCGCCTCCCAGCTTGCCTTGGCGGCGAGATATTTCGCCATGTTGGCCTGCGCGCCGCAGTCCTGCTGGGCGTCATAGAGGCGGCAGGCCTCGTAGCGCATCAGGTTGGCGGCCTCGATCTCGATGAAGGCTTCGGCGATCGGGAACTGCACGCCCTGGTTCTGGCCGATCGGGCGGCCGAAGACGCGGCGCTCGGTGACATACTGGCTAACCTTCTCGGTGAACCAGTAGCCGTCACCGATGCATTCGGCGGCGATCAGCGTGCGCTCGGCGTTGAGGCCGGTCAGGATGTACTTGAAGCCCTTGCCCTCTTCGCCGATCAGGTTTTCCTCGGGAATTTCGAGGTCGTCGAAAAACAGTTCGTTGGTCTCGTGGTTGACCATGTTGAGGATCGGGCGGACCTCCATGCCCTTCTTCATGGCGTCCTTGATGTCGACGATGAAGATGGAGAGACCTTCGGATTTCTTCTTCACCTCGGAAAGCGGCGTGGTGCGGGCGAGAAGGATCATCAGGTCGGAATGCTGGATGCGGCTGATCCAGACCTTCTGGCCGTTGACGACATAGCGGCCGTCTTTTTTCACGGCGGTCGTCTTCAGCTGCGTCGTGTCGGTGCCGGTGGTCGGCTCGGTCACGCCCATGGATTGCAGGCGCAGCTCGCCACTTGCGATCTTGGGCAGGTATTTCCGGCGCTGCTCTTCCGATCCGTGGCGGATCAGCGTGTTCATGTTGTACATCTGGCCATGGCAGGCGCCGGAATTGCCGCCGGCACGGTTGATCTCTTCCATGATGACCGAGGCTTCGGTGAGGCCGAGGCCCGATCCGCCATATTCCTCGGGGATCAGCGCCGCCATCCAGCCCGCCTTGGTCAGCGCATCCACGAATTCCTCGGGATAGGCGCGGGCCTCGTCGATACGGCGGTGATACTCGGCGGGAAATTCGCCGCACAGCGCGCGCACGGCGTCACGAATGTCCTTGTAGGTGTCGTCTGCGTGAAGGTTCATTCGCCTGTCTCCGATATCTTGGTTTGAGGCGAAGTCTGGCAGGGCGCGAACGATAATTCAAATATATGAACTATCTATCCGCCATATCGGAATGTGATGTCTCGTCCTTTCCGTCGCCGGGCGAAACCGGCGTCGCGCCCAGCCACTGGCCTTCCAGCGCCAGCCGCACCAACGTTTCGCGGGCAAGCGCCCGCACGGCCGAAACGGCGTTGGTCAGCGGCCGGTCGTTGGCATGGCAGAGATAGACGCTGCGGCGGATCCGGGGCGAATGGATCGACCATTTTTCCAGCCGCCCCTCCGCCACCTCGCGCCCCACGGCGTCTTCCGGCAGGACCGAGTAGCCGAAGCCCTCGGCGACCAGCTTCTTGATGTTGCTGTAGGAATCGATGTCGATCACGGTTGTCAGGCCATGGCCTGCGGTAAGCGCGGCGCGGTCCAGGAGCGTGCGCAGGGAATGGCCTTCTCCCGGCAGGATAAGCGGCAGGGAGGCGACCTCGGCACAGGCTATCGGGGCGCCAGCGGCTGGCCGGCCCTCGTGCTGCGATTTGTTGCCGGCGGGGCCGAACAGGATCAGATCCTCTTCCAGAAGCTGCGTCGCGCGGATCGCGGGATCGCCAGCGTCGTCGTAGAGAACGGCGAGATCGACCTGCCCCGTGCGCATCCAGTCCAGCACGAAGCCGCTCATCGCCTCGGAGATCCTCAACTTGATGCGCGGAAAGCGGGCGAGCACGCAAGTGATCAGCGGCACGGCGAGAAGCTGGCTGATCGTTCCCGGCAGACCGAGCCGCACCTCGCCCGAAGGATCGTTCTGGAAGCCGCGAACCTCCTCCTCGGCGATCAGGAACTGGTCGAGGATGATGCGCGCATGACGCAGCAGCGTGATGCCCGCCTCCGTCGGCAGCACGCCCTTGGGGCTGCGGAACAGCAGCGGGGCGCCAAGCTCGGCCTCCATGTTGCGCACATGCAGCGACAGCGCCGGCTGGGCGATGTGCAACACATTCGCCGCGCGCGAAAAGGATCCCTGCTCGATGATGGCCACAAAATAGCGAAGCTGCCGGAGATCCATCACGTCCTCTTATTGTCGAGAGGATATGTATATCGAAACGCTATCGCTGTTGCTAGCCTGAGCCGGCCTTAACGGAAATGCCGGCGGATGGAGGGAGCGTCCGGCAGGCTGCGGAAACGGTCGAGCCAGAGATGAGCGGCTTCGTTCAGCACCGGGCCGGCGAGCGCTTCGAATTTCGCGGCGCAGGCCTGCGCGTCCGGAAACGTCTCGGGCTCGCCGGAGGGATCGGCGATCCGCCGCTGGAACGTCTCGCCGCGAGCGGTGACGGTCAGGGTCGCGCCGAAGGGATGGCGCAGGTCTTCGAGGCTTTCGTCGCGATGGACATCGACGCGGCCGGCGATGGCATCGGCCTCGGACGTGCCGAGAAGATCGTAGTCGTCCCAGCCGAAGCGACCGCGCAGCAGCGCGACGGCGGCGGCGAAGGGCATGGAAAACTGGCCGTCGACGATGCTGCGCGCCTTGCGCTTGGCCTCCAGCGGCGCGCCGACCAGCGCGATGCCGTTGCGATGCAGGCCGACGGCGATCGCGGTGATGTCGTTCGGCGTCCAGTCCTGTTCCTTCTGCAAGGCCAGCAGCCCGTCGACCGCCGCATGGGTATAGCGGCAGGCGGGATAGGGCTTGACGCCGACGCGCATGGTTTCCCAGACCGAGCCGAGATCCGCGACCGCGAGTTGCGGCCGGGCGCCGTCGCTGTAGCCCTTGAGGAAGCCGTGCTTGCCGTCGAGCGCATCGGTGGCGCCGACGAAATCTTCGGCCGCGAGCGTCGCGGCGATCAGGCCCTTCATGGCCGCTTCGCCGACCTGATAGCGCTTGTTCCAGGCGCCGTTTTCAAGAAATTGCAGCGATCCGGAGGCCTGGCTGGCGGCGACGCCGAAGGCGGCCTCCATCTGCCGGGCGTCGAGCCCGAGCAGCCGGCCGGCCGCTGCCGCCGCGCCGAAGGTGCCGGCGGTGGCGCTGGGGTGGAAGCCGCGGGCGTAGTGGGCGGTCGGATCGAGCGCCATTCCCAGCCGGCAGCAGACCTCGATGCCGACGACGATCGCCGCCAGCAGATCCTGCCCGCCGGCATCGACCATCTCGGCGGCGGCCAGTGCTGCGGGCACGACCGGGGCGCTCGGATGAAGCGAGGAATCCGAATGGGTGTCGTCGAAATCGAGCGAATGGCCGAGCGCGCCGTTGAGAAGGGCGGCGGTTGCCGGGCCATAGCGCCGCGACAGGCCGAACACGGTGCACTCGCCCGGACCGGCAAGGCCGAGGCGTTCGATCATGGCGAGCATCGACGGCGTCGATTCCGCCTCGTTTCCGGCGCGGATGATCGAGCCGGCGAGATCGGTCGCCAGCGCCAGCGCCCGGCTCTTGACGGCAGCGGGCACATCGCCGCTGGGCAGGGTTGCGGCGAACTGGGCAAGCGTGGCGGTGATCGACATGGTTCGGCACTGTCCGGTGAAACGTTGGATCCGACGATAGATCGGGCCGGAAAACCCGCCAAATAGCGTTTTTGTCGATCGGGTATAACGCCGCGTTATGGAGAGGCTATGTCCGGCATATTTTTCCTATGAAGAGACAGGGTCGCGGCGGGGTCTCAGACCGCCGCCTGCATCTCGTCGCAGACCGATCTCAGCAGACCCTGGGTCACCTCCTGGGCCTTGGTGAAGCGTCCCCCGGTCATCCAGATCATGCCCATGCGCAAGGTCGCGTCGGGCATGTCGAGCGGCAGGACGGAGGTCACGCCGAGGCCGGCGAAATGCATGGCCAGCGTCTTGGCGAGGAAGGCGACCGAATCGGTGAATTGCAGGGCGCCGACGCTGGCCATGGTGGAAACGGTTTCCACCCGCCGCGCCGGAACGGTGAGACGCTGCGACGCCAGGATCGAATCGATCGGCAGGCGCGTCGTGGCGCTGGCGGGCGGCAGGATGATCGGAAACTGGGCGAGATCCTCCCAGCTCAACCGCTTGACGCGCTCCAGCGGGTGGCCGTGGCGCACCGTCGCGACGATCGGGTCGAGCATCAGCAGTTCGCTGGTGAATTCGCCGGGCAGCGGCGCATAGGGCAGAAGCCCGATCGCCAGATCGATATCGCCGGCGCGCAGCGCCGGAAGAAGCGAGGCCATCGTTCCCTCCATCACCTTGATGGTGACCGACGAGGCCATGCCCTCCAGCCGCGCGATCAGCTTCGGCACCATGATGACGGAGGCCGCGGGCAGAACCCCGAGCGAGATGCGCCCGACGCGGTTCTGGTTGATGTCGAGCAGTTCGTTCTGGGTGTCGTAGATGCGCGCCAGGATTTCGCGGGCGTGGCGGATCAGGGCGGCGCCCAGCATGGTCGGTTCCATGCCGACATTGGTGCGGTGAAAGAGCTGTATGCCCATGCCCGCTTCCATCGCCGCGAGCGTCTTGGACACGGCCGGTTGCGTCACGTTGAGATAGGCCGAGACACGCCGCACGTTTCGATAGTCATCGAGCGCAACCAGCAGGCGCAGATGGCGGAAATTCATGCCGTTGCGGAAAAACCGTTCGATTTGCGTCACTTCGCGTCTCCTCACGCGCGCGTTGGTCCAGGGCGCGTTTTCGTGCTGCCGAGGTGATAACTATTAGGTTATGAAGAGTGGTAATTATTGTCAATTGACTTATCACCCCGTTGATCGTTTCCTGATCGAAAGGCCGACAAGAGCCGAACGAAATTAGTCATTGTTTTTCAATGGGGAACCACAAATGAACCTGACTTCCAAACTGAAGAATTGCGTCCTCGCGGGCGTCGCTCTGGCCGCGATCACCGGCAGCGCGATGGCCGCCGACTGGTATCCGCTGAAGGTCAACGCGACCAAGACGGACGGCTCCACGGGCGTCTTCGATTACGTTCCGCTGAGCGCCAGCGGCAAGGCCTCCAAGGCCTGGAATATCTGCGTCTCCTATCCGCACCTGAAGGATCCGATGTTCGTCGCCGCCAATTACGGCATGGTCGAGGAAGCCAAGCTGCTCGGCGTCAACATGCAGAGCCTGGATGCCGGCGGCTATAACCAGCTGGGCAACCAGATTTCGCAGGTCGAAAACTGTGTGGCCGGCGGCGCCGACGCCGTCGTGCTGGTCGCCATCGCCCAGGACGGCATGAACAATCTCCTGATGGAACTCAAGGAAAAGAACATTCCGGTGATCGACGCGATCAACGGCGTCACCTCCAAGGATACGGCCGCCCGCGTGCTGACCAGCCCGCAGGACGAAGGCTTCCGCGCCGGTGAATACCTGGCGAAGAAGCATCCCGCCGGCAGCGAGGAAGTGAAGGTTGCCTGGCTTCCCGGACCGGCTGGCGCAGGTTTCGTAACGGCCTTCAACGCCGGCTTCCAGAAGGCCATTGAAGGCAGCGCCGTCAATGTCGTCGAAACCAAGCATGGCGACGTCGGCAAGGAAGTGCAGGCCGCTCTGGTCGAAGACGTCCTCCAGACCCATGACGATCTCGACTATCTCGTCGGCACGGCGGTCATGGCCGAAGCGACCGTTCCGATCCTCAAGGCCCGCGGCGTCGCCGACAAGGTGAAGCTCGTTTCGGTCTACACCACCCCCGGCGTCTACGAAGGCCTGAAGACCGGTGATATCGAAGCGGCAGGTGCCGCCCCCGTCATCCTGACGGCGCGCATCATGCTCGACGAGGCGGTGCGCGTACTTGAGAACAAGCTGGAATACACCGACGTCTTCACCATCGGCAAGGTTTATACCGACAAGACCGTCGGCGAGTTCGATATCAATACGGTGTTGCAGCCGGCTGATTTCAGCCCGGTGTTCAATCACACCAACTGATCCGTCCCGAACCGTCATCGTTCCCGTATCCGACAAGGCAGGCTGAACATGCACGCTTCGCATGAGGCACAGATATTGCGGTCCGTTTCCGCGGCGCAACCGACCCTCCGGGTACGCAACCTGACCCGGCGCTACGACAAGCACGTGGCGCTGGACAGCGTGACGATGGAATTCCTTCCCGGAGAGGTGCACATCCTCTTCGGGGAGAACGGGGCTGGAAAATCCACCCTGATCTCGATGGTGTCCGGCGCCGGCGCGCCGACGGCCGGCGAGATCGAGATGGGCGCCAAGAAGGGCCGCTTCGACAGCGTCGTCGAGGCCCGCGCTCATGGCGTGCGCGCCGTGTTCCAGGAATTCTCGCTCGTGCCCTACCAGACCGTGGCCGAAAACATCATGCTCGGCGAGGAGCCGGTCAATGGTTTCGGCTTCCTTTCGAAGCCCACCGCCCGGTCCGAGGCGCAGCGGCTGATCTCGGAACTGGGCTTCGATCTCGACGTCGATGCCAAGGTGGCGAGCCTGACGCGCGGCAAGCAGCAGATGGTCGAAATCTGCAAGGCGCTGCGCCGTCCGCCGAAACTGCTCATCCTCGACGAGCCGACCGCTTCGCTGTCCGAACACGACAGCCTGACCCTTCTGGCGCTGGTGCGACGTTTGAAGGCGCAGGGCACGGCGATCATCTACGTGACGCACCGCATGCATGAAATTCCCGCGATCGGCGACAGGGTCTCGGTCCTGCGCGACGGCCAGTTGATCGCCACCGTTCCGGCGACGACGCCGGAAGAAGAGCTGATCCGGCTGATGACCGGCCGGCAGATGTCGAAGATCTATCCGGCGCCGCGCAAGGATATTGGCGAGGTCCGGCTTTCGCTGGACGACGTGACGCTGGCGCCGGCCGCCGGTGTCGTGCAGGTGAAGAATGCCAGCCTGACGGTGCGGGCGGGCGAGATCGTCGGCATCGCCGGTCTCGTCGGTTGCGGCAAGAGCGAGCTGGCGCAGGCCTGCTACGGCCTGCGGAAACTGTCGTTCGGCAGCATCGCCGTCAAGGGCAGCGTCGCCCGCGTCGGCCACCCTTCCCGTGCGATCCGCAACGGCCTGTGGTACAGTCCCTCCGACCGGCGCGGCGAAGGTCTGGCGCTCTGTCGCAGCGCCCGCGAGAACATGTCGCTCTCCTCCTATGCCTATGGTCCGTTGCGCGGCATGTGGCGCAAGCCCGGCCGCGAGACCCGGCTCCTGCAGGATCTTTCCCGCCGGGTGGAGTTCGATGCGGCCAAGCTCGACGAACCCGTCGCCAACCTGTCCGGCGGCAATCAGCAGAAGGTTCTGCTGGCCAAGGGGCTTTGCCAGGACATCGACGTCTTCGTGCTGGACGAGCCGACCGTGGGCGTCGATATCGCCGCCTGCCTGGCGATCTACGATTGTCTTGCCGAAATGAGCGCAAGGGGCGCGGCCATCCTGCTCGTTTCGTCCAACCTGCCCGAGCTGATGGGCCTGACGCATCGCATGATCGTGATGAGCGAGGGCCGTCTGGCCGCCGAATTCCAACGCGAGGAATACGATGAGCATCGCATTCTCGAACATTTCTTCTGATCACGGGGCTCGATAGATGACCACTGCAACCACACTCGAAACGGAAAGCGGCGCGGCAAGGCTCGCCGGCTGGCTGGTGCGCAACAGACAGGCGCTGGCGCTGCCGGTCATGTTCGTCGTCGCCCTCGTCGTCTTCTCGCTGGCCTCCGACAAGTTCCTGACGGCTTCGAACCTGACCAATGTGGCGCGCCAGTCCGTTTACCTGCTGATCGTTGCGCTCGGTCAGTTCATCATCATCGTCAATGGCGGCCTCGACCTGTCGGTCGGCAGCACGGTGTCGCTAACCTCGGTGGCGGGCGCCATCGTCATGGCCATGGTCTTCGCCGCCTATCCGGATGCGCCGTCGCTGTCGCTTCTGGCCGGGCTCGGCACCGGCGTCGTCATCGGCGTGGGCGCGGGCCTCGTCAACGGCATCGGCGTCAGCTTCCTGAAGATCCCGCCCTTCATGATGACGCTCGGCATGTCCTCGGTCCTGTTCGGTGTCACGCTGTTCGTCTCGGGCGGCGTTCCGATCTACGGCATGCCGCCGATGCTCGGCGAGATATTCGGTTTCGGCCGCATCGCCGGTTTCCCGGTGCCGACCATCGTCGCGCTGGTGCTGGTGCTCATCGTCTATATCATGATGGAATGGACCCGGTTCGGCCGTCACATCTATGCGACGGGCGGCAATCCGCGCGCGGCCAAGCTGTCGGGCGTGCGCACCGAATGGCTGAATATCGCCGCCTTCATTCTTTCCGGCCTGTTCGCCGCCCTTGCCGGCCTGCTGCTGACGGCGCGTCTGGGCACCGGCGAGGCCAATATCGGCACCAGCCTGCCGCTGGAATCGATCGCGGCCTGCGTCATCTCCGGCGTGGCGCTGGCCGGCGGCCAGGGACGCACGCTCGCGGTCCTCATGGGCACGCTTTTGATCATGCTGGTTCAAAACGGGTTGAATCTGATGCAGGTCGGCGCCTATGCCCAGACCATGGCCACCGGCGCGATCCTGATTTTCGCAATGGCCATCTCGCGCCGTTGAAACCACACCGCCGGAGCTTTGCCGGCATTGAGACCTGGAGAAGAGGAATACCTGACATGAACGTTCACAAGACCAACACCACCTTCATCCCGTTCACGGGCAAGGAATATCTCGAAAGCCTCGATGACGGGCGCGAGGTCTGGATCTACGGCAAGCGGGTCGAGAAGATCACCGAGCATCCCGCCTTCCGCAACTCCGCCCGCATGGTCGCGCGCTTCTACGACGCCATGCACAACGCCTCCACCAAGGAAGTGATCACCTGCCCGACGGAATGGGGCGGCTTCACCCACCGCTATTTCCGCGCGCCGAAGTCGGTCGGCGAGCAGGTTGCGGCCCGTGACGCTGTTGCCGCCTCGCAGCGCGTCTCCTACGGCTGGATGGGCCGTTCCCCGGACTACAAGGGCTCGTTCCTGGCGACGCTCGGCGCCAACTCGGCCTTCTACAAGGGCCGTGAGGACAATGCGCTGCGCTGGTACCGCAAGGCCCAGGAGCGCACCTGGTACATCAACCATGCGATCATGAACCCGCCGGTGGACCGCAACGCCGCCAGCGCCGACGCCTCCGACGTCTATGTCCGCGTCGTCAAGGAAACCGATGCCGGCATCTATGTCAGCGGCGCCAAGGTGGTCGCGACCGCATCGGCCCTGACGCACTTCACCTTCGTCGCCCATGCCGGCCAGATCCCGATCAAGGACCCGGCCTACGCCCCGGTCTTCATCGTTCCGACCGGCGCGCCGGGCGTCAAGATGATCTCGCGCGCCTCGAACGAGCAGCGCGCCGCCGTTCTCGGCAGCCCCTTCGATTATCCGCTTTCCAGCCGCATGGACGAAAACGACGCCATCCTCGTGCTCGATAACGTCTTCGTTCCCTGGGAAGACGTGTTCATGCATGGCGACGTCGAGCAGGCCAACCGCTTCGCCCCGGATTCCGGCTTCAACGCCCGCGCCGCGATGCATGGCTGCACGCGTCTCGCCGTCAAGCTCGACTTCATCACCGGCGCGCTGAAGAAGGCGCTCGACATCACCGGCACCAGCGCCTTCCATGGCGTCCAGTCGCGTCTCGGCGAAGTCGTTGCCTGGCGCAACACGATGTGGGGCCTGTCGGACGCGATGGCCAAGAGCAACATTCCGTGGAACGGCATGATCCAGCCCGATCCGCGCTTCGGCACGGCTTACCGCACGATCTCCCAGATCGCCTATCCCGCGATCAAGCAGATCATCGAAGCCAGCGTTTCGAGCGGCCTCATCTACCTCAACTCCCACGCCAACGACTTCAAGGCGCCGGAACTGCGTCCGCATCTCGACCGCTACCTGCGCGGCTCGGGCGGTGTGGATGCGGAAGGCCGCGTCAAGCTGATGAAGCTGCTGTGGGATTGCATCGGCACCGAATTCGGCGGCCGCAGCGAACTCTACGAAATCAACTATCTCGGTTCCAACGACCTCACGCGTCTGCAGAACCTCTGGGAATCCGAGAGCCTCGGCGAAATGAAGGGCATGACCGATCTCGTCGATCAGTGCATGAGCGAATACGACCTGGACGGCTGGACCGTGCCGGACCTGATCAACAACGACGACGTCAGCGTTCTGCGCTGACCTTCAAGAAACCGAACGGAGGAGAATGAATATGCCCAAGGCAGTCGATCTTGCCTATGTCATCTATCAGGCGCCCGACCTCGATGTGATGGAAACCTTCATGCACGACTTCGGGCTTCTGACCGCCCAGAAGACGGACAAGGTTCTGTTCCTGCGCGGCGGCGGCACCGCGCCTGTCGTCCATGTCACCTACAAGGGCGACAACAAGTTCATCGGCGGCGGCCTGCTGATGTCTTCGAAGGAAGACCTCGAAGCGCTTGCCAAGATGGAAGGCTCCGGCCCGGTCGAGGCGATCACCGATATGCCGGGCGGCGGCTGGCGCGTGCGCATGCGCCATCCCGATGGCCTGCAGATCGATGCCGTCTGGGGCCAGGAAGAGGTTGCGCCGATCGCGCACCGTACGTCCAACGCCTTCAACTGGGGCGACCGCAAGGAGCGCCTGAACCAGTCGCTGCGGCCGCAGCGCGAGCCGGGCGTCGCGCTCAAGCTCGGCCATTTCGTGCTCAAGGTGAAGAGCCACGACCAGACCCTGCGCTGGATGCAGGAACGCTTCGACATGCTGTCTTCCGACACGATGATCATCCCGGAAGGCAACAAGGCCGTCGGCACCTTCATCCGCTTCAACCTCGGCGCCCAGCCGGTCGATCACCACTCGATCCTGATCAACGAGTCGTCCGAAGTGGGTTGCCACCATTGCGCGTTCGAAATGGTCGATTTCGACGCCGTCATGGGCGCGCACGACCATCTGGTGTCCAAGGGTTACCACCTCGACATCGGCGTCGGCCGCCATCTGATCGGCAGCCAGATCTTCGACTACTGGCGCGACCCCTTCGGCAACCGTGTCGAGCACTACACCGACGGCGACGTCAACAACGCCGACTATGCCGGCAAGGACTACATGCTGGACGACAAGGGCCCGACCAAGTCGCAGTGGGGCATGGACCCGACGCCCGAATTCTTCCGCTGATTTTGCAAGTTCACATCGTAAGCAAGGAAAACAGTCATGGCTAACAAGAAGCAGCGTTTCATATCGGACAAGGTCGCGGAATATCCGCCGGGCCACTGGTCCAATACGATCCGCGTCGGCGATCAGATCTGGCTTTCGGGTTTCACCGCGCGCGCCAACGACCTGAAGACCATCCATGGCGTCGGCGACGCCTATGAGCAGGCCAAGGTCATCTTCACCAAGATCAAGGACTGCCTGGAAAGTGCCGGCAGCTCCATGGCCGACGTCACGACCATGACGATCTACGTCACCAACATGGCCGACAACAAGGGCATCTGGAAGGCCCGCCAGGAATTCTTCACCGGCGACTTCCCCTGCTCGACGCTCGTGCAGGTGGCGGCCCTCGCCCAGCCGGAAATTCTGCTCGAAATCACCGCCCAGGCCATGGCAGGAAGCGGCGATGTCTGAGGACACGAACATGGGGGTTGCCGGCGTTCGCGCCGGCAGCTTCACCCCCTTCACCGGCAAGGAGTATCTCGACAGCCTCGATGACGGGCGCGAGGTCTGGATCTACGGCGAGCGCGTGAAGAACATCACGCAGCATCCCGCATTCCGCAACTCGGCCCGGATGATCGCGCGCATGTACGACGCGCTGCATGACCCGAAGACAAGGGACGTGCTGACCGCGCCCACCGAATGGGGCGGCTATACCCAGAAATTCTATCAGGCCCCCAGAACCGCCGAGGAACAGCTTGCCCAGCGCGACGCGATCGCTGCGTGGCAACGCATCTCCTGGGGCTGGATGGGCCGTTCGCCCGACTACAAGGGCTCATTCCTGGCGACGCTCGGCGCCAACGCCTCCTTCTACCGCGGCTTCGAGGCGAATGCCGCCCGCTGGTATCGCAAGGCGCAGGAGCGCACCTGGTTCGTCAACCACGCCATCGTCAATCCGCCTGTTGACCGCGACCTGCCGACCGCCGACGGCTCCGACGTCTATGTCAAGGTCGTCAAGGAAACCGATGCCGGCATTTATGTGACCGGCGCCAAGGTGGTCGCTACCAATTCGGCGCTGACCCACTACACCTTCATTGCCCATATCGCGCAGGTTCCGATCGCCGATCCGAAATTCGCGCCCGTCTTCATCGTGCCGACCGGCGCGCCGGGCGTGAAGCTGCTCTGCCGCGTTTCCAACGAGTATCGCGCCGCCGCGACCGGCAGCCCCTTCGACTACCCGCTGTCGTCGCGCCTCGACGAGAACGACGCGATCCTGGTCCTGGACAACGTGTTCGTGCCTTGGGAAGACGTGTTCATCCATAACGATCTCGATACGGCCAACCGCTTCAACACCGAATCCGGCTTTCTGGAGCGCGCCTCGCTGCATGGCTGCACCCGCTTCGCCGTCAAGCTCGATTTCATCTGCGGCCTCTTGACCCGGGCGCTCGAGATCACCGGCGCGAAGCACTATCACGGGGTTCAGGCCCAGCTCGGCGAGGTCATCGCCTGGCGCAACGCCTTCTGGGCGCTCTCCGACGCCATGGCCAAGAGCGGCGTGCCGTGGCACGGCATGGTGCGTCCCGACGCCCATTTCGCCGGTGCTTACCGCGTGCTCAACCAGCTGGCGATGCCCAAGATCAAGAACATCATCGAGCAGGTGGTGGCGAGCGGGCTGATCTATCTCAACTCGCACACCGTCGACTTCAAGACCCCCGAGATCCGCGGCTATCTCGACAAATATCTGCGCGGCTCCGGCGGCGTCGATGCGGTCGAGCGCGTCAAGGTGATGAAGATGCTGTGGGACGCCATCGGCTCGGAATTCGGGGCGCGCCACGAGCTCTACGAGATCAACTACATCGGCAGCAACGACATCACCCGCCTGACCAATCTCTGGGCCGCTCAGGGGGCGGGCAATCTGGATAGATTCAAGGCCTTCGCACAATCGGCGATGGATGAATACGACCTCGACGGCTGGACCGTGGGCGATCTGTTCAATCCCGACGATGTCAGCCTGATCAAGCGTTGAAGAGGAAGGAACCCGTCGTGACCGCAACCCAGCAAGACGTAGCCAGCGCTTCCAGCCGCGATTTCACCCCGCGCGATTTCCGCGACGCCATGGGCCATTTCGCGACCGGCGTCGTGGTCATCTCGACGCAGCTCGACGGCGTCACCCATGCCATGACCGCCAACGCCTTCATGTCCGGCTCGCTCGATCCGTTCCTGGTGCTGGTGTCGGTGGCCAGGACCGCGCGCATGCACGAGCGTATCCTGCAGTCCCGCCACTACGGCATCAGCATTCTCGGCCAGAGCGATCAATGGGTGTCGAACCATTTCGCCGGCAAGCCGACGGCCGGGCGCGAGCCGGTCTTCGAGGAGCTCGACGGGGTGCCGGTCGTCAAGGGCGCGTCGATGCGCCTCGCCGCCGATCTCGCCCACGACTATGCCTGCGGCGACCATACGCTGTTCGTCGGGCAGGTCCGGGCGCTGGAGATGCGGCGCGAGCACACCAAGCCGCTTCTCTACTACGCAGGGCGTTACCGCCATGTGGCCGCGCCCGACTGGAGCGCGGAATCGATGGTTCAGCTGCTCTGGCAGGAAAACGACTATCGCTACTGAACCCCTGAAACGAGATGTCTTGCCCGCGCCTTCCCGGCAAGGCCACAGGCGACAAGGCTGCAATGGAATGTTGAACAAAGTGGATCCGAACGACGCGCGCATCGATGGCACCCATGCCGAAGCTGGAATGAACTTCCAGGGCATCGGCGCGCCCGTTCGCAGGCGCGAGGATCCCCGGTTGCTGACCGGCAACGGCCGCTTCGCCGACAATGTCAACCTGCCCCGCCAGGCGCGCGGCTATCTCCTGCGCTCGCCGGTCGCCCATGCCTATATCCGCAAGATCGATGTCAGCGCGGCGCTGGAGGCTCCGGGTCTGGTCGCCATCCTGACGGCGGAGGACTATGACAGCGACGGGCTGGGCGAAATCCCCTGCATCAGCATTCCCCCGACCATCACCGGCAAGACCTATCACCCGACCCCTTTCCCGCCGCTGTCGCGCGACAAGGTGGTGGCGGTCGGCTCGCCCGTCGCCTTCGTGATCGCCGAGACGCTCGCCGCCGCCATCGAGGCGGCCGAGCTGATCGAGGTGGAATACGAGGAACTGCCGGTGGCGGCGACCGTCGAGGCGGCGATCGCCGAAAACGCGCCGCTGGTCTGGCCGCATGCGCCGGGAAACCGCTGCTTCGTCCATGAACTCGGCGATGCCGCCGCCACCGACGAGGCCTTCGCCAAGGCCGAGCACGTCACCCGCGCCCGCATCCGCAGCCAGCGGGTGGCCGGCAATCCGATGGAGCCGCGCGTCTGCATCGGCGCCTACGATCCCGGCGACGGCCGCTGGCATCTGACCAGTTCGACGGCCAATCCGCACCGCATCCGCCTCATTCTCGCCGAGCATATCCTGCGCGTTCCGGCTCACCGCATCCATGTCGTCTCCGGCGATGTCGGCGGCGGCTTCGGCACCAAGGGCGGCATCTATCCGGAAGAGGTGCTGGTTCTGTGGGCGGCCAAGCGCATCGGCCGGCCGGTCAAATGGGTCTGCGACCGCAGCGAGGCCTTCCTGTCGGATTTCAACGGCCGCGACCAGGTGGCCGATGCCGAATTCGCGCTCAGGAAGGACGGCACGGTTCTGGGCGCGCGCGTCGTGGTCAACCACAATCTCGGCTGTCAGCTGGGGCCGTCCACGGCCCATCCGCCGCTGGTCGGCACGCGCATGCTGTCGGGCGTCTACGCGTTTCCGGCCATGCATGTGACGGTCAACGGCATCTTCACCAACAGCCGCACCATGACCACCTATCGCGGCGCCGGCCGCCCGGAGGCGGCGCTGGTCACCGAGCGCATGCTCGATATCGCCGCCGCCGAACTCGGCCTGACGCCGGACGAGATCCGCCGCCGCAATTTCATCCGCCCCGAGCAGATGCCGTTCCGCACCGCCATCGGCGAGACCTATGACTGCGGAGAGTTCGAGGCGATCATGGATGCCGCCATGGAGCTGGGTGACTGGGCGGGCTTCGAGGCCCGCAAGGCCCGGTCGGAGGCGCAGGGCAAGCTGCGCGGCCGCGGTCTTGCCGTCTATATCGAGGTCTGCGCCACCGTCAGCGAGCGCATGGAAGTGCGCTTCGACAGCAATGGCGGGCTTTCCATCTATGCCGGCACCTTCTCTTACGGTCAGGGTCATGAAACCAGCTTCGCACAGATGGCGCATGAATGGCTGGGCGTGCCGCTCGACCATATCCGCCATGTGCAGGGCGATACCGACAAGATCGCCACCGGGCGCGGCAGCTTCGGCTCGCGCAGCATGACGCTGGGCGGCTCGGCGCTGAAGAAGGCCTGCGAGCAGGTCATCGAGCGCGGCCGGGCGGCGGCCGCCATTCTGCTCGATTGCGAAGAGGACGACCTGTCGTTTGCAAGCGGCGTCTACGACCACAAGGACGGCAAGCGCGCCATCACGCTCGACCGGGTGGTGAAGGCGACCTTCGCCTGGGCCG